>JBBSHB010000177.1:0-5782 GCA_038253515.1 Gemmatimonadales bacterium | reverse complement strand
TGGCCGAGTCCGGTCCCCCGCTCACGGTGTACGCGTCGACGGAGGCGCACTCCTCGATCGACAAGGCGGTGAAGCTCGCCGGGTACGGGCTCGACCACCTTCGTCACATCCCTACCGACCAGGCATTCGCGCTCCGTCCGGAGGCGCTCGAGCAGGCCATCACGGAGGACCGCTCCGCCGGTCGAGTGCCGGCGTGTGTCGTCGCGTCGATCGGCACTACCTCGTCCACGGCGATCGACCCGGTGCCGGCCATCGGCGAGATCTGCGGGCGCTACGGGCTCTGGCTTCACGTCGATGCCGCCTACGCGGGTGCCGCCGCCATCGTACCCGAGCTGCGCTGGATGTTCGCCGGCCTCGACCAGGCCGACAGCTTCGTCTTCAACCCGCACAAATGGCTCCTCACCAACTTCGACTGTACCGCCTACTTCGTTCGAGATCCGGACGCGCTGGTCCGGACCTTCCAGGCAACCCCGGAGTTTCTGCGCACCACGCACGACTCCAGCGTGGTGAACTTCCGCGACTGGGGGATTCAGCTCGGCCGCCGGTTCAGGGCGCTGAAGCTCTGGTTCGTGATTCGGAGCTACGGGGTGGCGGGGCTGCAGGAGGTGATCCGGCGCCACGTCGCGCTGGCCCAGGAGTTCGCCGGCTGGGTTAGGGAGGCGCCCGACTTCGAGGTGGTCGCGCCGGTGACGCTCGGCCTGGTCTGCTTTCGGTACCGACCGGAAGGCCTCACGATTGCGGAGGTCGATGCCCTCAACCAGGAGTTGCTGGCCCGAGTCAACGCTGCCCGGACGGTCCATCTGACTCACACGCGCCTGGGTGGGCGCTACGTGATCCGGCTGGTCGTGGGACAGCGCAGCACCACCCGAGAGCACGTGATGGGCGCGTGGGAGCTCATCCGGACGAGCGCGGCCGCGCTGTGACGAGATCCCGCTGCTCCGTCTCCACCCCGTTATGCACGTACGGCGAGGTTCGCGTGTGCCGGCACCGCGCTCAACTCCCGGGCAGCCGGAGGTACAGCAGTTGCCCGCCTTCCGCGGGGACCTCGATCTTGGTCTGCCCGTTCATGTAGGAGAAGGGCAGCGTGTGTGCCTGGACGTTAAACAGCCAGGTACCCTCACCCAGCCACCGGGAGGCGTCGATCACCCCGGTGGACTCCCAGCAGGTCCCCGCCGCGTCCGAACAGACGTTGCCGGTGAACTTCTCATTCTCCAGCTCGGCGACCGCCCGCGCGGGCCCCAGGGTCCCGTCCTGCCGGAACTTGAAATTCCAGATCCGCTCGGGCCGGTTGAACTCGGAGTAGGCCGGATCCTCATCGAGCATGAGGCTGTGCTCTCCGACGGCGATGTTGTCGGGCGATGCCCAGTCGCCGGCGGCGACGCCGCGCGAGCGGGCCAGCAGCGTGAGGCTGGCGTGCTGAGTCGGATCGCTGGGATCGAGCTCCATTCGGTAAATCGAGCCGAAGAGGTCGCACGCCCCGGCGCCGCACCGCCCGTTGATGTTTCCGGTGTCCACGAAGTAGATCGCCGGCTTCTGGCCCGGCACGCCCGGGTGCCGGGCGTAATCGATGTCCTCCAGCCGCACGAACTCGAAGGCGCCGAGCTGGCTGACCGCGGTCTCCAGGTCCGCCGCCGCGAGAGAGGCCGCGCCGGGGACTTCGACGAAGCTTCCCGAGATGGGGGACCCGCTGGTGAGATAGCCTGAGTTGAGGACCGCCGAGGAGGTGAAGACATAGAGCTTGCCGGTTCCATTCAGGACCCCGGCGGCATCGTCCGCAACGTAGAGATACAGCTCGGAGCGGAGCGCGCTGCCGAAGCTGGCTGGGCCGTTGTCGTCGGTGCCGAACAGCACCGCCTTGCCGCCGAAGCCCGGCACGGCGATGTAATTCTCGTGCTGAAACTGCCCCAGCCAGGGCAGCTTCCGGGTCTCGCTGCCGTCGTTCTTGACCGCCAGCTGCAGCCCGAGACGAGCGTCATGTCCTCTGCGGGTCGAGATTGTGCAAAGATCTGGTCACACGGGTCGGCAGCGGTCAGCCGACGAGGGCGGCGGCGGGCGGCGGCGCCAGCAGCGGTCCGAGGTAGCTGCCGGTGTGCGAGCCGACGGCGGTGGCCACCTCCTCGGGCGTGCCTTGGGCCACCACCCATCCGCCCGCATCGCCGGCCTCGGGGCCCAGATCGACCACCCAGTCGGCGCGCTTGATGACGTCCAGGTGGTGCTCGATGACCACGACCGTATGTCCCGCGTCCACCAGGCGGTCGAGCACCTGGATGAGGACGCGGACATCGTCGAGATGCAATCCGGTGGTGGGCTCATCCAGGATATAGAGCTTCCGTCCGTCGCGCTTGCCGGCGTGCGCCAGCTCCCGGGCGATCTTGAGCCGCTGTGCCTCGCCGCCGGACAGCGTGGTGGCCGGCTGTCCCAGGCGCAGGTATCCCAGTCCCACCTGCTGAAGCTGCCAGAGCGCCGCGCCCAGCCTGGCCTGATGGCGGAAGCGGGCGATGGCCTCGTCGACGGTCCACTGCAGCACATCGTGAATCGAGTGCCCGTGGATGCGCACGTCGAGCACGTCCCGCCGATAGCGGGTGCCGCCGCAGACCTCGCAGGGCACGAAGACGTCGGCCAGGAAGACCATCTCGACCTGCACATGTCCCGAGCCCTCGCAGGCGTCGCACCGGCCGCCGGCCAGGTTGAACGAAAACGTCGCCGCGGTGTACTTCCGCTGTCGGGCGAGGGGCTGGGCCGCGAACAGCTCGCGGATCTCGTCGAACGCCTTGATGTAGGTGATCGGGTTGGACCTGGGTGACCGCCCGATGGGCGACTGATCGATCAGCAGCACGTCCTCCAGCAGCTCCGCCCCGCTCAGCGACTCGACCGCGCCCACTGCCTCGCCCAGGTGGCTCTTGGCCGAGTGCCCGCCGTGGAGCCGGGCTTCCAGGTGCCGGTAGATGATGTCGTGGAGCAGCGTGCTCTTGCCGGAGCCCGACACGCCGGTGACCGCGGTGAGGGTGCCCAACGGAATGTCGACGTCCACGCCCTTCAGGTTGTGCAACGCGGCCCCGCGCACCCTGAGCCACTGGGGACCGGCGGGCCGCCTGAGACTCGGCACCGCGATCCGTTTCTCGCCCGTGAGATACTGGCCGGTCAGCGTGTTTCTCGCGTCGGCCACCGGTCCGGCATGGACCACCCGTCCGCCCCGCTCGCCCGCGCCGGGTCCGAGCTCGAGCATGAAGTCGGCCTGACGGATGGCGGCCAGGTCGTGCTCCACCATGAGCACGGTGTTGCCCGCGTCGCGCAGCCGCCGCAGCAGGCGGAGCAGTCGGTCGGTGTCGCGCGGGTGGAGGCCGATGGATGGCTCGTCCAGCACGTACAGCGTATCGACCAGATGGGATCCGAGCGCGTTGCTGAGGGAGATGCGCTGGGCCTCGCCACCGGAGAGCGTGCGGGTCTGACGATCGAGCGTGAGATATCCGAGCCCAACGTCGCAGAGGAAACCCAGTCGGCCGGCCAGCTGGTCGAGGATGAGCTGGGCCACCTCGCGCTCGAACGGCGAGAGCACGAGCTCCTCGATCCACCCTTGAATGCCTTCGATCGACCGCGCGGCCACCGACGCAACCGTTTCCTCGCCGATCCGCACGGCCAGGGCATCAGGGTTGAGCCTGCTGCCACCGCAGGCGTCGCACGTCTTGGCGAGCTGGTACTGCCGGAGAAAGACCCGGATATACTGCTTGTACCGTTTCTCTTCCAGGTCCTTCAGGAACGGGAAGATCCCGACGTAGCGCCCCTTGCGGCCGTAGAGCAACTCCCGCCGGTGGGACGCCTTGAGCTTCTGCCAGGGCTTGGCCGGATCGGCACCGAGGCTCCGGGCGAAGTCGAGCAGCATCCGGCGCCGTGTCTCGTATCTCGGCTTGGTCCAGGGATCGATCGCGCCGTCGGCGAGGCTCCGGTCGGGATCGGGGACGATCAGCGACTCGTCGTACTCCAGGACCGCCCCGAACCCGTTGCAGCGGGAGCAGGCGCCTCGCGGATTGTTGAAGGAGAAGAGCGCCGGGGTGACGGTCGCCGAGGGGGTATCGCAGGCGCTGCAGGCGGGGAAGCGGGTGAACCGGAGCCGGCGCCCATCGGCCAGGGCCAGGGCGACGCCGTCACCCTCCTGAAAGGCGGTGCCCACCGCCTCGGAGAGTCGGCCCGCCATGGCGGGCGTCGCGGTCAGCCGGTCGACCACCACCAGGAGCTCCTGCGCCCGGGTGAGGTCGAGTCCGGCCGGCAGCTCGTCCAGGCGATACACCGCGCCGTCGGCCAGCACCCGCACGAAGCCGAGGGCGCGCAGGTTCTCGACCACCGCCTCGTGGGCCAGGCGCGCCACCGGCGGCAGTGGAAAGCAGATCTGCACCGGCCCGCTCACCGCGGCCAGCACGTCATCCGCGGCCGACTGCGGGGTGTCGCGGCGGACCGGGGCGCCGCAGGTTCGGCAGTAACTGCGCCCCACCCGGGACCAGAGAAGGCGCAGGTAGTCGTAGACCTCGGTGGCCGTTCCCACGGTGGAGCGGCTGGAGACCGTGGGGTTCCGCTGCTCGATGGCCACCGCGGGTGCGAGTCCCTCGAGGCGATCCACCAGCGGCTTGGGCATCCGCTCGAGGAACTGCTTGGCGTAGGTGGAGAGCGACTCGATGTACCGCCGCTGCCCCTCGGCGTAGATGGTGTCGAACGCGAGGGTGCTCTTCCCCGACCCCGAGGGGCCGGTGATCACGGTGAGCGCGCGGTGCGGGAGCTCGGCGCTGATTCCCCGGAGGTTGTGCTGCCGGGCGTTGACGATGCGGATCACGGACTGGGACATCGCAGTCATAAGGATAGCGGGGGTCTCGAGTTCGGGATAGTTTCGGGAGGGCACCCCGCTGGAGCGCGACTATCTTTTCCCCTTCATGCCCCGATTGCTCACCCCCAAGTTCCTGGTTCGCGGCTTCGAGTTCTCGGTCCTGGCCTCGCTGGTGGGGTTCGGGATCACTCTGATCTACGGCAACGACTTCTCCGCCTTTCTCGCGGGGGTGGGCCGGATCCACTGGATCTGGCTGCTCGCCGGGGTCGGGCTCGCCTCGATGGACTGGATCGGGGGCGGGCTCCGGAACTGGGTGGTTGCCCGGCATGTTTACCCGAGGCCGCCGCTCAAGGGGATGATCCTGGCCGGCGGGATGGGTGCCTGGGCTGGATACATCACCCCGCTCAACTCGGGCGCAGGGCCGATGACGATGTACACCATGCGGCGCTACGGGCTGCCGCTGCCGGTGGCGGTGACCTCGACCTTCATGAGCTTCGTCGCCACCATCCTCTTCTTCGCCATCGCCGGGCCACTGGCGCTGCTCTTCGGCGCCGGACAATCCTTGGGCCAGCGGGGCAACGTTCTCGGGCTCTCGCTCTACGATCTGTTCCGGGGAAGTCTCACGATCGTCGGCGGGATCGGCCTGCTGATGGGCTTCGTGATGTTCTTCCCCAAGCTGGTGCGCGATCTGATTCACCGTCTGGCCGAGTCGGTCGGGCGGCGGAGCGCCAGGTTCGCGAGCCAGCTCGAGCGGCTGCGGGAAGGGATCGATCAGGCGCACGAGAGCGTGGTGGCGTTCAACAGTCCTGCGGGGTGGCTGGCGCTCGTCTGGGCCACGATTCTGAGTGGTCCCTCGCACGCCAACAAGCTGCTCGCCGGGTACGTGGCGCTCCGCGCCCTCGGGCTTCACGCCAACTTCGTGGACATCCTGCTGCTCCAGACCCTGGTCATGTTCCTGCTCTACTTCGC
>JBBSHB010000176.1:0-5785 GCA_038253515.1 Gemmatimonadales bacterium | reverse complement strand
TTCGCGGCCGAGTGGCGCGAGGGAGAGGCCGGCGCACTCACGATGGGCTTCCGTCACGGCATCCACTGCGTGGGCTGCTGCTGGCTGCTGATGGCACTGCTCTTCGTGGCCGGGGTGATGAACCTGCTCTGGATCGCGGTGATCGCGGGGTTCGTGCTGGTGGAGAAGGTGGTGCCCGGCGGCCGGATCGTGGGTCGGGTGGCGGGAGCGGCCCTGGTGGGTTGGGGCATGCTCACGCTGGCCGGGAGGGTCTGATACCGAAATGGGCGCGGCCCCGGGAGCGAGTCCCACCGCGGCCGTCCTGGGCCGGATCGGACTGCCCGAGCCAGTGCCTGACCTCGCCGCGCGACGCTGGGACGTCGTCATCGTCGGCGCCGGGCACAACGGGCTCGCCTGCGCCGCCTACCTGGCGCGAGCCGGCCGCCGGGTGCTCGTGCTGGAAGCCCGGAGCAGCGTGGGCGGTGCGTGCACGCTGGAGGAGCCGTGGCCCGGCGTGCGGATGTCGCCCTGCGCGTACGTGGTGGGCCTGCTGCATCCGCTGGTGATGCGGGAGCTCGATCTGCCCGGGCATGGGTTCCGCTGGATGCCGGCGGCGGGAGGGCTGTTCGTTCCGTTCGAGGACGGGAGCAGCATCCAGCTCTGGAACGACGACGCCCGGTGCGAGGAGGAGATCCGCCGCTTCGCCCCGGGCGACCTCGCCGGATGGCGGGCGATGCAGGCGGTGAAGCGCCGGCTCCGCGATGCGCTCCGTCCCGAGGGTGCCGGGGATCTCTGGATCGACCCGGCGCCGCGCCGGGAGGAGATCGAGCGCCGCCTCCAGGGTGACCCCGAGGCGCGCGGCCTGCTCTTCGAATGGTCGATGGTGGAGCTGGTCGAGCGCTACCTGTCCGACGAGCGGATGCACCTCGCCTACCTGGGGCAGGGGATCATCGGCACCAACGCGAGCCCGCATGACCCGGGCACCGCCTCGGTGTACTATCACCACGCCTCCGGCCGGATGGACGGCATGCCGGGGACCTGGGGCTACGTCGAGGGCGGCATGGGGATGGTGTCGTTCCTGCTCTGCGACATCGCGCGGGAGGCGGGGGCGGTGATCGCGACGGAAGTTCCGGTCGCGCGGATCAGACCGGGCGAAGGGGTGGAGCTCACCTCCGGTGAACGGATCCGCGCGCCGAGGGTGGTCTCCAACGCCGACCCGCGCATCACACTGTCGCTGCTGGACGGCGCGGCGGACCCGGGATGGTCGCGCCAGGTGCTGGCCGTCCCGATCCAGGGCGTCACCGTCAAGGTCAACATGATGCTGCGCGAGCTGCCCGACTTCACCGCCCGTCCCGGCACGCGCGAGCCGCACCACACCGGCCAGGTCAACACGCCGCTCACCAAGGACGAGTGGCGGAGCCACCACCGGGCCGCGAACGCGGGGCTCCTCCCCCCACGGACCTGGAACGAGCTCTATCTGCAGACGGTGTTCGACACCAGCGTGGCACCCGCCGGGGTGCACACGCTCAGTGTGTTCGCGCAATACGTGCCTTACCGGTTCCGGGAGGGGAACTGGGATGGGCGGCGGGAGGAGGTCGGGCGGGTGGTGGTGGAGTCGATCGCGAGGTTCTGCAGCAACCTGCCCGAGGCGATCATCGCGATGGAGGTGCTGGGCCCGCCGGACATCGAGCGACGGGTGGGGCTCACGGGCGGGCACATCTTCCAGGGGGAGATCCTGCCGGAGTACATGTGGGATCGCCGGCTACGAGCCCGGACGCCGATGCGGGGGGTGTATCTCTGCGGGGCCGGAACCCATCCGGGCGGGAGCGTGATCGGGATCAACGGGCGGAATGCGGCCGTCGAAGTGCTGGCGGATGGGTGAGCGCGACGATCGGGGATTCGGCTGCGGCGGCGGGTGGGGCTCGCTCCGGGCGCTGCAGTGCCTGCGTCGATCGTATCGCGGCAATCGGGGTGCTGCCGCAGTCACTGACGCGCCCTCCGCGACCCCCACCCGTCGCCTCCGCCCGAGCATCGGGGCCGAGCCGCATCGGCGCCAGCGGCACCTCCGAGCCTCTCCGGCCCCCGGCCCCTACCCCCACCCCCGCAGCGCCCGCACAAAGTCGTGCAGCACGAGGAACTTCTCGTACAGAATGACCCCCTTCCGCTTCTGCCCGAACTCGGCGAACAGGTCGCGTAGTCTGCCGCGCCGGGTGACGTAAAACCGGAAGGTCTCGGCGAAGTCCTCCTGCGGGTGCTTGGCGGCATAGGCGCTGACGAAGTCGCGCGGGGCGATGGCCACGCGGCGCCGCTGGAAGTAGACCCAGGTGTTGTCCATCCCCCGGTAGGCCTTGTCGACTTCGCCGAAGGCCCGGATGAATCGGCGGCTCCGGGTCCAGTCCCAGTGGTGATAGAGAAAGCTGTGTCCCAGCTCGTGGGTGAGGAGGCCCACCAGCATGGTCCAGGGGACCTCTTCCCGCCGCCGCTTCCCCACCACGTAGCTCTGCTCGATCTCGACCGCCTTCGGGTAGCGCGGGTCCACGCCCGAGACGCCCGGGCGGAGCAGCACGCGGTACCCCCAGTCCCGGATCCGGGAGACCAGCAGCAGGCGGCGAACCCGGGTGAGCGCGCGGGGAATCAGGTCCCGGCCGGTGGCGTCGTTGCCGCACCAGGGGCAGGCGTTCATCCAGTCGTCCACCCCGCGGGCGCAGTGGGGGCACTCGCCCTCGAACTGATCGTCGTAGTTCCACGACTGCGCGCGGCCGCACCAGGGGCAGAAGTTCATCGGGTACTGCACGCCGCCGCCGCAGCCCCAATCGCAGCGCGCGTCCATCCGGAAGCCCTTGGGCGCCTTGAGCGGCTGCTCGGCGGAGTAGCCCGCCTCGAAGATGTCCACCCCGCACCAGGGACAATAGGACGACTTGTCCGACACCATCCAGCCGCAGTTGTAGCACTCGGCACCGGTCACGTTGCCGAGGTCGCGCCATTGGAGGCCGCGGCTGCAGTTGGGGCAGTGGGCCCAGTAGCGCTTCACCCGCTGGCCGCAGACGCAGCGCAGCTCGGCCCGCGGCGCGGGCCCGCGGCGGCGCTTAGCGGGGCTCATAGCGCGCCATCGCCTCGTCCACCAGACGCTGGATGAACTGGTAGTAATCCATCCCCGCCTTGTGCGCCGCATTGGCCATGTCGTGCCCGTAACTGATGAAGGGATTGGCGTTGGCCTCGAGGAACCAGATCTCACCGTCGGGGGCGAGGCGGACGTCGACCCGGGCGTAGTCGCGGAGCCAGAGGGCGCGGAAGGCGGTGCGACAGATCGACTCGATGCGCTCGCGGGCGACCCGGGCCAGCGGGCGGGCGAAGACGTTCCGGATCCCCTTGCGGGAACGGTAGTCCTCGTCCCACTTGGCAGACTGGGTGGCGATCCGCTCCTCCGGCCGAGTGCGCCGCTGGTCGAAGACCAGCTCGGTGATCGGCAGCGTGGTGAGGGCGTCCCCGTTGCCGATGACGCTGACGTAGAGCTCGCGGCCCTGGACGAACTCCTCCGCGATCGCGGGCTGGTGGAACCGGTCTTGGACCAGCTGCACCCGGTCGGCCAGCGCCGCCTCGTCCTGCACCACGGAGGCCTGGGCGATCCCGGCGGAGGCGTCGGACTGGAGCGGCTTGACGATGAGCGGAAAGGGGAGCTGGGGAGGGCCCTCCACCGACTCACCGGGGCGGTAGGTCACGAACCCCGGTACCCGGATGCCGTGATACGCCAGGACCTTCTTGCTCATCGCCTTGTTGCGGGAGACCCCGAGCGCGAGCGGCGGCGCCCCGCTGTACCGGTAGCCCTTGGCCTCGAGCATCCCGGGGATCATGTACTCCAGCCCGGGGTTGCCGCAGAAGGCCTCGACCGCATTGAACACCAGATCCGGCCGGATCTCCTCCAGGCAGCCGACCATGTACTGCAGATCGTTCCGCACGCCGATCAGGACGACCTCGTGGCCTCGGACCCGGAGAGCATCGGCGATCTGGTACTCCATCTCCGGCTCGTCGTGCTTCCAGGCCGCGACCTCGGTCGCCATCTGGCGCTCGTGCTCGGGGGAGTCCCAGCCGTCGTAGAGCGTGTCGAACACCACGGCAATGCGCATGGGGCCGTAAGTTGGCCTGGTTCGGAGGGGACCGGGAGGGGCGGGAGGCCGACCCCTGGTGGCTCCGCGGGTCGGGTTGCATTATCCTGCTTGCTTGCCCCCGCGTCGCTGGAGGGCTCTCGTCCACCGTCGTCCGTCCCCCCGGAGGCTGGCATGGAGTTCACGGCTCGGGAAGCGAGGCTCAAGTCCGAGTACACCGATCTCTATCCGCCGCTGGTGGCGGGCATCTGGGAGACCGCGGCAGAGATGGGGGCCAAGGTGCTGCTCTGGCAGGTGCAGCAGCAGGGAACCGATGCGCTCAACAGCCGCATCCTCGACGGGCGGCACTTCGAGTTCCGGGGCGGATGGTACCGCGGGACGGAGACCGACCTGAGGACTCGGGCCTGCGACCCGGCCTTCAACGGCCCGGCGTAGGGAAATACTCGGCGACGGCCTGAATGCCGGCATAGTTCGGCGTCGGGCTCCCCCCGTTCCACCCGCCGCCGTAGATCCGCACGAATCCGGTCCCCGGGGGGCCGCCGTAGCTCTTGACCCAGGCGCCGGCCAGACCGTTGTCGTCCAGCGCGAGCACGGTCGTGACTCCCCGGGGATCCACCGACCAGTTGCTCTCCCACCAGCCCGACAGTCCCCACCGCAGCCCGTCCCGCGTCACCCGATTCCCATACGCATCGAAGTTGCTCCGGGTGAAGTCCACGCCCAGGAGGCGAGCGCCGGCCTTCCGGTCGATCCCGGTGTAGTCGGCGTCGCCGGTCTTGGGGTCCTTGCTCCAGACCAGCGGGGGGACGCCGAGCCACACGGCCTTCCCGCCGCTCGCGAGGTAACGGCGGAAGAGCACGGTGTCGGCGGCCGTGGGGGCCACCGTGGCGGGGAGGTGATCCAGCGCGAAGACCACGACGCTGGGCGCGCGGTCCCGGACGCGCTCGCCCAGAAACCGGGCGAGCGCCGCGGCGTCGAGCACCTGGTAGCCGTGGTCCGCCAGGTAATCCCGCAGCTGCTCGTGGTCGCTGAGCCAGGCCCCTCGCACATCGGCGCTGTCCCAGAAAACGGCGCGTCTGAGCTGGGTGTCGGTGCCGCGGCGCGCGTAGACTCCACCGTCGGCATTGCCGACGAACAGCCTGCCGTCGGCCAGCACCGGCGAGGAGAGGATCCGGCGACCGGTGCGATAGCGCCACTGCTCCGCACCGGTCTCGCGGTCGACGGCATAGATGGTCCCCGAGCCGTCGCCCACGTAGAGCATGCTTCCGGCGATGGCGGGGGAGGACCAGACCGGCCGCTCGGAGGTGAAGCGCCAGCGCTCCCGCCCGGTGGCGGCGTCCACCGCCTGGACGAACTTGGCGTCCGAGCTGCCCGCGTAGACCAGCCCTCCGGCCACCGCGGGCGAGGTGATCACCCAGGACATCTTGTGGTCGACCTTCCAGAGGAGCCGGCCGGTTCCGGCATCCAGCGCGTACAAGTGACCGTCGCGCGCGCCGACGAAGACCCGGCCATCGACCACCGCTGGCGATGACTGAATGGTGCGACGGTCGAAACCGAACCTGGCGGACTCCAGCGTGTGGCCTTCGGTGTCGAAGCGCCAGATCGGGCGGCCGGTGCGGAGCGCTACCGCATAGACGGACCCGTCCATGCTGCCCACGAACACCCGCCCGTCTGCCACGGCGGGCGACGACCGGACCCGCCCGCCG
>JBBSHB010000175.1:0-5786 GCA_038253515.1 Gemmatimonadales bacterium | reverse complement strand
TTTCTTACTCCCTGCGCCCCAAGGAGATACGATGGTTGGCGAGCTCGATCCCACCCGGTTCCGGGATCCCGCGCTGCAAGGGATCGCCCAGAAGGTCCTGGGCGGCGAGCGGCTGTCCGCCTCGGACGGCCTCGCGCTCTACAGCACCAGCGATCTGCTCGGCCTGGGTCGATTGGCCGACACCGCCAACCAGCGCAAGAACGGCGACCGGGTCTTTTTCTCGGCCAACCAGCACATCAATCCGACCAACGTCTGCGTGCTCCGCAACACCTGCGTCTTCTGCTCCTTCGCGCGGATGCCCAAGGAGGAGGGCGCCTACACTCGCTCGCTGGAGGAGGTCTTTCACGAAGCGGAGCAGGCGCGCGGCATGCCGACCCGCGAGTTTCACATCGTCGGCGGCCTCCACCCCAAGCTGCGGCTGGGCTACTACACCGACATGATCCGGGGCTTGAAGGAGCGCTTTCCTCACGTCCACATCAAGGCGCTCACCGCCGTGGAGATCGCCCACCTCGCGCGGATCGAGAAGATCTCCGAGCGGGAGGTGCTCCTGGCCATGAAGGACGCGGGGCTCACCAGCCTGCCGGGCGGGGGCGCCGAGGTGTTCAGCACCGCCGTCCGCGCCACTATTGCGGAGCGGAAGCTCACCGGGGAGGAGTGGCTGCGGGTGCACCGGGTGGCCCATGAGCTGGGGATTCCGACCAACTGCACCATGCTCTACGGCCACGTGGAGACCGCGCCGGACCGGATCGAGCACCTGGAGCGGCTGCGTGCGCTGCAGGACGAGACCGGCGGGTTCCTCACCTACATCCCGCTGGCGTACCATCCCGACCACAACGAGCTGGGCGAGGAGATTGGGCGGGTGGGCACGGCCACGACCGGATACGAGGATCTCAAGAACATCGCCGTGGCCCGGCTCTTCCTCGACAACATCCCGCACGTGAAGACCCACTGGCCGATGGTGACGCCGTTCCTCTCCCAGATCGCGCTGAGCTTCGGCTGCGACGACGTGGAAGGCACCGTGGTCTACGAGCGGATCTATCACGAGGCCGGGGCCCACACGGCCATGCACATGCCCTATCTCGACCTGGTGCGGCTCATCCGGGGCGCCGGAAAGCGTCCGGTGGAGCGCGACAGCCTCTACCAGGCGGTCCGCGAGCAATTCGACGATCTGCCGCCCGAGCCCGCGCTGCGTTCCGGGGCGGGCCTGCCCGTGGTGCACGCCGCATGAAGCTGGGACGGATTCCCTGGATCAACTGCTACCCGGTGTACGGCGCCATCGATCGGGGACTGGTGCCGATGCCGGCCGGGCTGGTCACCGGCACCGCGTCGGAGCTCAACGATCTGCTCGCCGCCGGGGAGCTGCAGGTGAGCGCCGTGTCGGCCGTGGAGTACGCCCGCAACGCGGCGGCGTATCACCTGCTGCCGGATCTGGCCATCACCTGCGACGGTCCGGTGCACAGCGTCGCCCTCTTCTCCCGCCGGCCGGTCGAGGGGCTGGATGATTGTACCGTGCTGCTCACCGCCTCCTCGCGCACCTCAGTGCTGCTGCTCGATCTGATCGCCCGGCATCGCTGGGGCGTGCGCCCACGCTACGCCACCGCGCGCGCCGAAGCGGCCGACCTGACGGCGCTGGCCGGTCTGCCCCACGAGGCCGTGCTGGTGATCGGGGACGCGGCCTTGCTGCTCGCCGCTCAGGAGCTCTATCCGGTGCGGGTCGATCTGGGCGCCGAGTGGAAGGCGTGGACCGGGCTGCCGTTCGTCTTCGCGGTGTGGGCGGCCCGTCGCGAGGCGGCGCCCGCGGGCGTGCAGGCGGTGCACCAGCGGCTGCTGGAGTCACGGGCATGGGGGCTGGAGCACCTGGACCAGCTCGCCGCGGCCGCCGCCTCGAGCACCGGCGTGAATGAAGCCGTCTGTCGCGAGTACCTCGGCGATCTGGATTATGCGCTATCCTATCGGCACCTGGCGGGTCTCACCGACTTCTTTCGGCGGCTGGCGCAGGAGGGCCTGGTGCCGGATGGCTCGCTGTCGTTCATCGCGGCGGCGTAGGAGAGTGGCTGGGGTGGCCGGTCTGTCATCCCGAGCGGAGCGAGGGATCTTCTAATCCGGGGGTCGAACTCGGCCCGGCAAGATCCCTCGTCGCTACGCTCCTCGGGATGACAGCCACGGTGGCCCCGCTCGACAGCCACGATGGCCTCCGCCCGGGATGACAGTGGCGAAGTAGAACACCTAAAGGTCCGTAACAATGAGCGTTGTAGACCGCACCTCAAGTGATTTCAAGGCCTATCTGGAGCTCTACCAGCGCGCCCCGCTGCTCCAGCTCGGCGAGCTGGCCGACACCGAGCGCTGGCGGCAGCACCCGGAGAGCGTGGTCACCTACATCATCGACCGGAACATCAACTACACCAACGTCTGCGTCGCCGACTGCCAGTTCTGCGCCTTCTATCGCCGTCCCAAGCATGCCGAAGGCTACGTCCTCGGCTTCGAGCAGATCGGCGCCAAGATCGACGAATGCAAGGCCATCGGCGGCGTGCAGATCCTGCTGCAGGGCGGGCACAATCCGTACATCCCGTTCGAGTGGTATCTCGACCTCATGCGCTACATCAAGCGCCATCACCCGATTCACATTCACGGCTTCTCGCCCTCCGAGGTGGTGTTCTTCAGCGAGCGTTTCGGCCTGAGCGTGGCCGACGTGGTGCGCGAGCTTCGGGCTGCGGGGCTCGACAGCATTCCCGGAGGGGGTGGCGAGATCCTGGTGGACGAGGTTCGCCGGCGGGTGGCCCGGAAGAAGGCCCAGACCGAGGAATGGCTCGGGGTACAGGAGGAGGCGCACCGCCAGGGAATGAAGACCTCGGTGACCATGATGTACGGGCTGGGCGAGACCGACGAGGATCGCATCGAGCACCTGTTCCGGGTCCGCGAGCTGCAGGCGCGCACCGGCGGATTCACCGCGTTCATCTGCTGGCCGCTCCAGCCCGAGGGCACGCCGGGGATGTCGCACTATCAGAAGACCGACGCGGTGACGTACCTCCGCCTGCTCGCCATGAGCCGGATCGTCCTGACCAACGTGCCCAACCTCCAGTCCTCCTGGGTCACCATGGGCCACAAGGTGGGGCAGGTGGCCCTCCGTTTCGGCGCGAACGACTACGGCAGCCTGATGATGGAGGAGAATGTCGTCTCCGCGGCGGGCACCACCTACCGCACCACGCTGGGGGAGATCGATCGCATCATCCGCGACGCGGGCTTCGTGCCGATGCGCCGCCGGCAGGACTACAGCGTCATCCCGGAGCCGGTCGCGGCGTGACCCGTGTGGGGATCGGCTACGACTCCCACCGCTTCGTCGAGGGGCGTCCCCTGATTCTCGGCGGGGTCACGATTCCCCACTCGCGCGGTCTCGCGGGGCATTCCGATGCCGACGCCGTCGCCCACGCGCTCACCGACGCCATGCTCGGCGCCGCCGGCGCCGGCAACATCGGGCAGCTCTTCCCCGACACCGATCCACAGTGGAAGGACGCCGACTCGATGGAGCTGCTCCGCACCGCGCACGAGCTGATCCGCGGCCGCGGACTCCGCCTGGTGCAGGCGGACCTCACCGTCATCACCGAGCTGCCCAAGCTGCTGCCGCACCTGGCCGCGATGGCCGCCTCGCTCGCCGGGCGGCTCGCCTTACCGACCGGGGCCATCAACGTGAAAGCCAAGACGAATGAGGGGATGGGGTTCATCGGCCGGGGCGAAGGACTCGCCGTGATGGCCGTGGCCCTGCTGGAGGCCCGCTGATCGAGTCCCTGCTCGCCTGGGTCTCACAGCTTCCGCCCCTGGCGATCTACGCGGTCCTGGCTCTGCTCGCGGCCGTCGAGAACGTGGTTCCGCCGGTGCCCTCGGACGCGGCGGTGGCGCTGGGCGCGTTCCTCTCCAACCGCGGAGTGACCACGCCCGTGGCGGTCTTTACGGTCACCTGGGTCGCCAACCTGCTCGGGGCGGCAGGAGTGTATCTCGCCGCGCGGCGCTACGGCCGGCGTCTCTTCGCGACCCCCACCGGCCGCCGCCTGCTGGCGCCTCGGTCGCTCGCGGTCATCGAGCGCGAGTATCTCCGCTTCGGCACCATCGGCATCTTCGTCAGCCGCTTCCTCCCTGGTCTCCGCGCGGTGGTGCCGCCCTTCGCCGGGCTGGTCGGCCTCGGGCCCATTCGCACGCTGGTGCCGATGGGCATCGCTTCGGCCATCTGGTACGGTGGAATCACCCTGCTCGGCGCGGTGATCGGAGCCGAGTGGAGCCGGATCAGCGCGGTGCTGGCGCGGATCAACACGACGCTCGGCATCGCGGCCGTCGTGCTGGTCGTGGTCCTGGTGGGGTGGCGCTGGCTTCGGCGTCGCGGCCGGGAGCGGGAGCGTGTCTGGCACGCCACCCGGGACGCGCTCGAGCCCGCCGCGCCGACCTTTCTGGCGGGCACCGACATCGCGGAGGGCTCCGCTCGAGTGGCGGCCGCCATCCTGGTGCTCGAGCTGGCCTACGCCGACCCGGTGCTCACCCCGGCCGATCGGGAGCTCGTCGCCGCCCACCTGCGATCGCGCTGGGGTGCGGGTGGTTCGTCGGAGCCGCCGCCGCCGGCCTCGGAGGATCTCCGGCGCACCCGCTTTGCCGACTACGCGAGGCGACTGCGGCAACGCTCCTCCCGGACCCAGCGGCTGGAGCTGGTCGAGCGGATGTGGACCGTGGCCTTCGGCGACGGCGCGATCGGGAAGCTGGAGGATCGTCTGATGCACCTGGCCGCCGAGCTGCTGGCCATCGCGCCCGCCGACCTGGCGGAGATCCGGCGCCGGCTGGAGGCGGAGAGGACTCCGTGACCGTCGCGGACCTGCGCGAACGGGTCTCCCGTGAGTTCTGGCTCGAGGGCTTTCGCGACTACCTCTCGCTCGAGTCGGGGCACAGCGTGAACACCGTGGAGGCCTACCTTCGCGATCTGCACCGCATGGGTGAGTTCGCCGTGTCGCGTGGGGTGCATCACCCGGAGAAGGTCACTCGGCCGCTGCTGCGGGAGTTCATCTACCTGCTCAAGGACCTGGGATTGAGTGCGGCGACCATCCGCCGCGAAGTCTCCGCGGTCCGCACCTACTTCGGATTTCTGGTCTCGGAAGGCCGGCTGGCGGACAACCCGAGCGATCGGCTGGAGAGCCCTCGACGCGGGCGGGTCCTGCCGCCGACCCTGAGCGTCACCGAGATCGAGGCGCTGCTCGGCTCTCCCCGGGTCGAGGAGCCGCTCGCCTGGCGGGACCGCGCGCTGCTGGAGATCGGCTACGGCGCGGGCCTTCGGGTCTCCGAGATCTGCGGGCTGGGGATCACCGATCTGCTGCTCACGGAGAACCTGGTACGGGTGTTCGGGAAGGGCGGGAAGGAGCGCCTGGTGCCGATCGGTCGGAGCGTCATCGGTGCGGTCTCGGTGTACCTGCACACCATCCGGCCGGAGCTGGATCGGGGGCGGAGCGGAGGGAGGGTGCTGCTCAATGCGCGAGGCCAGCCGCTCTCCCGGGTGGGCGCCTGGGGCATCGTGAAGCGCGCGGCGGCGCGCGCCGGCATCACCAAGCGCGTGACCCCGCACACCCTCCGCCACAGCTTCGCCACCCACCTGCTGGAGGGCGGGGCCGATCTCAGGGCGGTGCAGGAGATGCTGGGACACGCCGACCTCTCGACCACGCAGATCTACACGCACGTCGATCGCGAATACCTACGGTCGGTGCATAAGCAGTTCCACCCGAGGGGGTGAGATGCAACGGTTGGGTCAAGGATCGCGC
>JBBSHB010000174.1:0-5955 GCA_038253515.1 Gemmatimonadales bacterium | reverse complement strand
GTCGATCGTGCCGCAGGCGATGCCGATTTCGACCCGGGCAGGCAACAGGCGCGCGCGCTCGAGTCGCAGCATGGACGGATCGTCGAGGGCTCGATCGATGAGACTGCGCCCGGCGTCGGGCTGTCCCTGCGCGAGTCGCAGCAGCGCGAGGCCGGGAACGGGGTGGTGTCCCCGCCGGTGTGCCTCGCGGAACAGGGCTTCCGCCCGCTCGAAGTCACCCATCCGGAGCCGCACCTGCGCGAGCTCGTAGTAACGCCTGCCCCGCGACCTCGGGCAGGAGATCTCCGACCTGTTCGGCCGCACGGCGGGCTTCGGCCTCGGCATCGGAAAAGGCCCCGCGCAACCGGAGCAGTTCGGCACGGTGCACGCGGCAGATGCCGGGGTAGCCCGATTCCGCATGGGGCTCGCACCAGCGCAGGGACGCCTCGTTCCACTCGGCCGCTCGACGGTAGTCCGCGATCTGCTCGCAGGTGGTCATCATGTTGCAGTAGGTCCGACCGGTGGTTCGCGGTCCGAGCTCCCCCGCGGCGGCGGCGGCCATCGCCTCGTCGATGAGCGACAGGCCCTCACCGACCTCACCTTGAGCGATGAGGATCCGGCCCCGATCCTGGAGCGCCAGCGCTTGGAGATCGGGATTTCCCAGCCTGAGCGCGATGGCCGCGACCTGGTCCGTCAGCGCCAGCGCGCGTGGAAGATCCCGGTCCACCTCCAACGCGAGCGTCGTTCGAAGACGTGCGAGCCAGCCGTGCTCCGACGACTCGGGAAGGCCCGCGAGGTGCCGCTCCGCATGGCGCAGCCAGCCCTGACCCACCGATTGGGCTCGCCAGTGGTAGTAATCCTCGGCGACCGCGGTCGCCGCCGCCCCGCGCGCGTCGCCGCGCCGGACGTACGCCGTGTAGGCCCGCTCGCGTGTCTTGACGCATTCGTTGCCACGCCCGAGCCACCAGGCGGATTCCGCAAGGCGGAGCAGGTCGTCGGGCTCGAGCTCCCCGGCCGCGGTGAAGTGCGCGAACGCGGCGGGCCAGTCGTGCCGGGCGAACGCGGCCCGACCGGTCTGAAGCGCCGCCGCGCGCCTCTCCGCTTCCGGGCCGGCGGCCGTCGGCGAGAGTTGGGTTTCGACATCGCGCGTTTCCGGGACGGACGCGCCGCCGCGCCCCATCACCCGGTCCAGGTGACTGCGGATTTGGTTGCAGGTTTGCCAGCGATGTGCCGGGTCCTTCTGCAGGCAGGTCATGACGATCTGCGCCAGGGCCGGCGGCACGTCCGACCGGCGGTGACCGACGGGATCCGGCTCCCGGGTGGCGTGGGCGACCATCTGTTCCACCGCCGACCCCTGGAATGGAGGTTCACCGGTGAGCAGCGTGTAGCCCAGCGCGCCGAACGCGTAGATGTCGGCGCGGTGATCGACGTTCGGATCGGCGCCGGCCTGCTCCGGGGCCATGTAGGCGGGCGTGCCGAGCGCGAAGCCGGCCTGGGTCAGATCGGGGGCCGCCGCTTCTCGGATCGACTTGGCGATGCCGAAATCCATGACCAGCGCGTGTCCGTCGGACAGCAGCACGTTCCCCGGCTTCACATCGCGGTGGACGACTCCGTGCGCGTGCGCATGGGCAGCGCATCGGCGACGTCCCGCAGGATTCCCACGGTTTCGGCGATAGAGAGCAGCTCGCCGGTCGCGAGCCGGGTGGAGAGTGAGTGTCCCGCGACATAGGGCATCGCGTACCAGAGGATCCCGCCGTCCTCGCCCGAGTCGAACATCGGGAGGATGTGCGGGTGCTGCAGGCGGGCGGCGAGCAGGATCTCGCGCTGGAAGCGCGTGGGACCGAGCATGGCGGCGAGCTCAGGGCGCAGCACCTTCAGGGCGACGGGGCGGTCGTGCTTGAGGTCGTGGGCGAGGAAGACCGTCGCCATGCCGCCGCGCCCAAGCTCGTGCTCGAGGGCGTAGCGGCGTTCAAAGGCGGATTGGAGAGCGTCGGGGGCCTGGTTCATGAGAGGCAATGCGGCCAGCGCTCAGACGACGCCCTTGCCCCGTCGTTTAGGAGGCTTCCGCGTAGGAGGCTTCTTCGTGACCTCCTTCACCGCTGTCGCCAGCTCCCGCGCCGCGGCGCCCAGATCGGGCAGCTCGGACTGGCGGCCGCTCAGCCTGCCCGTTCGCACGTCCGTCGTGAGGGCCTGGCACATCTCTCTTCCGCGGCGGGTGCGGAACCGCTCTTGGAACGCGTGCGGGTCGTCCGAGCTGGCGGCAGTGAGCAGACTCCAGGTCCGAAGCCGCAGATCGTCCAGGCCGCTCTTGAGCTCCTCCAGCCCGGGCATACCCGGGCTCCCCTGGCCAACCCGGGTCTCGAGGGTGTTCAGCATGGTGCTCAGGGTCGCCACCTGCTCCAGCCACGCGAACTCACCCATGATGCGCTCCCGGTTCAGAGGCATAGCATTTCACGATGCGAGCGGTCCCGCGGTCGACCGACAAGTCGCGCGGTCTGAGCTAGCCGTCTCGGTGAACAGTAGCCGGTGTAAAGGCCGGTAGACACACGGCGACGTATTCCGCGCCCTCCGCATCGGGCGTGCTATAGCGTACCCATTCGCCGGGTGAGGTCACGACGGCTTGCCCAGCCCGCACCTCGAGGACGCCGCCCTCATGCTCGACCTGGAGTCGCCCCCGGAGCACAACAGTGATCTCCTCGAATTCGGGGCGCTGCCCCGGCTCCTTCCAACCCCCTGGCGATACCATGCGGGCGACACTGACGCCGGTATGGCCGGAGTTGACGCGCCCGGCGTATTCCTCGATCCGCTTCGGCTTGTTGCCCGCGGCCTGGACGACCGTGGCCTGTTGGAGGAGCCTTGGCATCACGCCCTCCCTCGCGCATCGGCCGGTGCCGCAGGGATCGAACGGCTTGGTTCCTGGTAAAGACCGATCACATTGCCCCTGGATCGCGGAACCTTGCTGTGAGCTCAGACGCATCGGCACCGAGGGGCTGTACGATGGCACATCCGTTGGCGACGATGGCGTCGACGGTTGCGGCGATGCTGTCGACCATGATGTAGAAGAGGAGCCCCGGCATCGTCGAACGCGGTGGCGCCGTCGCCGCGCTGCCTGGTTCGCCAGCCGAAGACCTTGGCATAGAAGTCGGCCGAACGACGGATGTCGACGGTGGGAATCTCGATGTAGCACACCTTGCCATTCGCGGACGTGGGGGCCATTCGAATTCTCTGGGTCGGGGTAGCGCACTCGAGCGGTTACTGCCTGGGCAGCGCGCTCCGCGTATCGGGGTTGCTTCGGGTCCTAGTGCTCCGGGCCCACTCGGCGCGCTTCCGCTGCCTGCGCCAGCAGCCGTTCGGCAAAGTCCAGTCGCTCCTGCGTTTCGCTCAACTCGCGCCCCAGGTTGCTCACCGCGCCCCCCAGGTTGCTCACCTCGGCTTCGAGCGCTTCGAGCCGACTCTCGCGCTCGCTCCCGCCGGGGCCCTGCCCCAAGCGCTGGGCCCAAAACCCGAACGCCAGCCCCAGCGCCGCGTGAGCCGTGGCATGCCAGGGCTCGGCCGCTCCAGCCGCGAAGCCGACTGCAACCAGGTTGATGATGCTCAGCACGGCGGCGATCGGGCGCCAGATCGCAGGCTTGAAGGTCATGGCGAGATCCTGTCGAGTTGCCTGACGAACTGCGCATCAGGTTGTAGCCGCGCCTCTCCACTAGCTCTGAACCTTCTTCGCATAGTGGTCGACGCCCAGGAAATGCAAGGAGACATAGGGCAGGTCTCCGACGACCCAGCTGTCGTGTGGCTCGGCAGGAATGTGGAAGAGCTCGCCCGCCCTGAGCTCCACCACCCGGCCATCCGGGAAGGCAGCGGTCGCCGTGCCCGCCAGCACCAGCCCCACGTGTTCCACGGTGCAGTGGGTCGCCCCCACCGTCGGGCCTACATGGGACGACCACCGCCAGCCAGGCTCGTAGGTTGCGCGCCCGATCGTGAGCCCACCGAGGTGCACCAGCTCGAAGCGACCTTTGATCATCTGTCGGACTTCGTCGGGCGCTTCGAACCGCTTGAGGATGACATCCACCATGGCGTGCCGATCTCCGATTCATTTTGACGAAATGCGCATCAGCCGCAGGCCCTCAGGTCCGCGCCCCTCCGGCTTGTCGGCTCTGCAAGCGCCGACCAGGCTGAGCCGCCACCGCCTCGTCCGACAGCGAAGCGACAGTCCCAGCGCTTCACGTCCGCGTCGAGAGCCGAAGCAGGCGCCAAGCCCAAAAAGATAGCGCCGCGGCCGCCAGGGTGATGAGAACGTACCAGGGGTCCGTCGCCAGGTGCGCACCCTCCTCCAGAGCGCGCCAAAGATGCACTACGGTGAGTAGGCCGAAGAGGATTCCGGTCGTGATCACATAGGCTTTCATGGAATCGCCTCACGATGTCAGATGTCGGACGGTGCTGCGGAGCTCGGTGGTCCGCCTTGCGGATTGGGCATCGACTATAGGCCCTCAAGTCGGCGCCCCAGCGGCCTGTGGGCTGCATGGCAGGTTAGACACCGCCCGGCGAGATCAGCGGAACAGGCGCTTCAGGGCTCGCTTGAACTCCGCCTTGCGCTCTTGAGGCGTGCCTTCCTCGAGCCCTTTGCAGCGGTGTGCGGCATGGGCGTCCCAACCCTCGGGCCACCTCTCAAACACCTTGTCCATGCACGCGGGACACAGCACACGCTGGTGCGCGACATCGGCCGCGACCAGGACAGCCGCATTCAAGATGGTTCCATCGGAGCTGCGCTCTGGCTTCATTGCGCTGAGGCTAACGTCCGCGCAGCGCGAGAAAGACAATCGTTCCGATGATGAGGAGAGGTCCCACCAATACCAGCCCTACGAGCCAGTATAGGCTCGCGGGGTGGGCGAAGTTCAGGGTCCAGCCGAGCACCGGATTGCTCTTCGGTACCCAGAGTCGACTGTCACGCTCACTCGCATAGCGTCGCAAAAGCCCACCCGTCCAGTTGGCTGGATCCCTCCACTCGCGGCGATTAATCTCGCGTTGATCCATCCGGACCTCTCCGGTTGCGGTGCTGTCCGACGACAGGCTGATCAGCAAACGAACAGTCACACCTTATGGTTCTGAGACTCGCTGCGAGCGCCGTCGGCTCAGGAGCGCCGCCCCAGCCGGGTTTGTCGGCTGCACTGGCGGGTGAGGCTCCGCGCTCGCGATCACCGGTAGTCAATATCGACGACGCCTCCCCAGACGACCTCCTGGCCACCTCGTACAAACAGGAGTCGCGCCGAGCGCGGGTGCTTCGCGCGAAGCGTACGCCGCCAGCGGAAGTCGCGGATGTGAAACACCACCTCCCCATTCACCAGCTCGACCGACCCCTTCAATGGCTCGCCACACGCGATCACATGCGTATTTAGGTCGCAGTTGACGAAGTGGGCCGCCGCGACCGCGGCTTCCGTCGACGCCCTGGCCGGCGCCACGAGCGTGCTGTCGACCTCCACCTGATGCGCGGCGACCAGCCAGTGTGGCTCGAGAGGGATCATGAGCCGCCACTGATCCATTGCCCATCGCGACGCGACCCCTGCCGCCGGCCAGGAGATCGCACTGCCGATTGCGCGTGGGAAGACCGCTACGACTTCTCGGGACCCGACGAGCACCGCTGGACCCTCGAGCGCAGCGGGCAGCACGCTGGCCTCCGGCTTTCCCCTGGAGGCGCATGCGGTCAGCGCCGCGACCGCAAGAAACAGAATCGGCAACCTCACCGCGATCTCCTTCGCGTGCGCCTTGTATCTCTGAATGCAGCACTGAATGTACGTTGTAGCTAGGGTGGTAACCCGTGGCGCCTCAGGGCTCCGAGCCCGTTCGTTAGCCTGGGTGCCACCCGTTGTTGATCGCCGAGAGCCCGAACAGTTGCCAGGGGCTGGACCCCGCATCACGCAAGGTTGGGCCACGCCGATCGTTTCCTGCACGGAGCCGCTCATGGACCACTACATCGGGATCGAT
>JBBSHB010000173.1:0-5987 GCA_038253515.1 Gemmatimonadales bacterium | reverse complement strand
ATCTCCGGTAGTCAGCACCCTGAGCACCACCGTATCCCTGGCTCCCACCGGGAGCGGCTTCTCCGCCACGCCGAACAGCGCGCGCACCGCCCTGGCCGGCACCTCGGGCACCACCTCCCAATCCCGGGCGGCGTACTGGGCAGGGTCGATGGGACTCTGCCGCCGGATCTCCGCGATGAGGAGGTCGGGAATGCGCTCGCCCTTGTCGTAGACCACCGGCGCGCCGCGGAGCATGTCGTAGCCGCCCGCGCCGGTCTGCCGATGGCTGTTGAGCGCGAGGGTGAAGCTGTCGGCCGGCTGTACCGCGCGTCCCCGCACCGTCAGCCCCTGGATCCGCTCGCCGACCGGGCGCCGCAGATCGATCTGATAGCGCGCGCCCGAGATCACGTCGTAATCGTAGCCGGGCACCGAGTCGTTGACCGAGACGCGGCCCACGGCATCGACCGCGAAGTAGCGCGCGCTCCACTCGAGGTAGGACTTGAGCCGGGCCCCGCTTAGCCGCACAGCCACGAGGGTGTTGTCGAACGGGTAGAGCGCGAGGACCTGGCCCACGCGGATCGTGTCCGGATCGAAGCCGGCGCCCAGGTCGAAGGCCGACGTCGCCGAGAGATCGGCCCCGCTGTGGCGCCGCTGGACCTGGTTCACGAACTCGAGTATGGCCGTCGGTTGCACCCGGGCGGCGCTCGCGTGCATCGGACCAAGCGCCAGTCCGATCGGTGTGGCCACCCAGGCGGCGACGGAATCGTGCTCGGAGCGGAGTCGCTCGGTGAGCAGCGCCGAGGGCGCGACGCTCCCGGTCGGCACCAGGTCGGCCCGGATCCGGGTGATCCGCCAGCGCCCCGCCTCGCGGACCAGATCGACGTGCACCACCGACACGCTGGCCCCGAAGGGGCGCGGCTGCACGAAGTGGACGCCGCCGATCACCGAGTCGCGCATCTCGCGATGGGAGTGCCCGACGACCACGACATCCGGCTTGCGGTCGAGGCTCGCCAGGGCGGCCGCATCGTCCTCGGGGCCGACGCCGGCGGTATCGTAGGAGCTGGCGCCGTCCATGCCGCTGTGGACCAGCACGACGGCGACGTCCGCGTCGCGGCGCATCGCCTCGAGCGTCTGGGCGGTCGTGGCCCGCACCGGGCCGACCCGGACCTTGGTGCCCAGTTGCGCCCGGTCCCAGACCATCACACCGGGCGTGGTGAATCCGGTGATCGCGATCCGCACACCCTGGCGCTGCAGCACCCGGTACGGCGGATAGAGCAGCGCGTCGCTCGCCCGAAGGAAGATGTTGCCGCTCACGTAGGGAAACCGCGCGTCGGCCACCGCCTGTCTCAGCGGAGCCAGTCCCCAGTCGAAGTCGTGATTCCCCGGAGTCGCGACGTCGTACCCGGCGAGGTTCATCGCCTCGATCATGGGGCTCGGCTCCCGCGGCGCGACCCGGGCGAAATAGGTGGCGAACGGATCGCCCTGCAGCAGGTCGCCGGCATCCGCGACCAGCACCTGGCCGGGATAGCGGGCCCGGAGCGAGTCGATCACCGTCGCCACCCGGGCCAGGCCGCCGGCGAAGGGCCGCTGTCCCACATAGTCCCACGCCGTCGCGTGGCCGTGCACGTCGGTGGTGGCCACGAGCACGACGTGGGCCGAGTCCCGCACCGGAGCGACCCCGAGGACCAGCACGCTGAGGAGGGAGAGCATCGCGCCAAATATACCGGGAGCGCCGCGGCCGGCGGCGGGCCGCCTCTTGCGCATATGCGTCTGGCGATATATTCGTTGAGACGCATATGAGCACACCCCCCTCGGCCACCGAGCTCCTGTTTACGGTCGCGGAGCCCACCCGGCTCCGGATCCTCAACTGCCTCGCGGCGGCTCCGCTCTTCGTCTCCGATCTGCAGGTGGTCCTGGATCTCCCCCAGCCCACCGTGTCGCGCCACCTGCAGGTGCTCCGGCGGGCCGACCTGGTCCGGGATACGCCGATCGCCCAGTTCGTGCTCTACCGATTACGCCGGGACCCGGGCTCGCAGGGACGGCTCCTGTCCGCGATCCTCGACGCCGTGCTCCACGATGGACCGATGCGGGCGGAGCGTGACCGCGCCGCGGATCGCAGTCGCTCGCACACCCGCACCCGCGTGCAGGATCCCGGCGAGAAGCCGCTGGTCCGTCCGAAGAGGCTTTGATGACTCATCGCATCCTGGTCGTCGACGACGAAGCGGATATCACGGCGCTGGTCGCCTACCATCTGGCGAAGGCCGGGTTCCGCGTGTCCACGGCCAACAACGGCCCCGACGCGCTCAAGGCCGCTCGCGAGGAGCGGCCCGACATCGTGATCCTCGATCTCATGCTGCCCGGCGTGTCCGGCTACGACGTCCTGGAGGAGCTGCGCCGACGGGAGGAGACGCGGGACGTCGGCGTCATCTTGCTCACTGCCCGGCGGGAGGAGACCGACCGCATTCGCGGCCTGACCCTGGGGGCCGACGACTATCTCACCAAGCCGTTCTCGCCCCAGGAGCTCTCGCTCCGCGTGCGCGGGTTGCTCCGCCGTCTGGCCTCGCCACCCGTCACGGCCGGCTCCACGCTCGCCGCGGGTCCGATCTCGATCGACCGCTCGGCCCATCGGGCGAGCGTCGGCGGGGAGGAGCTCAACCTCACCGCGACGGAGTACAAATTGCTCCTGACGCTGGTGGAGCGTCGCGGGCGGGTGCAGACCCGCCCGCAGCTGCTGGAGACGGTGTGGGAGGCGCAGCCGGACATTCAGACCCGCACGGTGGACATGCACGTCCAGCGTCTCCGCACCAAGCTGGGCGATTCCGGCAAGCTGATCGAGACCGTGCGCGGCTTCGGCTACCGCTTCCGGGGCACCGAGCGGGGAGCCAGGAACCGGTGAGCTTTGCCAAGCGGCTGGTCCTCGGGACCATCCTCAATCTGGTGATCGTGCTCGCGGTGTTGCTCGGGTGGGCGGGGCGCTCGCTCCGGCAGGACCTGGAGAGTGACATCGCCCATTCCCTGGAGAACGAGGCGCGGCTGGTCCGTGAGGCGCTTCCGGCCGACTCCCTCGCCTGGGGAGCGTCGGTCCACCAGCTCTTCCGCCAGATCGGTCATCGCATCACGCTCATCGACCTGTCCGGCCGGGTGCGGGCCGACAGCGACTTCCCGCCTGGCCCGCTCCCGGCTATCGAAAACCACGCCGGCCGCCCGGAGGTGCAGGCGGCACTCCGGACTGGCCGCGGCGTTGCCAGTCGCCAGAGCAGCACGGTCGGGCGCCAACTGCTCTACGTGGCGATCCCGGGTGGGCCGGGCGTCGTCCGCGTCGCCGCCAACCTGGACCAGGTGGACGAGGCCATCCGCCGCGCCCAACGGGCGGTGGGTGGCGCGGCGGTACTGGCGCTGGTGCTGGGAACCCTGCTCGCGCTCATCGCGGCCCGGTCCATCGCGCAGCCGATGACGGAGATCTCGGCGGCCGCCCGCGCCATCGCCGCCGGGGCCCCGCCCCGCTTTCCCCGCTCCGGCGTCCCCGAGATCGACGCGCTGGTGCAGGCGCTGCGCCAGATGCATCGCCAACTGGCCGACCGGTTCGAGGAGCTGCGGCGGGAGCAGGCCGAGTCGGCGGCGCTGGTCGAATCGATGATGGAAGGCGTGATCGCGGCCGACGGCCGGGGCCGCATCGTCACCGCCAATCCGGCCGCCCGGCGGCTCCTGGGTTACGGCCCAGCGGATCCGCTCCCGGATCTGGCGGAGCTCTTCCGAGTGAAGGCCGCGCGCGAAGTGGTGGATGCGGTGCTCGGCGGCCATGTGGTCCAGGACCGGCAGATCGAGACCGATGGGCACGCCTTCATGGTGAACGCCCGGCCGCTCCCCGCGGCCGGCGCGGTGCTGGTGCTGCACGACCTCACCGAGCTGCGCCGGCTAGAGGTCGTCCGGCGGGATTTCGTGGCCAACGTCTCCCACGAGCTCAAGACCCCGCTCACCTCCATCTCGGGCTATGCCGAGACCCTGCTCGGGGACACGCCGGACAAGCCCACCACCCAGCGCTTTCTCGGCACCATCCTCGACAACGCCCGGCGGATGCAGCGCCTGGTCGACGATCTGCTCGACCTCTCCCGCATCGAGGCGGGGCGGTGGCGCCCGAATCCCGAGGAGGTGGATGCGAGCGCGATCGCGGAGGAGGCCTGGACCGCGCTGGGGGACCGGGCGGCGAACTCCGGCATCGCATTCACGGTGGAGAGCGATCCGGACGCGCGGACGGTCACCGTCGATCCGGACGCCCTACGCCAGATACTCACCAACCTGATCGACAATGCCTTGCGCTATACGCCGCCGGGGGGACGCATCGTCTGTCGCATCGCCGCGGCAGCGGGCGGCACCAGCATCGAGGTGCGCGACACCGGCTCGGGCATCACCCGGGACCACCTGCCCAGGATCTTCGAGCGATTCTACCGGGCGGACCCCTCGCGCTCCCGGGCGGACGGCGGATCCGGCCTGGGCCTGGCCATTGTGAAGCATCTGGTGGAGGCGCACGGCGGCAGGGTCACGGCCGAAAGCCAGCGAGGTCAGGGCACCACCGTGACCGCGTGGTTCCCGGCGGCCAGGGCGGCACTGTCTCCCCCGACACAGATCTCCTGATAGCTCAGGTCGAGCCGTTCCATCTCCCGATTCCAGCTCAACCCCTCGGCGGTCCGACGAGCCCCGCGCGCCAGATGCCGTGAGAGCGCCCAGTCCCCGGTCAGGCGGATCATCGCCCGCGCCATCTCGGCTACGTCCCCCTCGGGGCAGACGATCCCGTTCTCTCCGTCTACCAGGTGATCGCGGACTCCGCCGGCCGCCGGTGCGATGACCGGGAGTCCGCTCGCCATCGCCTCGAGCACGACCAACCCCAGCGTCTCGGTCACCGAGGCGAACAGGAAGGCGTCCGAGTTGGCGTACAGGTCGGGGAGCTGGCTCTGCCGTTCCAGGAGGCCGAGGAAGGCCACTCCCGGCGGCGCCGCGGCGCGCAGCTCGGACTCCCGGGGGCCGGTTCCGGCGATCACCAGGTGGATCACGCCTTTCGGGAGGATCTCGCTCGCCAGGCGAAACGCCTCGATGACCTGTTCCGGACGCTTTTCCGGCGACAGTCGGCCGACGTAGAGAAAGGTGAACCGGCTGCCCATGCCGAGCGCTGCTCGCATCGCCTGACTCCGGCGCCCCGGGTGGAACAGCTCGGTGTCTACTCCCCGGCCCCACACTTCCACCTCGGCAGCACCCAGTCGCGCGACCTCGTCGCGGGACGCGGTCGACGGCGTGTACACCCGGCGACTCCGCCGGTGAAAACGGCCGAGGTAGGCGGAGACTCGACTGCGGAGCCAGGGAAATCCGTACGCCTCCGTGTAGCGACCGAAATCGGTGTGATAGGACGAGACGGCGGGCACGCCGGCTCGCGCCGCGGCGATCTGGCCTATCCGGCCCACCGTGAACTCGGTCTCGCAGTGGATCAGGTTCGGACGGAAGGCCTCGGTTATCCGGTGTACCGGTGAGGCCAGCGGCAGCGCCAGGCGCACCTCCGGGTAGCGCGGCAGCGCGACGCTGGGGAGGCTGACAACCTGGACGCCGGGTGGCGTCGCCTCACCCCGCCACTGGGTCCGGGTGTGCTCGGGGTATTCCGGAGCCACGACCGCGCACTCCCACCCCAACCGGGTGAGCCCGGCGACGGAGAGTGCTGTGACGATCGATACGCCATTGACCTGCGGTGGGTAAGTGTCGGTACAGAACAGCACGCGCATCGAGGCCCCGGTGGGGTTCTGAGGCGGGCAAGGTGACCTCCGACCGTCACGAGCCGATGACGGTCTTGTTCCGATCCGCGCCCGCATCCTCGCCCAGACGTTACCCGAGCGTGGCCTTCCCGCTCCACGACGGTGGCGGTCGAATCGTAGACTGCGGGGACATGACCATAGCCGTGTTGGGTCGGCTCGGCGCCCAGGATCGAGCGCTGATGCTGCGCTGTGCGATCGGCCCGTCCGCGCCGT
>JBBSHB010000172.1:0-6010 GCA_038253515.1 Gemmatimonadales bacterium | reverse complement strand
GGAGCTCGATCGGTTGTAGAGTAGATGTCAGGTATCAAGCAGTGGGCCGAGACCGCATATCACATCGGGAGGAATTTCCCATGACGTCCAGTCAGAGCGCGCACGAGGAGCACAAGGTGAGCGGCGAGCGGCTCGTCGCCCGAGCGAAGGAGCTGATCCAGGAGGGCAACGTCCGGCGCATCATCGTCAAGAACGAGCAAGGGCAGACCATCATGGAGCTGCCGCTCACCGTTGGTGTGGTGGGTGCCATTCTGTTGCCCGCGCTGGTGGCGCTCGGCGCCGTCGCGGCGCTCGCGGCGCACTACACGCTGGTCGTGGAGCGCCACGTACCTGAAGCGGCATCGCGGGAAATCACACCCTAGAAATCCTGCACCAGCACGGCCGCCCCGCGGAGCCGTCCCTCGCGGAGCCTCGTCAGCGCCTCGTCCGCCCGACTCAGCGGCAGCGGCTCGACCGCCACCCGCAGCGGCACCTCGGCGGCGATCCGGAAGAACGCCTCGCCGTCCTGCCGGGTGAGGTTGGCCACCGATCGCAGCACCCGCTCACCCCACAGGATCTCGTAGGGAAAGCCGGGGATGGGACTCATATGGATACCCCCGCAGGCCACCACCCCTCCCTTGCCCACCGCCCGCAAGGCCGCCGGCACCAGCGCGCCCACCGGCGCGAAGATGATCGCGCCATCCAGCTCCTCCGGCGGCCCGTCGTCCGATGCGCCGGCCCATTCCGCGCCCATCTCCAGCGCGAACCGCTGGCCCTCAACGTCGCCCGCACGAGTGAACGCGAAGACTCGCCGCCCCTGGGACCGGGCCACCTGCGTCACCAGATGCGCCGCGGCGCCGAAGCCGTAGATGCCAAGCCTCTCCGCCTCGCCCACGGCCGTGAGCGAGCGGTGGCCGATGAGGCCCGCGCACAAGAGGGGCGCGGCGTGCACGTCGTCGTACCCGGCCGGGATGGGAAAGCAAAAGCGGGCGTCGGCCACCATGTACTCGGCGTAGCCGCCGTCGATGGTGTATCCGGTGAAGCGGGCGCGGTCGCACAGGTTTTCACGGTTGGATCGGCAGAATCGACAGGTGCCGCAGGTCCATCCCAGCCAGGGCACGCCCACGCGATCGCCGGGAGCGAATCGCGTCAACCCGGGGCCGAGGGCCGCGACCACGCCCACGATCTCGTGACCGAGCACCAGCGGGAGCTTTGGGTCGGGCAGCTCCCCGTCCGCGACATGGAGGTCGGTGCGGCAGACGCCACAGGCGCGAACCTGCAGCAGCACCTGTCCCGGACCGGGGCTGGGGCGAGGCAGCTCCGCCGGACGAAGCGGCCGCCGGGACGCATCGAGAAGCATTGCCGCCATCGATGGCATGGCGGGAAGATACAGCCGATGCTTGCTTGACCGTTCGGACCGAAGAGGTAGAGAATCATCCGTGGGCAGGGACCGAAACTCACCCGCAGGCTGTCACCCGCATGTGGAGAGAGCGAAAGACCAGCATGAAGATTTCTCGGGAGACGATGCGGGTTGTACGGTCGAACGGATGACCAGCGTCCGGGTCCTCACGCTCAACAGCGGCTCGTCGAGTCTCAAGGCGGCGGTGTACGACATGGGCCACGTCGAGACCCAGGTCCTCTCGATGGCGGCGACCCGCATCGGGCTCCCCGGCAGCCGGGTCCAGTTCGCCGCCGCCGACGGCCACATGCTGCTGGATCGGGAGCAGAGCCTGCCCGATCACGAGGCCGCTCTGCGGGTGCTGCTGCGATGGCTGGAGCAGGAGCGCCCATCGCTTGGTCTCGACGTCGTCGGCCACCGGGTGGTGCACGGCGGCGGGCGCCACTGGACGCCGGAGCTCGTCACGCCGGACCTCCTCGCGTCGCTGGAGGCGTTCGTGCCGGTGGATCCCGACCACATGCCGCAAGCGCTCAGCGGCATTCGCGCGGTCGCGAGCGCGTACCCCGGGGTTCGCCAGGTCGCCTGCTTCGACACCGGATTCCACCGCGAGCTCCTGCCGGCAGCGCGGCGGTACGCCTTGCCCAACGACCTTGTCGAGAGCGGGATCGTGCGCTACGGGTTCCACGGGCTCTCCTACGAGTACATCATGCGGGAGCTGGGACGGCTCGAGGGCGGCACCGCAGAGGGCCGGGTCGTTGTCGCCCACCTCGGCAACGGCGCGAGCATGGCCGCGATCCGCGGGGGCCGAAGCCTCGACACGACGATGGGCTTCTCGCCGACGGGCGGCCTGGTGATGGGGACGCGATGCGGCGACCTCGATCCCAGCGTGCTGGTGTACCTGATCCGCGAGCGGCGGATGAGCCCGGACGCGGTCGGTGCACTGATCAACCAGCAGTCCGGCCTGCTCGGCGTCTCGGGCCGCACCGGGGACATGCGCGATCTGCTGGACCAGGAGGCGAGCGATCGCCGCGCGGCCGCGGCGGTTGACTTATTCTGCTATCAGGCGAAGAAGTCCCTGGGCGCCTCCGCCGCCACGCTCGGGGGGCTGGATGTCCTGGTGTTCACCGGGGGGATCGGAGAGCACGCGGCGCCGGTGCGAGAGCGGATCACCGCCGGCATGGAGTTCCTGGGGATCGAGCTCGACCCCGAGCCCAACCGGCGCCACGATCCGGTGATCTCGACCGACCGGAGCCGGGTGATCGTGCGGGTGATCAGGACCAACGAGGAATTGATGGTCGCGCGGCACGCGAGTCGCCTCGTGGCCGGAGGATAGCAAGGAACCATGACGACACTGGTGTTCGACCCGAGGCTCTCGACCTCGGTGATGCGGGACGCGGCGCCGCCCGCCGGGCCGGCGGCCGCGGCCGAGGGCCCGCTCTCGCGCGAGCTACTGGACCGGATGCAGCGATACTGGAACGCGTCGAACTACCTCACCGTGGGGCAGATCTACCTCGCTGAAAACCCGCTGCTGCGCGAGCCGCTCCGGGCCGAGCACATCAAGCCGCGCCTGCTCGGCCACTGGGGCACGTCGACCGGGCAGAGCTTCGTCTGCGTCCATCTCAACCGGCTGATCACCGAGCGGGATGCGAGCGTGATCTACATCTCCGGGCCCGGACACGGCGGCCCCGCGCTCAACGCGAACGCCTACCTCGAGGGCAGCTACACCGAGGTGCACCCCGAGGTCACCCGCGACGCGGACGGCATGCGGCTCCTGTTCCGGCAGTTCTCCACCCCCGGCGGCGTCGGCAGCCACTGCGGCCCGCACCTGCCGAACTCGATCCACGAGGGCGGAGAGCTGGGCTACTCGCTGCTCCACGCGTACGGAGCGGCGTTCGACAATCCGGATCTCCTGGTCGTGTGCGTGATCGGCGACGGGGAAGCGGAGACCGGCCCCCTGGCCGGAAGCTGGCAGAGCAACCGGTTCCTCAATCCGGTTCGCGACGGTGCCGTGCTGCCGATCCTGCACCTGAACGGCTACAAGATCGCGGGGCCCACGGTGGAAGGCCGCACCAGGGACGTCGAGCTCGCGCAGCTCTTTCAGGGCCACGGCTACGCGCCCCGGTTCGTGGAGGGCGACGACCCCCTCAGCATGCACCAGCTCTTTGCGGCGGCGCTCGACGAGTGCTACGACGAGATCCGCCGCATTCAGGAGGAGGCCCGGAGCCGTGGCTTCCGGGGTCGTCCCACCTGGCCACTGATCGTGCTCCGCACGCCCAAGGGATGGACTGGGCCGAAGGAGGTGGACGGCGTCCCGATCGAGGGGACGTTCCGCGCCCATCAGGTGCCGCTCGAGGCCGTGCGCGAGAATCCCTCGCATCTCGCGCTGCTGGAGGCGTGGCTCCGGAGCTACCACCCGGAGGAGCTGTTCGATGCGGCCGGCCGGCTGGTCCCGGAGCTCGCGAGCCTGGCGCCTACCGGCCGCCGCCGCATGGGCGCCAACCCACACGTGAACGGCGGCCGGTTGCTGGCGCCGCTCGACCTGCCCGACGTCACCGCGTACGCGCTCGACCTCCCCGGGCCAGGGCAGGTGGTGGCGGAGGCGCCGCGCAAGCTGGGCGAGTTCTTCCGCGACATCATCCGGAGGAACCCGACCAACTTCCGGCTCTTCTCCCCGGACGAGACCAACTCCAACCGACTCAACGCGGTCTTCGAGGCGACCGACCGCTGCAGCGTCGGCGAGACCGTGGCGATCGACGACCACGTGGGTCCCGACGGCCGGGTGATGGAGGTCCTGAGCGAGCATTGCTGCGAGGGATGGCTCGAGGGATACGTGCTGACCGGACGGCATGGGGTCTTCGCGTCCTACGAGGCCTTCGCCCAGATCGTGGACTCGATGCTGACCCAGCACGCGAAATGGCTGGCGCAGTCCCGCGAGTTCCCCTGGCGGCAGCCGATCGCGTCGCTCAACGTGTTTCTCAGCAGCCACGCCTGGCGGAGCGACCACAACGGCTTCACCCACCAGGCGCCGGGATTCGTCGACAACGCCCTGGCGCGGCGGAGCGAGGTGATCCGGGTCTACTTCCCACCCGATTCCAACTGCCTGCTCGCTGTCTTCGATCAGCGTCTGCGAAGCCGGAAGCGGGTCAACGTGGTGACCTGCGGGAAGCAGCCGGCGCTCCAGTGGCTGAGCATGGAGGAGGCGGTGGACCACTGTGCCCGCGGGGCCTCGGTCTGGGACTTCGCGACCAGCGACCGCGGCGGGGAGCCCGACGTGGTCCTCGCGTGCGTGGGCGACGTGCCCACGCTCGAGATCTGCGCCGCCTCCTGGCTGCTCCAGAAGCACGTGCCGGGCATCCGCGTCCGCGTCGTCAACGTGGTGGACCTCGGCGTGCTGATGAACCCCGATCGCTACCCGCATGGCATGGACGACGCGGCGTTCGAGGCGCTCTTCACCCGGACGGCGCCGGTGATCTTCGCGTACCACGGCTTCCCCTCGGCGGTCCACAGCATGGTGCACGGCCGGGCGAACGAGGGGCGGTTCCACGTGCGCGGCTTCATCGACCAGGGCGCCGTGACGACGCCGTTCGACATGGTAGTGTTGAACCGGATGAGCCGCTTCCATCTGGCGATCGATGCGCTCAAGTACGTGCCGCGGCTTCGCTCGCAGGCCGCCGAGGCGGTCGAGCTGTTCGAGAACAAGCTGCATGAGCATCACGGCTACATCCGGGAGCACTTGGAGGACCTGCCCGAGATTGCCGACTGGCGGTGGACGAGCGGTGCCTGAGACCAAGGCTTCCCCGCTGTTCCCCAGGCCTTCGGGGTAGCGCGCCCCGGCCGCCTATGGCCGCTGCCTCAAGTGCCTGACCGTCGTCGATGAGTCCACGCGGGAATGTTTGGCGATCACGGTCGACCGCTCGCCCCCGGCGGGACGAGTGGTGAGGTGCTCGGGCCGCTGGTGGCGAGCTACGGGCCGCCCGGGTATCTGCGCAGCCACACCGGCCCGGAGCTCATCGCCCGGGGTGTGCGCCAGTGGCTCGCCCGCAGCGGCATTATCACCGCCTACATCGATCCCGGCAAGCCGTAGCAGAACGGGGTGGGCGAGAGCTTCCACAGCCGCTTCCGAGACGAGGGCCTCGGCTCGGGAGCGGGCCCTACCTGCTCGCGGAGCAGGCACCGCTCGACCCATTCCATCCACATGGCGGTGGTGAGCCCGCGCCGCCCGAGCCAGGCCACCGTCTGCGACGCGGAGATGAGATCGTGCTCGTAGCGGTATGCGTTGGCACGGGCCGTCAGCGACTCGCGTTGGGGTCGTCCTCCGGTGGCGTGCGCCCGGGCCGCGCAGGTGAGGCCGAGCCGCGCCTTCGCATCGAGCTCGGCCCACTCGTCCCAGTGGATCGCCGCGAGTGCGACGTCGGCCCACCGGTACTCGGTGCCCGCGGTGGCGAACACTGGGTGCTCGGCCAGGGTCATCGGCGTGCTCCGGTCGTGTGCGCCGTCAGGTTCCCCGGATCAGCCGCTCGAAGCGCGGGTTGCCGCGGAGCGGGGCGAACGTCGGGTCGATCCGGAGCCAGCCTGGGGAGAGGAAGTACGGCATTTTGAGCAGCGGCTCGAGTTGGTCCAACGCCTTCTCGG
>JBBSHB010000171.1:0-6051 GCA_038253515.1 Gemmatimonadales bacterium | reverse complement strand
TCCCGCGACCTTCCGGTCGTCCTCCACGACGAGAATCTTCATGAGAGCCAATCTACCGGCGATGCCTGAACCCGCCCGGAACTCTTCATGAAGCGTTCTTCATGATTCCCGGGTGGCCGGCAGCTCCAGCACGAACCGGCCGGCTCGTTCACCGGCTCGAAGGTCAGGTACGTCTGACAGATCGTGCCGCCACCGACGGCGTGGCAGACGGCGCCCGGCGGCGGAACCGGAATCAGCGTGCCCGGGTCGACCAGCGATCGAGCGGCCGCCAGAGCGGGCGAGGGCGCGGTCCTGCTCGCCAGCGCGATCGTACCCGAGAGCCTCACGGTGCTCTCGCGCCCCGCCGCTCGTACCGTCCCCGCGAGCGTCCCGGTCGCTCCTTGGAAGAGTCCGGTGCCGCTGACGATGACATCGGTGAGCCTGCCGTTCCCGGGGAAAGCGGGATTGGGTTGGCAAGTCCCGGGACATCCGGGGTCGCTGAAGGTCTCTTCGAGTGTGATCGATCCCTGAGGCAGCTGAATGATCCGGAGGTCGCAGCCTCCTCCGCACGCGCCGCCGAACTCGATGGATTCGGTGGCCTGGCCGAACGGAATGACTTCGCCGCTTCCGCAGAAGCCCTCCGCGGCCACGGGGCAGTCGCCGCGCTTGGCGATTGGCACGATGGGCTCGTGAAAGGTCAGGTCCACCGATACGCTGGAGCCGGACGGCACGCGCGCATCGGCCGTGGCGGAAGGCGGTGTACTCGAGGAGTGTGTCGAGGGAGCGACCGCGTCGGTCGCGCGATCGCAGGCGGTCGCCAGCGCGACCATGATCAGGAACCGCGTCGGGCGGAGCGCGACCGCGGAGAGGGAAACCAAGCGGGTGAGCGACATATGTGCCTCCAGGAGCGGGAAGGGAACCAGATGAGCCTCCTGTCCAGGAACACGGAAAACCCGCCTTAACCGGCTCATCGGTGGCTGCACGCGCTTGCCTGAGGGCTCGAGGGCCGGCAACTTTCCCAGGCGGCACTGGCATCCGAACTCCCTCCGTTCGCTCGGCGACACGATGACCTCCGGATCGACCCAGTCGGTCACCGACCTGCTCCAGGCCTGGGCCTCAGGTGATCAGGCGGCGCTGGACCGGCTCCTGCCGCTGGTCTATGACGAGCTGCGCCGCCAGGCCAGACGCTACATGCGGGCGCAGCCCGATGGGCATACCCTCCAGACGACCGCACTGGTGCATGAAGCCTATCTGCGCCTGGTCGGGCAGTCCGCCGTGGACTGGCAAGGCCGGGCGCATTTCTTCGGCGTGGCGGCCAAGGCGATGCGCTCGATCCTGGTGGACCATGCCCGCGCCCAGCGCGCCGCCAAGCGTGGCGGCGCCGCGCATGCCATCACGCTCGACGAAGCGGGCGGCGTCGGCGCGCCGGAGGCGAGCGTCGACGTGCTGGCGCTCCACGACGCGCTCGAGCGGCTGGCCGAGCTGGACGCCCGGAAGAGCCGGCTGGTGGAGCTGCGGTACTTCGGCGGGCTGGGGATCGACGAGGCGGCGGCCGTCCTGGGTGTGTCGCCGGCCACGGTCAAGCGCGAGTGGACCACTGCACGGGCCTGGCTCCGGCGCGAACTGAGCGCCGCCTGACGCGAACCTAAGCGGATGACTCCGGACGACGGGGCAACCCGGCTCACGCCCGAACGCTGGCGCGAGGTCGAAGCGCTCTTCCTGGCAACGCGCGACCGAGCGCCGGTCGAGCGCGCGGCCTTCCTGACCGAAGCGTGCGGCACGGACCTGGCCCTCCGGCGCGAAGTCGAGTCCCTCCTGGCGGCCGATCAGGGCGCCACCGGGTTCCTGGAATCGTCCCGTCCGATCGGGCCGCTGCCGTCGGAGTTCGAGACCGCGCTCCGCGCCGCGCTCTCCGGCCGGTACCTGATCGAGCGCGAGCTCGGCCGCGGCGGGATGGCGACGGTCTACCTCGCCGAGGACGTGAGGCATCAGCGTCAGGTAGCGATCAAGGTGCTCAACCCCGAGCTCGGCGCGGTACTCGGCGCCGAGCGCTTCCTCCGCGAGATCGGCATCGTGGCCCGCTTGAGCCACCCGCACATCCTCCCGCTCCACGATTCGGGCACACTCGACATCGGTCTCCCCAGGCCGGTGCTGTTCTATGCCATGCCGTACGTGGCCGGCCGTTCGCTGCGCGAGCGGCTGCGCGAGGAGCTGCAGTTGCCGCTGCAGGAGGCGATCGGCATCGCCCGGCAGGTGGCCGCCGCGCTCGACCATGCCCACCGGCAGGGCGTGGTCCATCGCGACATCAAGCCCGAGAACATCCTGCTGGCCGATGGGCAGGCGGTGCTGGCCGACTTCGGCATCGCGCGCGCGCTCGACGTGGCCGCCGGCGACCGCCTGACCGAGACCGGGCTGGCGATCGGTACCCCGGCCTACATGAGCCCCGAGCAGTCGGCGGGCACAGCCCGGCTCGACGGCCGGAGCGACATCTACGCCCTCGGCTGTGTGTTGTACGAGATGGTAGGCGGCCAGCCGCCGTTCCTCGGCCCTACGCCGCAGGCGATTCTGGCCAGGCACGCCCTCGACCCGGTGCCGTCGCTCCGCACCCTGCGACCCACGGTGCCGCGGGCCGTCGCGCACGTGGTCACCCGGGCGCTCGCCAAGGTGCCGGCAGACCGCTTTCCCACCGCGCGCGAGTTCGGGGAGGCGCTGGCCGGCGCCATGGCCGCGCCCGCCGAGGAGGACGCCGAACCGGGCGCACCGGGGACCCGGTCTCGCGCGGCGAGGTCGCGCCGGTGGGTGATCGCCGCCGTCGCCGTCGCGGTGATCGCCGCGGCCGCCCTCGCCGCGGCGCTGGCCCGACGACCGCCGGCGAACCTCGATCCCACACGGGTGCTGGTGGTCCCGTTTCAGAACCGGACCGGCGATTCCACGCTCGACGCACTGAGCGACGTCGCGGCCGACTACGTGATCCGCGGTCTCCGCACGACCGGCAAGGTGGTGGAAGTCGTGGATGCCCGCTCGCACGGGACGGGTGGTGCCATGCGGGGGCTGAGTGTCACGGCTGCGCGCGCCGCCGCCAGCGCGGATGGCGCGGGGACGATCGTGGTGGGCGCCTACGATCGCACGCCGGGCGACAGCGTGCAGTTCCAGGCCGAGGTTCTCGAGACCGGCTCGGGCAGGGCGCTGCGCTCGATCGGGCCGGTCGCCGCGCCGCTGGCCGTCCGGATGGCGGCACTCGACGGGTTGCGCAGCAGGGTCATGGCGGCGGTCGGCTCACTGCTGGACTTTGATTTTTCCGAGCAGACCAGCCGGCCGGAGACATACGAGAGCTACCAGGAGTGGTCGGCGGGTGCGGAGGTATCGCTGCACTGCGGCGGGCAGCCCGAATGCCAGAACCGGGCACTGGGTCATTTCTATCGCGCGTTCGCCATGGACTCCGCGTTTACGCTTCCGCTCACGTACGTCGCATGGAACTCCTACGGCAACAACTGTGCGCGAGTGGACTCGATGGCCGCCATCCTCTCACCACGCCTGCTGCACCTCCCGCCGGAGGATGCGGCTCAGCTCAAGATCGCCAGCGGGATTTGTCACGGGGATTTGCCAGCGGCGCTCGATGGCGCGGCGGGCCCCGCCGACAACCACCCCGACAACGAGCGGTTGCGCACCTGGAAGGCGATGCTGCTGCTGTACTCGAATCGGCCGCGCGAGGCGATCCCGCTGCTGGAGCCGATCGACGAGACCCGGGCTCGCGATCCGGAGCTGAACCTGCGAGTCCTCTTCGCGGCGTATCACCGCGCCGGGATGTACGATCGCGCGCTGGCCAAGATCGGCGAGATGCGGCGGCTGAAGCTCAACTCCAGCGCTGACCTCCGCTGGCTCTATCTGCGGGAGGAGGCCGCGTCGCTCGCGGGCCTCGGGCGGGTGGCGGACGCCACGCGGAAGATCGACGAGATGGTACGGCTGCTGGGCGCCGAGCAGCAGGGCATCGCCGTGATCGGTCTGATGGACGAAGCGGGCCGGGAGCTGGCCGCGCACGGGCAGGCCGCCGCGGCCCGGCAGGCATTCGACCGCGCGACGGCCTGGGCGAGTGCGCTGGCACCCGCACAGCAGGCCACCACCGGAGCGCGCCAGGCGTTGGCCGAGGTGCTCAACAGCGCCGGCCGGTGGGACGAGGCGCGTACGCTCTACCGCGCGCTCGCCGCCGAGGATTCGACCGACACCGACGTGCAGGCCGCGTTGGGCGACCTCGCGGCCCGGCGCGGCGACCGCGCCGAGGCGAGTCGAATCGACCGCTGGCTGGCGGCGCGGGGCGGCACCGGGCCGGCGGGTGCCACCAGCGAGTACTGGGCGTTGTATCAGCGCGCACGGATCGCCGGCCTCCTGGGCGACCACGACCGTGCCATAGGGCTGCTGCGCGAGGCCGAGCAGCGGGGGTTCGCGGGCTGGCGCACCGCGCACCTGGATCCGGACCTGACACCGCTCCGCGCAGACCCTGCCTTCCAGCAGTGGATCCGGCCGAGGGACTGACGGCTGCGGCCACTTACGGGTCGCCACGATCTTCGACGACGAGCGCGGCCACGGCGCCTGGTGGCAGTTCGAGTGGCGGGAGGTCCGCCAGTGGTGGCAGGAATGTCCTGCCGTCCGTTCCGTTGCCGCCGGTGCCGGTGTTGATTTCGCGGGAGGAGCCGCGGCGGCCTCCGCAGGCGGTGTGCAGCGCCAGCGGTGCTCGGCGACGCCCGCCGGCGGTGCCGACCGGAGGGTGGTGATGATCCCGATCGAGCAGATCTGCGACGACGAGTGGGCGGAGTGGTATCGCATAAGCCCGGCCGAACGGTGGGGGCGGAGCCAGGCGTTGTGGAGCAGCTTCCTCCTGCTGGGAGGCACCCTTGACCCCGAGCCCGATACGCAGAGTCCTTTCCACGATCCGAACGCACCAGGTCCGGGCTCTCCTGATGGGCGGCCAGGCGTGCGTATTGTACGGCGCGGCGGAGTTTAGCCGGGATACCGACCTCGCCATCCTCGCCGACCCGGACAATCTCCGCCGCCTGGAGGACGCCCTCGCGGCGCTCTCTGCCGAGCTGATCGCCGTTCCGCCCCTGACCTTGGAGTACCTCCGGCGCGGTCACGCGGTCCACTTCCGGTGCCGCGACCCGGAGGCGGACGGCATGCGCGTGGACGTCATGGCCGTGATGCGCGGGCTGCCCGAGTTCCCGGTCCTCTGGGAGCGGCGGACGACGCTCGAGCTGGCGGGCGGCGAGGTCTACGACCTGCTCGCACTCCCCGACTTGGTGCAGGCCAAGAAGACCCAGCGCGACAAGGACTGGCCGATGATCCGGCGGCTCATCGAGGCCCACTACTTTCAGCACCGGGCCGGGCCGGGGCCCGAGCAGGTCACCTTCTGGCTGCAAGAGCTGCGCACGCCGGTGCTGCTGATCGAGGCGGCGGGCGCTCATCCAGGGCGCGCCAGCGAGATGGCAGCCGATCGGCCGGCCCTGGCCTCGGCGCTGGCCGGCGATGAGGCGGGAGTCGCCGCGGCGCTCGAAGCGGAAGAGCGGAACGAGCGAGAGATCGACCGGACGTACTGGCAGCCGCTCAGCGCCGAGCTGCAGCGATTGCGGCGAGGGCGGTAGCGTCAGGCTGCTACCGGCTCGGCCGAGGCGCCGAGAATCCGCAATCGGATCCTCGGCGACCCGAAATCCGACGACTCCGCATCGGCTACTGGGCTGCTTCGTGTCCATCGGATACCGCCAGTTGCATCGCCGCCGGCGGACGGGTGCCCCAATCGGCGAAGTCCTCGAACTCCGGCGTGGCCGTGAGCGGAGCGAGGCCGCTGCCGTCGGCGTTCGCGGTGTAGAGATCGAATCGCCCCGTCCGCTTGAGAAAGAGCGAGAGGACGATGCGGCTCCCGTCGGGAGACCAGTTCGGAGCGCGAACAAAGGAGAAGCCTCCGCCGGTTTCGAGCGGGATTCGCCTCACGCCGCCGTCGTCCGGGTGAACGCTGAAGAGCCCGCCCCTGGCGCTGGCGAACAGGATGTCACGCCCGTCGGGCGACCAGTGGGCGACGCCATC
>JBBSHB010000170.1:0-6138 GCA_038253515.1 Gemmatimonadales bacterium | reverse complement strand
GTGTCGGCGGCGCACTGCAGCCGCAGGTTCAGCGCGGCGAACGACAGCGGCTGGAAGGTGCGGACGGTCTCGCCGGTGGCCGGGTTGATCGTGGCTATGGTCATGCCCGTATCTTACTGTCGGACGGGGCCAGCGGAAATGGGGCAGGGATCATAGATTGGGCTGTGATGACCGCACTGCGCAGTTTGCTCGAAGGCAGCATCGACTACGCGGGTCTCTTTCCGCCCGCGTCGCTCGAGCTCGAGTCCGCCCTTCGGCAGTACGCCGCCTATCTGGACAGTGAGCAGTCCTGGGCGCTGGGCCGCTTCGTCATACGGGTGGCGCGGCTGCCCGAGCTCGAGGCGAGCGCCGCCGGGCTGATGCCGCGCCGGCCCTCGGACCGGCCCTGGCGGCTCACGACGCTGGCGGGGCTCGACAGCGACCGCGACGCGCGGACCGTGGGTGAGTTCAACTGTCGCCACGCGGCCGACGGCGCGCCCGCCGTGTCGGCCGACGCCGTCGAGGCGAAGGCGGACACGGTGGCGGCGGTCGATCGCCTGCTCGGCTCGGTGCCGGACTACCTCCAGGCCTACGTCGAGATTCCCATCGCTCACGATCCGACGCTGCTGGTGGAGGAGATCGCTCACCACGGCGCGCGGGCCAAGGTGCGGACCGGCGGGGTCACCTCCGCCGCCTTTCCGGCCGCCGCCGGCCTGGCCCGATTCATCCGGGTCTGCGCGGAGACACACGTATCGTTCAAGGCCACGGCCGGACTGCACCATCCCCTCCGCGGCGACTACCCGCTGACTTACGCGCCCGACAGCCCCCGGGGCCGGATGTTCGGCTTCCTCAACGTGTTCCTCGCGGCGGCGTACGCGCGGGATGGCCTGGAAGACGCCGACCTGCAACGACTGCTGGAGGAGACCTCTCCTTCGGCGTTCGAGGTGACGGACGACGGCATCGCCTGGCGGGGTCGGCGGCTCGACCTCGCGGCCATCCGGCGGGCGCGCGAGCAGGTGGTGATCTCCTTCGGGTCCTGCTCCTTCACCGAGCCGGTGGGCGACCTGGCGGCGCTGGGACTCCTCCGCTAGCGGGGTTTCCGGTTCACAGCTTCCAGGCGTCTAGCGGCGGGGTGCCGGTGCAGGATTCACCACGGAGACACGGAGAACCAGGGAGGCAGCACGGAGAAAACAAAAAATAATGTGGTTCTCCGTGGTACCCTCCGTGTTCTCCGTGTCTCCGTGGTGAAATCCACCGGGAGCCCAACCTGAATACGGCTTCATTGAAAGACCGACAACGCGAGCCCCCCATGGACGAGACGCACGACCCGGAGCGCACATCGTGGGTCGAGTCGGCCCAGGGCGCGACCGACTTCCCGATCCAGAACCTGCCCTTCGGCGTCTTCCGCCGCCGGGACGACGACGAGCCGGCCCGGGTCGGGGTCGCGATCGGCGACTGCATCCTGGACGTCACCGCGTGCCACGACGAGGGGCGCTTCGGGGGCGTGGCGGAGCGCGCCGCGGAGGCGTGTGCCGCGGACTCGCTCAACCTCCTGATGGCGCGGGGCCGGGCGCCGCGCGTCGCGCTGCGCCGGCAGGTGAGCGCGCTCCTCAGCGCGGACTCGCCGGCGTACAAGGCCAGCCGCCGCCTGGGCGACCGGCTCCTGGTCCCGATGGCCGAGGCGGAGCTGGTGCTCCCGGCCAGCATCGGCGACTACACCGACTTCTACGCCTCGATCCATCATGCCAGCAACGTCGGCGGCATGTTCCGCCCGGACAATCCGCTGCTCCCCAACTACAAGTGGCTGCCGATCGGCTACCACGGGCGATCGTCGTCGATCGTACCCAGCGGGATCCCGGTGCGCCGGCCGAGCGGGCAGCGGAAGGATCCCGGGAGCGAGACGCCGGAGTTCGGGCCGGCGCGGCAGCTGGATTACGAGCTGGAGCTCGGCTGCTTCGTGAGCGTGGGGAACCGGATGGGAGAGCCGGTGCCGATCGCGGAAGCGGAGGAGCATCTCTTCGGCCTCTGTCTGCTGAACGACTGGTCGGCGCGCGACATCCAGAGCTGGGAGTACCAGCCGCTGGGTCCGTTCCTCGGCAAGGACTTCGCGACCACGATCTCGCCCTGGGTGGTGACGTTGGAGGCGATGGAGCCGTTCCGGGTGCCTCCCGCGCCGCGACCCCAGGGCGATCCCGCGCCGCTCCCGTATCTGCTCGATGTCAGCGATCAGGAGTGCGGCGCGTTCGACGTGGTCGTGGAGGTCTATCTGGCGTCGGCGCGGATGCGGGCGGAGGGGATGGCGCCCATCCGGCTCAGCCGGGCGCGGGCGGCAGACCTCTATTGGACTCCGGCCCAGATGTTGGCGCACCACACCAGCGGCGGATGCAACCTCCGCTCCGGCGATCTCTTCGCGAGCGGGACGATCTCCGGTCCGAGCAAGGAGGCGCGGGGGTCGCTGCTGGAGCTCGCCTGGCGCGGGGCCGAGCCGCTCAGCCTGCCGACCGGCGAGGCCCGGACGTTCCTGGAGGACGGGGACGAGGTGGTCATGCGCGGGTTCGCGGAGCGGCCGGGGGCGGCGCGGATCGGGTTCGGGGAGTGTCGGGGGGTGGTGGTGGCCGAATGAAGTTCACAGAGTTCAGTGAACATTTGGGGCGAATTCACCACGGAGACACGGAGTAACACGGAGGGTACCACGGAGAACCACATATTTTTTTGTTTTCTCCGTGCTGCCTCCGTGGTTCTCCGTGTCTCCGTGGTGAACTTCCGCACCGCCGCGAATACCTGAGCTTCGTCAGTGGCCGAGGATCACCAGGTCGAGCCGGCCGGCCGCCCGGAGCCCACACGGCTCCAACGGCTCCGTTCACCAGCGCGGGTTGGGCGACCCGGGCCCGCCCCTTGAAGGTCTCCGCCACGGCCTCTGCCCCGCGGACCTCGCCGGGTGCGCCCGCGAGCACGGCCGCGCTGTCGGCTCGGAGCACGACGTCGGGGTCGAGCAACGCGAGAAGCGCGGCAAAGTTGCCGTCGCGCGAGGCCGCGAGGAAGGCGTCGACCACTTCGCGCTGGCGGGCGCGGTCGGCCTCGGGAACCGGGGCCGGGCCCCGGACCCGGCGGCGCGCGCGGCTGGCGAGCTGGCGTACCGCCGTCGGGGAGCGTCCGACGATGAGAGCGATCTCGTCGAAGGGCACCGCGAACATGTCGTGCAGCACGAAGGTGAGCCGCTCGGCGGGCGTCAGCGTCTCGAGCACTACGAGCAGCGCAGGCCCGACCGAGTCGGCGAGCAGCTCTTCGTGCTCGGGGTCGATCCCGTCCGCGCGGCTCGCGATCGAGTCGGGGAAATCCGCGCCCATGAGCTCCTCGCGCCGTGACTTGCGCGAGCGCAGCAGGTCCAGGCACACCCAGCCAGTCGTGCTCGCCCATCGGTCACATTCTCCCGTCGCGTTTCGTCATTGCAGTGACGGACCCGCAGCCGACTAACCTTCACCGGAAGGGGATCTACGTGAGTAAAGGCATCAGCACAATCATCTATCCCGTCAAGGACATCGCTCGAGCGAAGATGCTGTACCGCCAGCTCTCTGGCGTAGAGCCTTACGTGGATGCGCCATATTATGTCGGCTTCAAGATAGAGGATCTGGAAGTGGGTCTCGATCCCAATGGCCATCGTGACGGGATGACGATCTACTGGGAAGTGCAGGATATCAGGAAGAGTCTGCAACTGTTGCTGGACGCCGGCGCGCGAGCCCTGCAAGACGTCAAAGATGTGGGCGGCGGGAAGCTCACTGCATTGGTTCGGGACGCCGACGGGAACATCATCGGGCTCACCCAGTCGCCTTGACGATGAAAGAGACACCCGAGGCATACTCGCTTCATCCCATAGGATTCCTTCGATCGACCCTTCGAGCGCTGGCCGAGGCACCGCGGCAGGGCTCGGAGGGAGCGCCGGACGCGTGGCTCGAGGTAAATCCGACCTTCGCGCGGGCACTGTTCGGGATCGCCGCCGGCGACGAGCTCATCGTCGTCACCTGGCTCCATCGTTCGGATCGCGACGTGCTCGAAGTGCACCCGCGCGGCGACCCCGAGATCCCGCTCGCCGGCGTGTTCGCCACCCGGTCGCCCGATCGGCCGAACCCCTTGGGGCTGCATCGCGTGACCGTGCGCGAGATGTTGGAAACCCGGCTGCGGATCGGGCCAATCGAGGCCATCGATGGCACGCCGGTAGTCGACGTCAAGCCGGTGATCGACTAGTAATTCGCCCAGAGCCCGGGCGTCACCAGCTCGACCAGATGCTCGTCCGGATCCCGGAAGTAGACGCTCCGCCCCCGGGGCCAGTCTACCCGGCTCTCGATCTCGATCCCCTCCCCCGCGAGACGCGCTTCCCACGCGGCCAGGTCCTCCGCGGCCACGGCGAAGGCGAAGTGGAGCCGCCCCGCCCCGTCATGCGGCGGAATCCACCCGCCCGGCGTCCGCACCGGACCAGGCGTGCCCCCCTTGAGAAAGAGCAGGAGCACGTCCCGGCCGGCGACGTCGAAGGCGCAGAAGCGCTCGTCGCCCACCATCAGCGGGAAGCCGAAGAGGCGGGAGTAGAACTCCCGGGAGCGCGCCAGGTCGGAGACGTAGAGTCCGGTCTCCAGCACGCCCTGGATCGGTGGGGGCGGGTCGCCCCGCGCCACGCTCAGCTCGCCTTCACGATCCGGGTCACGATGTCCTCGGCGAAGTTCTTGTCCCACTCGGCGCAGACTCCGCCGGCCGCTCCGGCGGCCGCCGCCGCGCAACCCGCCGCCGGCAGGGCCAGACCGAGCAGCAGGACAGATTGTCTCAAAAGCGCCTGGGTCCGCATCATGATCTTCTCCGCGTGTGAGTGCCATTCCGCCTCACCCTACGGTAGGAACCACCCGGGCACGCCGTCGGCGGTCTGGGTCACACATCCCGACTCTTCCACGGCCCCCTGGCAGAGGCCATATTCCGCGCAACTTCTTCGACGAGCCGCACCGTGGCCACCTTCCTCAAGACCACCGAAATCTCCATCGACGGCGCCCACACCCTGCCGAGGGAGTACTACACGGCGCCGGACATTTACGCCCAGGAAGTGGAGCGGATCTTCCAGCGGCGATGGCTCTGCGTCGGCCGGGAGGACCGGATCCCCGTCGCCGGCGACTACGTGCTCCAGCCGGTGGGACAGGAGAGCGTGATCATCCTGCGGGAGAAGGCCGGCGGCGTCCGGGCGTTTCACAACGTCTGCCGCCACCGGGGCACCCGGCTCTGCGAGCAGTCGACCGGGCGGCTCTCCGAGACCATCCAGTGCCCCTACCACGCCTGGACCTACGCCCTCGACGGCCGGCTCCTGGGGGCGCCCTCCACCAGCGATCTCGAGGGGTTCAACAAGGCCGACTGGCCGCTCTTCCCGGTGGCGACGGCGGTGTGGGAGGGCTTCGTCTTCATCAATCTCGCGGAGCAGCCGGAGCCGTTCGAGCAGGAGTGGGCGCCGGTGCTGGGCAAGTTCAGCCGGTTCAACCTGCCCAACCTCAAGGTGGGACGCACCATCGAGTACGACGTCCAGGCCAACTGGAAGCTGCTGCTGCAGAACTACTCGGAATGCTACCACTGCGGTCCGGTGCACCCGGCGCTGGCCAAGATCACGCCGCCCACCAGCGGGGAGAACGACCTGGTGGAGGGTCCCTTTACCGGCGGATACATGGTGATCGGGCGCGGCGCGGAGAGCCTCACCATGAGCGGTCGCGCCTGCGGCGTGCCGGTGGGGGAGCTGCCCGAGGAGGACATGAACCGGGTGTACTACTACGCCCTCTTCCCCAACATGCTGCTGAGCCTCCACCCGGACTACGTGATGTTCCACACCCTCTGGCCGCAGGGCACCGGGCGGACCCAGATCTTCTGCAGCTGGCTCTTCCATCCCGCCACGCTGAGCGATCCGACGTTCAATCCGGACGACGGGGTGGAGTTCTGGGACATGACCAACCGGCAGGATTGGCACATCTGCGAGCAGAGCCAGCTCGGGGTGCAGTCGCGGGCGTACCGGCCGGGGCCGTACTCCAAGCGGGAGGCGATTTCGGTGCAGATCGACCGGGAGGTGTTGCGGAGCTTGGGGCACGGGGGGTAGGGGGTCGGGGGGGCGGGAGCGGGGGTTGGGGGGCGGGGGGGGGGGGG
>JBBSHB010000169.1:0-6185 GCA_038253515.1 Gemmatimonadales bacterium | reverse complement strand
GGCGCGCAGGACCCAGAGCGCACCGACGAGGAAGAGCACCACGTAGATCCCGACCTGCCCGGTCTGGAGCCGACTCCCGAGCCACCCGAGGCCCCGGCTCAGCCGGGCCGTGCCGTTCACCGCCGCGCCGTCGACCACGCCCTGATCGACACCCTTCCAGAGCACGACGCGCGAGAGCCACACCAGGGGCCGGACCACCACCCGATCGTACAGCTCGTCGATGTAGTACTTCCGGTTCAGCACCAGCGCGAGGCCGGTATCGGCCAGGGCATCATGGGCGGGGAGGATGCGCCGGCCCAGCGTGGCGCGGAAGCCCGCCACCAGCCCCACCGCCCCCACCAGCACGGCGCCGCCGATCAGCAAGAGCTCGGTCCGGCCCTGCGGCATCTCCAGTCCGACGAGCGCGACGCCCCGCGCCATCACCGGCTCCAGCCAGCGCTCGAGGGCGGCGTGCCCACCCAGGAACCCGGGCAGATTGATCGCGCCGCCGACCGCGCTCAGGACGCCGAGCACCAGCAGCGGTCCGGTCATGATCCAGGGCGCCTCGCGCAGATGCCCGCGCTCCCGCTCCCCGGTCCGGTTCGCGCCGAAGAACGTCATGGCCATGAGGCGCGCCATGTAGAACGCGGTGAGAAAGGCGGCGATCACTCCCATCGCGCAGAAGATGTAATACACCGGGTAGTCGCCGCCCCGGGCAAACGCCGCGGCCAGGATCTCGTCCTTGGAGAAGAAGCCGGAGAACGGCGGAATCCCGGCGATGGCGAGCGTGGCGATCATCATGAGCCAGAATGTGACCGGCAGGTAGTCCTTGAGCCCGCCCATGTTCCGCATGTCCTGGGCATCCTCGTGCGAGTGGGTGGCGTGATAGGCATGATGCATCGCGTGGATCACGCTGCCGCTGCCGAGGAAGAGGAGGGCCTTGAAGAAGGCATGGGTGACCAGGTGGAAGACGCCCGAGACGTAGGCCCCGGTGCCGACACCCAGAAACATGTAGCCCAGTTGGGAGACGGTGGAGTAGGCCAGGACCCGCTTGATGTCGTATTGCCGGAGTCCGATCGTCGCGGCGAAGAGCGCGGTGAGCGCGCCGATGCCCGCCACCACCGTGCTGCTGACCGGCGCCATCGCGAAGAGCACGTTGGTGCGGGCCACGAGGTAGACCCCCGCCGTCACCATCGTGGCGGCATGGATCAGGGCGGAGACGGGCGTGGGGCCGGCCATGGCGTCCGGCAGCCAGGTGTACAGCGGGATCTGGGCAGATTTGCCGGTGCAACCGAGGAAGAGGAACAGGGTGATCGCCGTGACCAGTGCCCCGCCCCGCTCCAGCACCGTGGGCGCCCGCGCCAGCACCTCAGTGAAGGCGAGGCTCCCGAACGCGCGCCAGACGAAGAACATCGCCACCAGGAAGCCGAAGTCTCCGATCCGGTTCATGATGAACGCCTTCTTGCCGGCGTCCGCGTTGGCCTTCTCGCTGAACCAGAAGCCGATCAGGAGGTAGGAGCAGAGACCGACGCCTTCCCACCCGATGAACAGCACCGGGAAGTTGGAGCCGAGCACCAGCACCAGCATGAAGACCACGAAGAGATTGAGATAGGAGAAGTACCGCGCGTAGCCCGGATCTTCCCCCATGTAGCCGATGCTGAAGAGATGGATCAGACTCCCCACGCCGGTCACGACCAGCAGCATGAGGCTGGAGAGCTGGTCCACCTGGAAGGCCAGGTCCACCTGCAGCCGCCCCACCGGCATCCAGGGCCACAGGGTGACGATGAGCGGTGCTTCCGGCGGTTGCCGCAGGAGCTCCAGGAAGACCCCGACCGCCACCAGGAAGGCCGCGAGCAGGCTGCCGGCGCCCACCACCGACACCAGCCCCTTGGCCTGGGGGCGCCGGAGCGCGAGCGCGCCGTTCACCAGGAATCCCGCGAGCGGGAACGCGACGGCGAGCCACACCAGATGGGAGATGGTCATCATCCCTGAAGGAGGTTGATGTTCTGGAGATCGATCGACTGCTTGTGCCGGAAGATGGCGAGGATGATGGCGAGCCCCACCGCGGCCTCGGCCGCGGCGACCGTCATGACGAAGAAGACGATGATGTAGCCGCTGGCGCCGTAGAGCTGCGCGAAGGCCACGAAGGTCAGGTTCACGGCGTTGAGCATGAGCTCGACGCACATGAACAGGACGATGGCGTTGCGGCGGAGGAGCACGCCGGCCACCCCGAGGCTGAACAGGATGGCGGAGAGTCCGAGCGCGGGTCCGAGCAGCATCACACCTTCCGCTTGGCGAGCACGACGGCGCCGACGATGGCCGCGAGGAGCAGGATCGAGGTGATCTCGAACGGGACCAGGTAGGTCTGGAACAGCGGCGCCGCGATGGCGCCGACGACCCCCCGCGTGACCGTCTCCTGCCGCGCGCTCTCGCCGGCGGCGAACGCGGTGCCGGGATCGCCGAACGCGGGCGACTGCGCCAGCTCCATCGCGAGCCGCCGGGGCGTATAGCGCCAGAGCGTGACGAGCTCGATGCCGAGGAGCCCGGCCAGGACCACGCTGGCCGCCACGCCGGACGGACCCCGGATGTCCGAGCTGGTGCGCCCCAGGTTGAGCAGCATGATGACGAACAGGAAGAGGACCATGACCGCGCCGGCGTAGACCAGCACCTGGATGGCCGCGATGAACTGGGCGCCGAGCAGGACGTAGATCGCGGCCAGCGAGAACATGGTGGACACCAGCCAGAGCGCCGCGCTCACCGGGTTTCGCTGCAGGATGCAGAGACACGCCGACACGACGGCCAGGGTCGCGAAGAGGTAGAACACCGCATGGGTCATCTACTCACCCTTGGGATCGGTCGGGTCCCAGAGCGTGGAGACGGCGTGGGTCTGGGAGGAGAGCCGCTCCAGGTCGTAGACGAAGCGCCCCCGGTCGTACTCCGCGTTCTCGAAGTGCACGCCGACGTGGATCGCCTCCTCCGGGCAGACCTCCTGGCAGTAGCCGCAGAAGATGCAGCGGAACTCGTCGATCTCGTAGATCAGCGGATAGCGGTCGCCCTGCTCGTCCTCCCCCGGTACCAGCTTGATGCAGTTGGCCGGACAGATCTGGGGACAGAGCCCGCAGGCGACGCACTTGGAGCGGCCCTGCTCGTCGGTGAGCATGCGGTGGGTGCCGCGCCACCGCTGGGAGATGCTCCAGTCCGTGGTGCTCTTCTGCTCGGGGTACTGCATCGTCACCTTGGGCTCGAACATGTGCTTGAAGGTGAGCGCCATCCCCTTGAGAGTGGCCCGCACGTAGCTCACGTTGCGGTCGGGGCGCTTCAGCAGCTTGACGCCGATGGCCATCAGCTCGTCACCGTCGCGCGCTCGGCGCGCGCCTCCAGGGTTGCCCGCTGCCGTCCCGACCCGCGGATGAAGACACCGCTGTCCAGGAGCCCGAACACCAGCACCATGAGCACCAGATTGACGCCGAAGAGCGCCAGCGCCTCCTGCTTGGGCGAGGAGATCCCCAGGCGATGCTCCAGCAGGTAGATCGACGTGCACACCACCATGATGTACGCCAGCGCCAGGGGCATGAGCACCTTCCAGCCCAGGGCCATGAGCTGGTCGTAGCGGAAGCGCGGCAGGGTCCACCGGATCCACATCACGAAGAAGATCCAGAACATCAGCTTGAGGAAGAACGCGACCCCGGTGAGCAGGGTGGCGAACACGCCCGGCGCCAGCGTGAGCAGCGCGCCGGGGTGGTCCGGACCGACCGAGACGAACGGAATCGACCACCCGCCGAAGAAGATGGTCGTGACCATGGCGCAGACCGTCACCACGTTGGCGTACTCGGCGATGAAGAAGAAGGAGAACTTCATTGCGCTGTACTCGGTGTGGTACCCGGCGATCAGCTCCGATTCCGCCTCCGGCAGATCGAACGGCAGCCGGTTGGTCTCGGCGAAGCCGGAGACCAGAAAGATGAAGAACGAGAGGAACAGGGGCAGCACGTACCAGAGCCCCGCCTGCTGGCTGGCGATGATGGCGGAGAAACTCACGTTGCCCGACATGAGGAGGACCGGGATGAGGCTCAGGCCCATCGCCACCTCGTAGGAGATCATCTGCGCGGTGGCCCGGAGGCCGCCCAGGAGCGCATACTTGCTGTTGGACGACCAGCCCGCCAGGGCGACCCCGTACACGCCCATCGAGCTGATCGCCAGCACGAAGAGGAATCCGATGGGGAGGTCGGCCACCACCATCGGCATGAGACCGTGATGGGCCCAGCGCCCCAGGTCGATCGGGAAGAGACCGAAGAAGCTGAACCGGACGGTGACGTCGAAGTTCACCGGAATCGGCGCGGCGAAGGGGATCACCGCCGAGAGCAGCAGCGCGGGGACGAACGACATCGCCGGCGCGAGCAGGAAGAGCCAGCGGTTGGCCAGCGCCGGGTAGGTCTCCTCCTTGAGAATGTTCTTGACGCCGTCGGCGGCCGGCTGGAGCAGTCCCGCCCACCCGACCCGATTGGGGCCCCGGCGGTTCTGCATCCAGGCGCTCACCTTGCGCTCCATCAAGGTCAGCAGCGCCACCCCGACCATGATGACCGTGAAGACCAGGATCATCTTAACGATGCTGAGGAACAGGAACCCCTTGAGCTCCGGCGTCATCCCGCCCCGCTCCCGGCGGGCTCACGCGCGGCCGGACCGGCGAGCACCCGTCCGGTGTAGCCGATGGACGCGTGGCTCAGGCCCGCGAGGGCAGGCCAGCGTTCTCCCAGGAGCTCGAACGCCTCGGCGGCGGTGGACGGCGCCGCCGGGCTCGGGCCGGGTCCGGCCAGCACCTCGCCCGCGATCCACCAGGCGGGTCGTGCCATGCCCGGTTGAGCTTTCGCCTGCTCGAAGCGCTGGATCCGGCGATCCCGGTTCACGTAGGTCCCGTTCTCCTCCGCCATATTGGTCACCGGCAACACCAGCTCGGCGCCCTGGAACGCCTCGGCGGCGACGGTGCCCATGATCACCACGGCGCCCGAGGCCGCCGCCAGCGCGGCCTCATCGGCCGGCGAGAGATCCGGATCGAGCACCACCACCAGCGCGGCGCTCAGCGCCTCCCGCATGGCGGCCTCCCAGCGCGGCGTGTAGCCCAGCAGCTCGGCCCCGGTCAGGTTGGGCGCGCGCTCCCGGCGGAGCGCCAGGTTGGGGATTCCCGCGAGCGGGGCTTCCTCGGCCAGAGGGACCTGGACCGCCGCCGTCACCTCGAACCGGTCGAGCAGGCGGCGCAGCAGACCGAGTGACTCGGTCGAGGCCCGGCCCGACGCGAGGATCACGGCCCTGCCGGAGGCGCCCCGCACCAGCTGCTCCAGCCGGGCGAGGGCGGTGTCCCAGTCGGTGGCGACATGGCGGGCTCCGTCCCGCACCAGCGGCGCCTCGATCCGGTCGCCCCGGTTCATCCAGCGGTAGTTGGCGCGCCCGTAGTCGCAGATGAAGTGGCGGTTCACCTCGAGATTGGGCCGGGGCCGGATCCGCACCACCACGTCGTCCCGGGTATCGATGGTGATGTTGCAGCCCTGGGTGCATCCGGGGCAGACGCTGGCCGTCTTGTCGAGGTCCCAGGCCCGGGCCTTGTGCAGGAAGTCCTTCGATAAGAGCGAGCCCACCGGGCAGAGGTCGACCACGTTGCCGGCCCATGGGTGATCCAGCTTCTGCTCCGCGCTGATCCCGATGTAGGCCCGGTCGCCCCGCTCGGACACGTTGAGCACGGCGGTGTCGGCCACATCCTCCATGAACCGGACGCACCGGGTGCAGAGAATGCAGCGGTTGGGGACGTACAGGATGTCCGGTCCGAAGTCCTCGACCGGATTGTACCGCTTGGCGTACTCGGCGTAGCGGGTGCGGGCGCGGCCTTCCTGGAACACGTAGTCCTGCAGCTCGCACTCGCCCGCCTGGTCGCAGATCGGGCAGTCGAGCGGATGGTTGATCAGCAGGAACTCGAGCACGCTCTCGCGGGCCTTCCTGGCGTTCTCGCTGTTGACGTGTACCACCTGGCCTTCGGTCACCGTGGTCACGCAGGCCGGCTGGAGCTTGGGTGCCTTCTCCACTTCGACCAGACACATCCGGCACACCGCGGGCGACGGCAGCGAGGGATGGTAGCAGTAGTGCGGCACCAGCACGCCGGCCTGCTTGGCGGCCTCGATGATGGTGGTGCCTTTGGGCACGCTGAGGGACATGCCCTCGAT
>JBBSHB010000168.1:0-6244 GCA_038253515.1 Gemmatimonadales bacterium | reverse complement strand
CGAGGAGTTCGTGACCCGGGTGCTGCTCGACCGCTGCGGGACCCGCGAGCTGGTCATCGGGCACGATCACGGCTTCGGTCGGGGGCGGAGCGGCGATGTCGAGACGCTTCGCCGGCTGGGCGGTCAGCACGGCTTCGAGGTTGACGTGGTGGGCGCGGTGGACTTCGGCGACCAGCACGTGTCCAGCTCGCGGATCCGGCGTGCCATCGCCGGGGGAGACCTGGTCACCGCCGCCCGGATGCTGGGCCGGCCGTATCAGGTGAGCGGCGTGGTGGGACACGGTGAGCGGCGCGGGCGCCTGCTCGGCGTCCCGACCATCAACCTGACCGGGGTGCCGCCCCAGAAGCTGCTGCCGCCCGATGGAGTCTATGCCGTGCGGGTGGAGTGGCGCGGCGGGCGGGCGGGCGGAATGATGAACCAGGGGCCCCGCCCGACCGTGCAGGATGCGCGGCGGTCGCTCGAGGTCCACCTGTTCGACTTCGACGGCGATCTCTACGGCGAGTGGGTGCGGGTGGAGTGGGTCGAGCGCCTGCGCGACGTGGAGCGGTTCGCCTCGCTGGAAGCCCTGCAGCAGCAGCTGCAGCGTGATCGTGCCCGGGCGCTGGCGGTTCTCGCGGCGTCGGGTGCCGGACCCTAGCCGCGTGATTCACGCCAGAGTGTCGACCGAACGATGTCAATTCGTACACGTCTCCTCCTGATCGCCGGTCTCGTCGTCCTCAGCATCTACTTCCTGGTTCCCCGCGAGATCACCGTGCGGGAGCGGGATCAGCAGACCGGGGTGATGAGGGACCACGTGGAGAAGCGGGTTCCCCTGAAGCTCGGGCTCGATCTGCAAGGGGGCATGCACCTCGCCCTGGAGCTCGACCAGTCCAAGCAGGTCTCCGCCGATCCCAAGCGGGACCTCTACCTCGCGCTCACGGTGCTGCGCAAGCGGATCGACGAGTTCGGGGTCACCGAGCCGCTGATCCAGAAGGTGGGCGACCAGCGCATCGTGGTCGAGCTGGCCGGCATCACCGAGCCGGCCCGGGCCAAGGCCATCGTGCAGCGGAGCGCCTTCCTCGAGTTCCGCATCACCGACAAGACCGGGGCGCTGGACAAGGCCATCCCGGCGATGGATCGGACGCTCCGCGGCCTGGGCATCAAGGGGGATACCGGAACCGGCAAGCCCTCGGCGGTGGAGCAGCTCCTCGGTGGCGATACCGCGAAGAAGGCGGGCAAGGCCGACAGCGCCGGCCGTGACACGGCCGCCGTGACCAACGGAGTATTGAGCGGGCTGATCCAATCGACCGGGGCCGCGGGCGCTGGCGGGGTGCCGGGCGAGTATCAGGTGCAGGAGACCGCCTTCCCCCGGGTCGACAGCCTGATCAGCATTCCCCAGGTCGCCCGTCAGCTCCCCAGGGGCCTGACGCTCCGCTGGGCATCCGCGCCGACCAGTGTCGGGGTCCAGTCGGTCCGCATGCTCTACCTGCTGGAGGATCGGCCGATCGTCACCGGGAGCAGTCTGGAGGACGCGGCGGCGCAGCTCGATCCGCTCACCAACGGCCCGATCGTCACCTTCCAGCTCGACCGTGCCGGCGGCCGGAAGTTCGGTGAGGAGACCGGGAAGCACGTCGGCGACTACATGGCCATCCTGCTCGACGGCCGGGTGCAGGGGCGCCCGCCGGTGATTCAGAGCCGCATCGGACGCAACGGGCAGATCACCTTGGGCAACAAGTCGCTGCAGGAGGCCCAGGACCTGGCGCTCACCTTGAAGGCCGGTGCCCTGCCGATTCCGCTCAAGATCGTCGAGGAGCGGCAGGTGGGCGCGAGCCTGGGCAGCGACTCGATCCACGACGGGCTCAAGGCCGGCGTGGTCGGCACCGCGCTCGTCATCCTGATCATGCTCGTCTTCTATCGGATGAGCGGGGTGGTGGCCGTCGCGGCGCTCGCGCTCTACATCCTCTTCACGGTGGGCGGCCTCTCGATGATCGAGGCCACGCTCACCCTGCCCGGGCTGGCGGGGCTGGTGCTGTCGGTGGGCATCGCCGTGGACGCGAACGTGCTGATCTTCGAGCGGATCCGGGAGGAGCTCATCCACGGCAAGACCGTCCGTCTGGCGGTGGACGAGGGATTCAAGCACGCGATGAACGCCATCATCGACTCCAACGTGAGCACCGTCCTCACCGCGCTCTTCCTCTTTCAGTTCGGCACCGGACCGGTCAAGGGCTTCGCGGTGACCCTCATCATGGGCATCGCGGCCTCGATGATCACCGCGGTGTTCGTCACCCGGACCTTTTTCATGATCTGGCTGGATCGCCGGCCCGCCATGTCCACTCTGAGTATCTGACATGCTGAGACTCTTCGCCAACGCCCACTACGACTTCATCGGGGTCCGGCGCTACGCCTACGCCGCCACCGCGGCGATCATTCTTCCCGGGCTGGTCCTGCTCCTCATCCGGGGCCTCAATTACAGCATCGAGTTCACCGGCGGCACCCTGGTGCAGATCCAGAGCCGGACACCGGTGGATGTCGCGACGCTCCGAACCGGGCTCGACCGCCAGGGGATTCCCGGCTCGGAGATCCAGAACTTCGGGGCCGCCAACGAGTACGTGATCCGCGCCCGGGTGGTGAAGCCGGGCACCGACGCGAACGACACCCAGAGCGCGGCCCGCGCGGTGACGCACGCCCTCGATGCCACGCTCGGGGCCGGGAAGTACGCCGTGGTCCGCACCGAGGCGGTCGGCCCCAAGGTCGGCGGCGAGCTTCGCCAGAAGGCGTTCCTGGCGATCTTCCTCTCCTTCTTCGCGGTGCTGGCGTATCTCGCCTACCGCTTCGAGTGGCGATTCGGGCTCGCCGCGGTGGTCGCGACGGCGCACGACATCCTGGCCACGATCGCCTTCATCGGCGCCCTGCGGCTGGAAGTGAGCCTCACGGTCGTTGCCGCCGTGCTCTCGATGGTGGGGTACTCACTCAACGACACCATCATCATCTTCGATCGCGTGCGGGAGAATCTGCACAAGCACAAGAAGGACAGCTTCGAGCAGATCCTCAACCGGTCGATCAACGAGACCCTCCCTCGCAGTATCCTCACCCACGGGACGACCCTGGCGACGCTCACCGCGCTGACCATCTTCGGCGGCGAGGTCATCCGGCCCTTCGCCCTGGTCATGTTCTTCGGCGTGTTCACCGGGACCTTCTCGTCGATCTACATCGCCTCGCCGGTGCTCATGGCGATCGAGAAGCGCTGGCCTGGCCCGGCGGCCCGCGGGCATCTGGTGGCGCCCAAGCCGGCCGGCGTGCCGGCCGCCGGGCGAAAGGCGCAACCGGTCGCCTGACTCGGCCGCGGGCCGGCCCGTGCTGATCGACACCCACTGTCACCTCGCCGATCCGGCCTACGAGCCGGATCGCGCGGAGGTGCTGGGGCGGGCCTGGGCCGGCGGCGTGGGGCATGTGGTGGTGATCGGCGAATCGCCCGCCGCGGCCGACCGCGCGCTCGCGCTCGCCGCCGGCGACTCCCGGCTCTCCGCGACGGCCGGCGTCCACCCGCACGAGGCCCGGACCTGGAGTGACGAGGTCGAGCGCTGGCTCCGCCAGCGGCTGCGGAGCCCACGGGTGGTCGCGGCCGGCGAGATGGGCCTGGACTATCACTACGACCACTCGCCACGGGACGCCCAGCGCGCGGCATTCGACGCCCAGCTCCGGCTGGCCCGGGAGACCGGCCAGCCGGCCGTGGTCCACGCCCGGGAGGCGGACGACGACGTCGCCGCCCTCCTCCGCGCCCACCCGGACGTCCCGGCCATCCTCCACTCCTTCAGCAGCGGACCCGCCCTCTTGCGGGCGGGGTTGGACCTCCGCCACTATGTGTCGTTCAGCGGAATGGTCACCTTCAAGAGCTGGCGGCAGGACGGCGCCATCCTGGAGACGCCGCTGGACCGGCTCCTGCTCGAGACTGACGGACCCTACCTCGCGCCCGTGCCCCACCGGGGCAAGCGGAACGAGCCGGCGTTCGTCCGTCACGTGGCCGAGCGGATCGCCCAGCTCCGCGGGATGACGACCGAGGCGCTGATCGCGCTCACCGGCGAGAATGCGGCACGCGTGTTTCGACTTCCACCCCTCAGCGCCCGGAGCGCTCCCTCGTGACGACCAGCGTCCCCTCCGACATCGCCATCGCCCAGGCCGCCAAGCTCCGACCGATCCAGGACGTCGCCGCCGAGCTGGGGCTGGGTCCCGACGACATTCTCCTCTACGGCCGCCACAAGGCCAAGGTCAGCGCCGAGGCCATACGGGCGCGCGCCCCCACGGGACGCCTGGTGCTGGTGACCGGGATCAACCCGACGCCCGCGGGGGAGGGGAAGAGCACCGTCACCGTCGGCGTGAGTCAGGCGCTCCGCCGGCTGGGCAAGAAGGTGGTGCTCTGCATCCGCGAGCCGTCGCTGGGACCGGTCTTCGGGGTCAAAGGCGGGGCGGCGGGCGGCGGATACGCGCAGGTGGTGCCGATGGACGAGATCAATCTCCACTTCACCGGCGACTTCCACGCCATCACCTCGGCGCACAACCTGCTCTCGGCGATGCTGGATAACCACCTGCACCAGGGCAACGCGCTCAACCTCGACCCGCGCCGCATCACCTGGCCCCGGACGATCGACATGAACGACCGGGCGCTCCGCTCGATCGTCATCAGCCTCGGCGGCATCAACGCCGGGCCGGTGCGCGAGGACCGGTTCGTCATCGTGCCGGGCAGCGAGATCATGGCCATCCTGGCGCTCGCCGCCGATCTGTCCGATCTGGAGGGGCGGATCAGCCGGATCATCGTCGGGCTCACCCGCGACCGGAAGCCGGTCACGGCCGGCGAGCTCAAGGCCGCCGGGGCGATGACCCTGCTGCTGAAGGACGCCATGCTGCCGAACCTGGTGCAGACGCTGGAGGGCGGCCCGGCGCTGGTGCACGCTGGACCGTTCGGCAACATCGCCCACGGCTGCAACTCGCTCGTCGCCACCCGGCTCGGGCTCTCTCTCGCGGATCTGGTGCTCACCGAAGCGGGCTTCGGCGCCGACCTCGGGGCGGAGAAGTTCTTCGACATCAAGTGCCGGTTCGGCGGGCTCAAGCCGGAGGCGGCGGTCGTTGTCGCCACGGTGCGCGCGCTCAAGATGCACGGTGGCGTGAAGAAGGACGCGCTGGGCACCCCCGACGTCGCCGCCCTCAAGCGTGGCATGGTGAATCTCGAGGGGCACGTGAAGAACGTGCAGAAGTTCGGCGTGCCGGTGATCGTCGCGCTCAACCGGTTCACCTCCGACACCGAGGAGGAGATCCAGTCGGTGCTCGGTGCGGGGCGGGGCTGGGGAGCCCGGGCTGCCCTGAGTGAGGTCTGGGCCAAGGGCGGCGAGGGTGGGGAAGCGGTGGCCAAGGAGATCCTCGAGACGCTCGCCGAGGGGAAGGCGGCGTTCCAGCCGATCTACGACGCCGCCCTGCCGATCAAGCAGAAGATCGAGATCATCGCGCGCGAGATCTACGGGGCCGCGGGCGTGGACTACAGCGCCGTCGCCGAGAAGGCGATCGCGCAGTGCGAGGGCATGGGCTTGGGCCAGACCCCGGTGTGCATGGCCAAGACCCAGTACAGCTTCAGCGACGACGCCACCAAGCTGGGCCGCCCGCAGGGTTTCCGCATGACCATCCGGGATGTCTACCCCAGCGCCGGCGCCGGGTTCGTCGTCGCGCTGGCGGGTGAGATCATGACCATGCCGGGCCTCTCCAAGACGCCGTCGGCCGAGGCGATCCGGGTCCACGCCGACGGCACCATCGAAGGACTCTTCTGATGCCGACCGGCTTCGTTTCCACTCCGGACGCCCCGCGCGCGATCGGGCCCTACAGTCAGGCGACCCGCGCCAACGGCTTCCTCTTCACCGCCGGGCAGGTCGGGTTCGATCCCGCCACCGGCGAGCTGGTCGACGGGGGCATCGGCGAGCAGACCGAGCGGGTGCTCGCCAACCTCGGCGCGATTCTCCGGGCGGCCGGCCTCGAGCTCTCCAGTGTGGTGAAGACCACGGTCTTCCTGGTCGACATGGCCGACTTCGCGCGGATGAACGAGGTCTACGCCCAGGCGTTCGGCGACCACCGGCCCGCGCGTTCGACCGTGGCCGTCGCGGCGCTGCCCCGCGGCGCGCGGGTCGAGATCGAAGCCGTCGCGGTATTACCTTCCTGACCTGACGGGGGCGGATCGGGCCTGGTGGTCCGGCCGGTCTTCAAAACCGCGATGGAGGCGCCTTCG
>JBBSHB010000167.1:0-6259 GCA_038253515.1 Gemmatimonadales bacterium | reverse complement strand
TCGGCCAGGAGCTGCATGACCTGCTGGCCGCTGTGGGAATCCAGGCTGCCGGTGGGCTCGTCCGCGAGGAGCACCAGCGGACGGCCCGCGATCGCGCGGGCCACCGCCACCCGCTGCTGCTGCCCGCCGGAGAGCTGGGCCGGGTAGTGGCCGATCCGGTGCAGCATCCCCACCCGGTCGAGCGCCTCGTACACCGCGTCGCGTCGCTCCCTTGGCGGCATGCCCCGGTACTTGAGCGGCAACTCGATGTTCTGGAATACGGTGAGATCGCCGATCAGGTTGAAGGCTTGGAAGATGAAACCGACCGCGCGGCAGCGGACCCGCGCCCGGCGCTGGCGCGAGAGCGTGGCCACCGGCTCGCCGGCGAGGATGTAGCTCCCCTCGCTGGGAGAATCGAGCAGGCCGAGGATCGAGAGCAGGGTGGTCTTGCCGCAGCCCGACGGGCCGCCGATGGCGACGTACTCGCCCGCGCGGATCTCCAGATCGATGTTGGAGAGGGCATGGGTCTCCACCTCATCCGTGTGGAAGACCTTGGAGACCCGGACGAGCCGGATCAGCGGATCGATGGGTAGCGGCATGGCTATTCCGACCGGAGCGCCACGACCGGGTCCACCCGCGCCGCTCGTCGTGCCGGCAGCACCGCGGCCAGCAGGGCGACGAAGGTGAGCACCACGATGCCGATCGCGAACGTCGGCGGATCGGTCGGGCTGACCCGGAAGAGCAGGCCCCCGAGGAGCCGGGTAAGGGCGAGCGCGCCCGCGAGCCCCACAACGAGTCCGAGCCCCGCGAGCACCGCGCCGTGCCGCACGACCATGGTGAGCACGTCGCGCGTCTGGGCGCCGAGCGCGATGCGGATGCCGATCTCCTGCACCCGCTGGGTCACGCCGTAGGAGATGATGCCGTACACGCCGATGGCGGCGAGCAAGAGCGCGATGGCGCCGAACACGCTGAGGAGCATGGTGCTGAAGCGGGTCTGCGAGAGCGACGCGGTGATCCGCTGGTCCATGGTGCCGATGTTGTAGACCGGCACGGTCGGGTCCACGGCGCGGACCGCGTCGCGCACGGCGCCCACGGCCGCGATCGGCTCGCCCGACGTGCGTACCGTGAGCGTCATGGTCCGGTCGAGCCAGTTCCAGGCCGCCCGGGGCGCCTGCGCCACCGGCAGGTAGAACTCGGGACCGGGCTCCTGGGCCAGCCCCATCGCGCGGGTGTCCGCCACCACACCGATCACGGTCTTCCAGTTGGGCTTGCCGTCGGCTCCCTCCTCGCAGCAGGCGATCCGCTTGCCGATCGGGTCCTCCCCATGCCACGCCTCGCGCGATAGCGCCTCGTTGATCACCATCACCAAGGGCGCGCCGGTGCGGTCCTCGGCCGTGAAGGTGCGCCCGCGCCGGAGTCCGATGCGCATTGCCCGGAAATAGTCGGGCGTCACCAGGCGAAGGGCCGAGTTGATGGCCGACGCGATCTCCAGCGCCCGCCCCTCGGGGACCAGTCCATTGGAGCCGCCCCCTTCCAGCGGTGCCGCCGAGACGAGACCGGCCGCGACGATCCCCGGGGCGTGCTCCAGCCGGCCTGCCAGACTCACGAAGGCCCGCTGCGCCTGCTCCGGCTCCTCGTATCCCGCGAGCGGCAGACTGACCCGAGCGGCCAGGACGTTCCGGGGATCGAACCCGGCATCCACCGCGTCGAGTGCGATGCCGGTTCGGATCAGCAGCCCGGCTCCGGTGAGGAGCACCAGGGCGAGCGCGATCTCCGCCACGACCAGCGTGCTCCGAAGCCGATCCCGGCGCCCGGCCGACCCCATGGCGCGGCCCCCTTCTTTGAGCGCCTGGTGGGGGAAGCTCGCCGCCATCCGGAGCGCCGGGGCGATGCCGAAGATGAGACCGCAGACGAGCGTGACCAGCACCGCGAATCCGAGCACCGCGCCATCCACCCGGGCCTGGGCCAGACGCGGCACGTCGGCCGGACCGATGGCGACGAGTCCCGTGACTCCCCAGTACGCCGCGAACACCCCGAGCACGCCGCCGGCGGCCGCCAGCACCAGACTCTCGGTCAGCGCCTGCCGCAGGATGTGTCCCCGCCCCGCGCCCACCGCAGCGCGGATCGCCGTCTCGTGCGCGCGCGCGGCGGCACGGGCGAGCAGCAGGTTGGCGATGTTGGCGCAGGCGATGAGCAGGACGAATCCGACCGCACCGAGCAGGACGTACAGCCGCGGCCGGTACTCGCGGATGAGCTCCTCCTGAAACGGCTTTGCCTCCAGACCCCGCTCGTGGTTCTCCTGGGGATAGCGTCGCGCCAGATCCCGCCCGATGGCGTTTAGCTCAGCGGCGAGCTGCTGCTGCGTCACGCCGGGCTTGAGCCGCCCGAGCACCGCGAGATAGTGCTCGTCGTGCATCGCCAACCGCTCGGGCGTGAACGCCAGCGGTACCCAGAGCTGTTCGTCGTGCACGCTGTAGTCGAGCGACGCAGGCATGACGCCGACGACGGTGTAGGGCCGCCCCTCGAGCCGCACCTGGCGGCCGACGATCGCCCGGTCCGCGGCGAACCGGCGGCGCCAGAGCCGGTCGCTCAGCACCACCACCCCATCATGGCCCGGTTGGTCCTCTTCGGCCGCAAAGCCCCGCCCCAACGCGGGACGGACGCCGAGCAGCCGGAAGTAATCCGCCCCCACCCGGGCACTGGGGACGTTTTCCGGCTGATCGCCTTCGGCGAGGTTGAGGCTCGCGCCCTGGGTGGGAACCAGGTATTGGAGCAGGCGATCTTCCCGCCTGGTGTCCGCCCAGTTGCCAACCGAGTAGTCGCTCGACATTCCGCGCCAGACCTCTCGGACCAGCAGAATGTGCTCCGGGTCGGCGAACGGGAGCGGGCGGAACAACACCGCATAGACCACGCTGAAGATCGCCGTGGTGGCCCCGATGCAGAGCGCCAGCGTCAGGACCACGGCGGCCGTGAGCGTGGGGCTCTTGCGGAGGGACCGAACCGCGAAGCGGAGACTCTGGAGGAAGGCGTCCATATATCGTATCCCTGGAGTCTCCGCCTACTCGGCCCGAAGCGCCGTCACCGGATCGCTCCGCGCGGCCCGCCGCGCGGGGACCAGGCCGGCCACGAGGGCCACCAGCAGCAAAAAACAGGTGACTGCGACGAACGTGGCCGGATCGGTGGCTGCGACGCCGAAGAGGCGGTATTGCCGCCGAGACCGAGGGCCAGGGTGAGAATCGCGGCGAGCGAGAAGACCGGGCTCTGGCGCAGCGTCCGCAGCGCATAGCGAAGGTCCTGAAGCAACCTGTCCATTGCGGACGCCCTTAGCTGACCGCGGTGAGCTGGCGCTCCTCGACCACCTTGCCGTCGAACAGGTGGACTGAGCGGCCGGCGTGGCGAGCGTACCGGGAGTCGTGGGTCACCATGCAGATGGTGGCGCCGCCCTGGTGCAGCTCCCGCAGCAGCTCCATCACCGCCTCGCCGTTGGTCGAGTCGAGGTTGCCGGTGGGCTCGTCGGCGAGCAGGATGGCCGGATCGCCGGCCACCGCGCGCGCCACCGCCACGCGCTGCTGCTGGCCACCCGAGAGCTGGGCCGGGAAGTGCTTCATCCGGTGCGACATGCCCACCCGCTCGAGCGCCGCCTGCACCCGGCGGCGGCGCTCCTCCGCCGGCATCCCGCGATAGGTGAGCGGCAGCTCCACGTTCTCGTATACGGTGAGGTCGCCGATCAGATTGAAGGCCTGGAAGATGAATCCGATCTGCCGGTTCCGGACCCGGGCCCGGTCGGCGGCGGAGAGCTTGGCCACCGGCTGCCCGTCCAGCACGTAGGTGCCGTCGGTGGGCGAGTCGAGCAGGCCGAGGATCGAGAGCAGCGTGGTCTTGCCGCAGCCCGACGGCCCCGCGATCGCCAGGTACTCGCCCCGCTGGATCTCCAGATGAATGTCGGACAGGGCGTGGGTCTCGACCTCATCGGTGTAGAAGACCTTCTTGATGCCTGTCAGCGAGATCAGCGGCTCAGTCATGGGAGTCTCGTGCCTTGGCGATTGGCGGTGAATCGACGAGGAGTGTGCGATGAGCCATCATTCGACCCTCACGCGGTCGAACCCATCCCAGCGCGACATGTCGGAGATGATCACCTTGTCACCCGGCTGGAGACCGCCCAGCACCTCGACGGTGTTGACGGAGGTGCGGCCCAGCCGGACGTTCACCCGCAATGCTACCGTGCCGTCCTCGACCAGCTTGAACAGCCCCACCGTGCTCCCCGCCTGGCCGTAGGCGGGGCGGCCGACGTGGAGCACGTTGTCGAGCCGCTCGACCTGAATGGTTCCATCGACCGAGAGATCCGGCCGCGCGCCACGGGGCAGCTCACCCTCCAGCGACACGTCCACCGTGACGGTCCCGTTCTGCACCGCCGGATCCATCCGGGAGACCTTTCCGTGCGCGATCCCGTTGCGGGTATCGATCGCCGCGGGCTGCCCCAGGGTGACGTCCTTGGCCTGCGTCTCCGGAATGCGCAGCACCGCCTTGAGGCGGCCGGGCTCCACGATCCGGGCCAGCGAGGCACCCGACTGGGCCCACTGTCCCACTTCGAGCGACAGCTCCTGCAGCGTACCGTTCGTGCCGGCCTTCACGACCATGGAACGGATCCGGCCGCGCTGGAACTCGGTCACGTCGCGCAGCCGGTTCACCTGGGCCTGCTGCAACGCGAGCTGGGAATCGGCGGCCTGGGTCATCACCTCGAACCGTTCCTGTTCGACCTTGTACCGGGTGCTCAATTCCTCCAGCCGGTCCCGGGCGCGGCTGGCCTCGCTGGTCGAGATGAGCTCCTTGGCGGCGAGCGAGTCGGACGCGTCTGCCGTCCGCTTGGCATCGAGGAACGCCGAGCGCGCCGCCGCGACCGCCGCCTCCTGGTTGAGCCGCTGGGTGGCGAGATTGGCGCGGAGGTTCACCTGATCGGCTTGTGCCACGGTGAGCTGGCGCTCGGACTCGAGCGCCTGGAGCTGGACGTCGGGGTTGCTCATCTCCAGCAGGACGGTTTCGGCCTTCACCTCCTGGCCCGGCTGGGCCAGCCGTTGCTCGACCCGTCCGGCCGTCACCGCCGAGATGTAGCGGATCCGCTCCGGCACCAGCGTGCCCGGGCCGCGTACCTCGATCACCAGCGGACCCCGCACGACGGAGTCCACCCAGACCGCCGCGCGGTCCACCTTGGGCGCGGCCGGTTTGAGGTTGCGAAGGGCGACCGTCGCGAGCACGACCGTCAGGAGGGCCACGCCCCCGTACATGAGCCGCTTGCGGCCGCGCTTGGCTGGTTCCCTCGGAATGTCCACCCCGGTGCCTCGCTTGTCGCATGATGAATCGCGCACCCCTGGCCTATGAAATGTGCGTGCCATCGCGGATGGAACTGCAATTCACGATTGAGCAAAGAGTTGCGAGGCTGACTCGCAGTTGGACCCCGGCCGGAGCGGTCGATCCTGGGATTTGCGAATCCCGCATCCGAACACCATCGTGGTGCAGCAGCCCGGCCACGGCGTCTTTTCCTCGCTTCTTTCATCCCGGGTTCCGCATGACGGCTCGCACGCTCCTCGAGCGGGTGATATGGACCGCCTCGGCCGCCATCATCGGCGGCGGGTGCCTCCATGGATGTGGCCACACCGAGCCGGCCACGGCGCCACCCCATGGAAGCGAGCAACCGTTCGATACCACGCCGCCGGTCCGGCTGACCTTCAACGCCGGCCCGGAACGGGGGGCGTCCTGGCTCCCGGATGGATCCGGGATCGTCTACTCCTCACAGCAGCTCGAGCGACCCGATCACGATGTCTGCCTGGCGGTCCTGCCACCGACCGGCGGCAGCCAGCGGGAGCTGGTGTGCGATCTGTCGCGGACCGGGGCCGACACCACCAACGCGATCGAGACCCCGGCGGTAGCGGCGGACGGTCGTCTCGCCTTCGTGCAGTTGAGCTCCACGATCGGGGGGACCAACCCGATCCTCGACCGGATCGTGGTGGCGCCTGGATTGGACGCCGCCAACGCGAACAAGGTTCAAGCCCTGCCCTACACCATTCCCGGCGAAGTCGAGCACTCGGGCGCGGCGGCGCTGGCCTGGATCGACGGCGATCGCCTGGTCTACGTTGGCCAGACGGTGACCTACCGGTCAGCCTGCAGCACCTGTTTGCTGGACACGGTCGCGACCGGGGTCAAGGTCGCGCTGCTCGACGTGCACCAGCCCGGCGCGATACCCACGGCGGTGCCCGGCACCGACCTCGCCTCGGGCGTGTCCCCG
>JBBSHB010000166.1:0-6281 GCA_038253515.1 Gemmatimonadales bacterium | reverse complement strand
GGGCACGTCCTTGGCCGACCTGGAGACCCATCTCGGACTCGGCCGGCAGAGTCTCTACAACACCTTCGGGGACAAGCAGAGCCTCTTCCTCAAGGCGCTCGAGCGGTATCGGCAGATTGCCGCCGAGGGTTCGCTGGCGCAACTCAACGTCCCGGGCGCCGGCCTGGATGCGATTCGCGCGTTCTTCAGGGCAAGCGTCGAGTCCCTCACTGCTCCGGGGCTCAGACGGGCCTGCCTGGTGGCCAACACGATCCTGGAGCGCGGCTCCGAGGACCCCGACGCCTTGTTGCGCTGCAATCACGCACGGGCCGGACTTGAGCGGCTCCTCCGCCGCGCGCTGGCGCACGCCAAGACCCAGGGCGAGCTCCCCGACGCTCTCGATGTCGAGGCCACCGCGACACTCCTGGTGATCCAGAACTACGGACTCAACGTCCTCTCGAAGACCGGCGCGCCTGCGACAGATCTGCATGCCGCGGTGGAGGTTCTGCTCGCGGGGCTGAGATAGCGTTCTGGTGTCTCGTTTTTGACTGATCGGTCACAATCAAGGAGAATTCAAATGCCGGCAAGACTGCAGATCGAGGGACGGGTGGCCCTGGTGACGGGCGCCAATCGCGGGATCGGACGGGCCATCGTCGAGGCGCTGCTCGAGCGGGGCGCGCGAACGGTCTACGCGGCGGCTCGGAGGCCCGAAGCGCTGGCCGACCTCGTGGTGGAAAACGGAGGGCGGGTGGTGCCGCTTCGGCTCGACATCACCAACGCGAGCGAGGTGCGGCAGGCGGCCGCGCTGGCGGGCGACATCGATCTGCTGGTGAACAACGCGGCAGTCCTCGACCATGCGTTCGGCGGCTTCGAGGACCCTGTCTGGCTCGACGCGGCCCGCCAGGAGTATGAGACCAACGTGGTGGGAGTGTTGCAGGTCTCCCAGGCATTTGCACCGGTGCTGGCCCGGCAAGGCGGCGGTACCCTCGTCAACTTGAGCTCGGTGGCCGGGCTGGTAGGCATGCCGCTGGTGCTCACGTACAGCTCGTCCAAGGCCGCTCTGCATTCACTCACCCAGAGCGCCCGGCAACTGCTGCGCGGACAGGGAACCTACGTCGCGGGAGTCTATCCTGGTCCGGTCGACACAGACATGGCGGCCGAACTTCCCCTCCCGAAAGTCTCGGCGTCGACCGTTGCCCATGCCATTCTCGATGGACTCGAGCAGGGGCTGGAGGAGATCTATCCCGACCCGTTCGCGGCCGAGTACGGGGAAGCGTACGCGGTGAATCCGAAGGGGCTCGAGGCACGAATCGCCACGCTGGGGGCAGCCGATTGACCCGGAGAACAGATCAACGAGTCGCCATCGTCGCCGGTGCCCGCACGCCGTTCGTCAAGGCCGGCCAGGCCTTTGCGCAGCTCGGCCCGCTCGCGCTGGGGGAACACGCGGTCCGTGGGCTGCTCGAGCGGCATGAGGTCGATCCAGCGGGCATCGGCGCGATGGCGTTCGGCGTGGTCGTCGCGGAGCACGGCAAGCCGAACCTCGCCCGCGAAATCGTGCTGGAGACGGGCCTGCCGGCCGGGATCGAGGCGCAGACCGTCTCGTCCTACTGCATCACCGGCCTCCGAACGACGACGATCATCGCGGACGCCATCGCGCGGGGACGCATCGACGCCGGGATCGCCGGGGGCGTGGAATGGCTCAGCGGGGCGGACCCGGCGACCTTCCGGGAGCCCACCACCGGTCTGTCGATGGGCGAGCACATGGAGATCACGCGGGCGGAGTGGAACATCCCGCGCACGCGGCAAGACGAGATCGCCCTCGCCAGCCACCGGAACGCGGTGGCCGCACGGCAACACTTGGCGCGGGAGATCGTGCTGCTGGAGGGCGTTGAGCACGACACCGGCCCGCGACCCGATACATCCATTGAGCGGCTGGCCACGCTCAAGCCGGCTTTCGACGGGGCCGGGACGATCACCGCCGGCAACGCGTCGCCCGTGTCGGACGGCGCGTCGGCGGTGCTCCTCATGAGCGAGCGGCGGGCGGCGGAGGACAAGCGGGAACCGCTCGCGTTCATCGAGGCCATGGACTACGCGGCCATCCATCCGAACGACGGGCTGCTCATGGCCCCGGCCATCACCGTGCCTCGAGTGCTGGAGCGGGCCGGCCTGGAGCTTTCCGACATCGACCTGCTCGAGATCCACGAGGCCTTTGCCGCCCAGGTGCTGGCGAACGCCGCGGCGTGGGAGCGGGGCTGGAAGGGTCGCGCGACCGGGCCGGTGAATTGGGACCGGGTGAACGTGAACGGCAGCTCGGTGGCCGTGGGCCACCCATGGGCAGCGACGGGGGGACGGATCCTCACGACCTTGGCCAATGAAATGGCCCGGCGAGACGCGCGCCGAGGGTTGATCAGCATCTGCGCGGCAGGAGGGATGGCGGGGGCGGTGCTGCTTACCCGGTCTTGACGAGACGCCGGCGGGCTCCCGGGTCCGCGGCTCCGGCGGGGGGCGACGCTCCTGTCGTCCCGAGCGGAACTGTCATCCCGAGCGAAGCTGTCATCCCGAGCGAAGCTGTCATCCCGAGCGAAGCGAGGGATCTTCTCCCCCGGGATCGACCGCGTCATGGTGATTGAGCGCGGGTTTCGTGTCCGCGGCTCCGGCGGGGGGCGACGCCCCCTCCGCGTGCAGCAGTGCCTGCATCGATCGTGGAGCGGCGGTCTGGGTGCTGCCGCAGTCACTGACGCGCGCTCCAGGAGCGCCGCCCCCCGCCTGCGCCCGAGCTCCGATCTCCTCCGCCAGCTCGCGCGCTCGATCGAGAATCGATGGGGGCGAAGCGGCGCTTCCCGGACCTCGCGCGCTCGGGCGCGTACCTGAAGACGCGAGGTCGGCCTCTTGCGTTGCGGAGCCCCGAGCGTCGGCGAGTGCCCGGACCCGCTGTGACGCTCTCGTCACCTCGACTTTACACGGGAGTGGCCCTGGGCCGCTGTATTCGGAGGGACCGTCGGTTCACCCTCCCCCTCTCGAGGATCGTCGATGCGCTCCCGCACCAAGTTGGTCCTTGCCCTGGCCGCATCCGCCACGCTGGCGGCATGCGCCAGCGGCGGCTCGGAGACCGCCACCGGGCCGTCCTTCACGACCGGAAACCCCATCAACACGGGCTCCGCCGCGCTCTACACGCTCGCCGTCATCGGTGACACGCCCTACGGCGACGCCAAGCTGGCGGAGCTGCCGAGCCTGCCCCGAGGCGCTGGCGAGCTCACCGCTTCCGCGGCAGATTCCGGGCTGGTCGCCGCGGCGAGAGGTTGACGTCTTCCACGGGGAGCTGTGCAATGGTCCCAGGCACCACGAAATCCTACCGAGCGATCAATCTTGCCGAGAAGGCCGGGCTGATCGGTGAACAATGGAGCCCGCGAGTGGTCGCGGAGCTCAATGACTATCAGTGCAAGGTCGTGCGGATCGAGGGCGATTTCGTCTGGCACGATCATCCGGAGACCGACGAGGCGTTCCTCGTGCTCGAGGGGGAGCTCCGCATCGATTTTCGGGATGGCGCGGTTCTCGTGCGGCCGGGCGAATTGTTCGTCGTTCCCAAAGGCGTCGAGCACAAGCCGTTCGCGGCGAGGGAAGTGAAGCTGCTGCTGGTCGAGCCGCGCGGGATCCTCAACACCGGTCATGCTGGCGGAGAGCGGACGGCAGAGAACGACATCTGGGCTTAGCCCTCACCAGACTTCTGGTGCAGCAGCCGTGCTCGGTCGGGAAGTCCGCAAGCCCAGGCACGCCCGGCCAGCGCCTCGGCAAACCGCTCGCCACGATTGCACCCCAGGAGTGAAGCATGTACCCGCGCGTCAGAGAAGTTGAGGTGGGGATCAGTCATTGGGATTCGCGCTCCAGGAGCGGGCACATCGTCTCACTGTCGGTGATGATCGCGTCGCCCGCGAACCGGAGTCCCGCCAGCGACCGCTGGCGGGCGGTCTCGTCGCGGCCACCGCAGGCGTCCTCGACCACCACCGGGATGTATCCCAGATCCGCGCCGTGGCGCACAGACGGCTCGATGCCGACCTCCAACGCCACCCCCACGATGGCGAAGGCGCTGGTCCCACAGTCGCGGAGCGCCAGGTCGAGCGGTGTCCCCACGAAGCAGGACATGGTGATCTTGTCGAAGATGACCTCGCTGGGCCTGGGCTCCAGCTCGGGTACCAGTTGGAACGGCGCCGAGTCCCGCAGAAATGTCGGCCGCACCTGCTCGACCCGCTTGACCCGTTGCCACGCCATCGCCGTCCGCAGTTGGAACACGCCGGCCGCCTCGTTGGGCAATGACATGTGCCGGGTGAAGAAGACTCGATAGCCGCCCGTCCGCGCCGCTCTCAACACCCGGACCACCAGCCGGGTGATCGCCTCGGCGTCCGGCAGCTGGCTCAGGATGCCAGCCTGCATGTCGTAGACGATGAGCTCCATGCGCTCAGGATGACAGACTTCCTCGAGCGTTTCGGGGATGCGGAGACCAAAGCCGTGTTGCATGGTTCGCGTCCTGGTGTCGGCGGTTACCGCTGGGGGATGCCGGCCGGCCGATCAGGCGGCAAGGCGGCGCGGGTGAGCGCGGGCTCGCTGAATTGGCTCTCGAGCATGATGGGAGCCATGAGGGGTAGATAGAACCACTCGAGATATCCCGCCTTGGACATCGGGAAGTCCGCCACATAGGCCTGGGCCGCGGCCACCGAGTCGACCTCGAAGACGATGATCACGCCGGGCTCATCCGCCCGGGCATAGTTCTCCCGGACGACGCCCGCCTTCCACAACCGCCACACGTTGGCCACCTCCTCGGCCAGGAGCGGTTGAATCGTCTGCATGGTGATCCCGGGCTTGAAACGGTCGTACGCAATGACTCGCATATATCATGGACCCCAGTTCCGGCGAAGAGCGAGCACACCGTGCTGTCCGACACTGGACGAGAGATATATTTGTTCTGATTCGTTCTCGGGTGGTAGAACGCACCTCGAGGTAACCGGCCGACCGTGGAAGAGGTGAGCCGATGACGCGGCGCGAGGAGATCCAGCCGGATCGCTACAACTGTCCCGTCGATCTCACCCTCGATGTGATCGGCGGCAAATGGCGGCCGCTGATCCTCTGGGAGCTGCGACGGGGAGCCAAGCAGTTCAATGCGCTTCACGCGGCAGTGCCCGGAATTTCTCACAAAGTGCTCACCCAGCAGCTGCGAGGCCTGGTGCGGCAGGGGATCCTAGAGCGCACCGTGCGCGACGGCCGGATCCGAACGGTCACCTACAGCTTGAACGAGTTCGGGCGCAGCCTGTGTCCAGTGCTGGATACCTTGGCCACCTGGGCCAAGCGAAATCACCGGCGTATGGGAGTGGCGCTGGATTGGAATCCTCAACGGCGCGGAGCATCGGCATGAGTCTCAAAGACCCGGGGATGAACCTGCTGCCGCGGGACAAACACGTGATGCCCTGGAGGATCGAAGACGAGATGAAGAAGATCGGGGCCAACTACGTTCAGGCGGGCCTCTGGCGTGGTTTTGCGGTGCGCGATGGCAACCTCATCACCGGGCAGCAGAACTTTTCCGGCGGGGAAACCGCCGAGGCGCTGATTCAGCTGCTGGGAGCGTGAACGGGGCTTACGCGAGCCCGAGAGGTCGTGCTCGATTCACGGACCGAGCCGGAATGGCGGGTAGCGATCGGTCGTGAGCAGCACCGCGTAGGCCGCGACCCGGAGCCACCAGCGGAACACGCCGACCACGAAATCGAACAGCGGCCGCGGGTAGCGGCCGGTGAGGAGGATGGCGAGCCAGGCGACGATGACGCAGGCCACCGCCGCGACGGCCAGGACGCCCAGGATGATGAAGTGGGGGATTGCCAGGAGCCACTTGACCAGCGGCAGCCAGCGATTCAGCTCCTCGCTGGCGTCGGGATACGGGATCGCGATGTGGACCGCCTGCTCGTCATCGGTCGAAGGATACTCGTCGCGCAGCAGCGCGAGGTAGGCCATCACCCGGAGGCCGAACCCCGTCAGCGCCACGTTCCAGTCGAACCACCACCGGGGATACTTCCGGCGGAAGAGCAGCATCAGGACGGTCGCCATGAACAGGATCCCGCCGGCCGCGGCCGATCGGGTCGCCGGACGGGCGTGCACGTCGGGACCGGACACGAGCGCCAGAACGACAGCGATGGGAACGACCGTGAGCGGGCGGAAGAAGGTCGTCAGCGGGTCGAGCTCGCGGTCGGGGTAGTCGATCTCGAGCACCGCCGGGTATTCGGCCGGATCGTACTCAGTCATGTCTCCTCGCGGCGTAGGTT
>JBBSHB010000165.1:0-6306 GCA_038253515.1 Gemmatimonadales bacterium | reverse complement strand
GCCCTCGTCGGTCCACTCGGTGTACTCCACCTCGCTCACCAGCAGCGGCTCGACCCAGGTGGTGCCCTTCTCCTTCGGAATCGGCCCGCTGCACGGCGGGTCCTGCCGTTTGTGCTCCTGGAGAGTCCGGGTCACCTCGGCGAGCTGTTTGTCGCTGAAGCCGCTGCCCGCCCGCCCCGCGTAGACCAGTGCACCGTCCACGAAATCCGCGAGCTGCAGCGCGCCGAATCCTCCGCGTGAGCCTTTGGGCGCGGTGAAGCCCACCACCACGAAGTCGCCGGTCTTGCGCGAACGGAACTTGAGCCACGCGGAAGATCGACCGGGGCGGTACGGCGAATCGGCCTTCTTGGCGACGATACCCTCGAGCCCGAGCCGCTCGGCTTCCTGGTACAACGCCTCGCCCTCCTCCTCCACGTGCTCCAGGTAGCGCAACGCGCCGAGCGGAGGAAGAACCCGGCGGAGCACCGACTTTCGCGCGGTGAGCGGGAGCGCCCGCAGATCGAAGTCCTCGAAGGCGAGGAGGTCGAAGGCGTAGTACGTGACCGGGCTGTTGACGGCTGCCTGGCGGATATCGATCGGGCGGAGGAAGCGCGCCCGTCCCTGCAGCAGCTGAAAGCTGGGCCGGCCCGAATCGTCCAGGGCAACCACTTCGCCATCCAACACCAGCCGCTCGAAGGGGAGCGCCGCCACGGCGCGGAGCACCTCGGGAAAGGTGGCGCCGCAGTCGTTCCCGTTGCGGGTCAGGAGCTGAGGCCCGCCCTGGGTGCGGGCGGCCAGCACCCGGTAGCCATCGAGCTTGGGCTCGAAGATCCAGTCCTTTCGCGAGAACGGTCGCTCCGCCGACTCGGCGAGCATGAGTTTCACCGACTTCACCTCGACCGGCCGCCGGGCCGCGCCCAGCCGGGTGAGCTCGCTGCAGATCGCCTCGCCGGAATCGTGTCCGGCGCCGAGGTCCTCCACCGTGAGGCCGGAGAGCACCGACTCCGGCGCGAGCTCCTCCGGATCGGTCGACGCCCACCCGTCCCGCTCCTTGATCAGGAGCCAGTCCTTCTCCGATTTCTTCAGCTTCACCAGGGTCCAGAGCCCATGCAGCTTGTAGCCGTTGAGCTCGAAGAGGAGCTTCCCCTTGGCGAGCCCTTCCAGCGGGTCGCCGGCCGGAGTCCAGCGGCCGCGATCCCATACGATCACGGCGCCGGCGCCGTAGTTCCCCTTGGGGATGAGACCCTCGAAATCGCCGTACTCGAGCGGGTGATCCTCGACATGCACCGCGAGCCGCTTCTCGGCGGTGTCGTACGACGGTCCCTTGGGCACCGCCCAGGAGCGGAGCACGCCTTCCATCTCCAACCGAAGATCGAAATGGAGCCGCCTTGCGGCGTGCTGGTGCACCACGAAGAGCCCGCCCTCGCCGCCGCTCTCTCGAGCCACGGCACCGGCGGGCTCCGGCGTGCGCTCGAGCGTGCGCTTGGCGCGGTAGGCATCGAGGGGGGTGGAGGCTGGCTTTCGGGGCATCAGGAAGGGGGTTCGAGGTTCATGGCTCTATCATGGCCAACTTGGTGCGATCTGTCATGCCGGGGGAGGGAGGGGCCTCCCCGCAGGCTTCAAGATTTGCGGGCAAGATCCCTCGCTCCGCTCGGGATGACCAGGCCGGGGTTCGGGGATGACGGTCGGGGCTCACGCTGGAAAGCCCCAGCCGGGCTCCCAGCAGGGCTGAGCTAACCCCTGATCGCGTCTGCGGCTAGCCTGGGCTGCAAGAACCTGCACCGGGCGACCGGAAGGACCCCCCTCTAGCGGGGTCCGGATTCTGCCTGTATATCAAACCTCTTCATGGCCGCCAGATCCATCAGTTCCGCGACGATCTCCTTCGGGCTGGTCTCAGTCCCGGTCAATCTGTTTTCCTCCAGCGAATCCTCCGCCGCGCTCAGCTTCAACATGATCCACACCAAGTGTGGCTCCCGCCTGAAGCAGCAGTACATCTGCGCCAAGGAAGGCTCGGTGGTGGAGAAGGACGAGATCTCCAAGGGCTACGAGTTCGCCAAGGACCAGTACGTGCTCTTCTCGGCCGACGAGATCAAAGCCCTGGACGAGAAGGCCACCAACGCGATCGACATCGCCGAGTTCGTTCCCCTCGCCGCGGTGGAGCGGATCTACATCGAGAAGGTGTACTACCTCGGCGCCGGCAAGGGAGGCGAGCGGGCCTACCGCCTGCTGGTCGCGGCGCTCGAGGCGACCGGGCGTGCCGCCCTGGGCCAGTACTCGGCGCGGGGGAAGCAGCACCTCGTCCTGGTCCGCCCGATGGGCGACATCCTGGCGATGGAGCAGCTCCACTATCAGGCCGAGATCCGGAGCGCGGCCGATGTGCCGCGGGCGGACGTGCCGCTCAAGGACGCGGAGCTCTCGCTGGCGCGACAGCTGATCGAGCAGGGCGCGGTGGACGAGTTCCACCCGGAGAATTTCCGCGACACGGTGCGGGAGCGCGTGCTGGAGGAGATTCAGCGCAAGGTGGACGGGGAGCAGATCTCCGCCGCCCCGGCCGAAGCGCCGCAGACCAGGGTCATCGACCTGATGGAAGCCCTCAAGGCGAGCCTGGCCAAGCGCGGCGCCAGCACGGCGGAGAAGAAGCCCGCCATGCGGGTGGCGGCGAGCGCCGCGAAGGCGGCGGAGAAGGAGCCTGCGGCGAAGCCCAAGAAGAAGGCGAGCGGCGCCCGCTAGATTCCTCCATGAAGTCCTACACCACTCGCGACGTGGCCAAGCTGCTCGGACTGTCCGAGGCGCAGGTCCGCTCGCAGGCCCGGGTGGGCTATCTCGCGCCGGACCGTGGTCCCCACAACGCCTACCGCTTTTCTTTCCAGGATCTGGTCCTGCTCCGCACCGCCAAGTCGCTCAGCGAGGCGCGCATCCCCCCGCGGCGGATTCGCCGCGCGCTCCGGGCCCTCCTCCTGGAGCTTCCGGCCGGTCGCTCGCTGAGCGGCGTGCGCATCTCCTCGGAGGGCGACCGGATCGTCGTGCGCGACGGCAACGAGACCTGGAGCCCCGAGTCGGGCCAGCTCCTGCTCGATTTCCACGTCGCCGAGCTGGCGGCGCGGGCCGGGCCGGTGGCCCGCCGGCTGGTGCGGCGCGCACGCCGATCGGACGAGCCGCTCACCGCCGAGGAGTGGTACGATCTCGGCGCCGACCTGGAGACCGTCGCCCCCAAGGATGCGCGCCACGCCTACGACAGGGCGGTGGCGCTCGACCCCAGGCACGCCTCCGCGCGAGTGAATCTCGGCCGATTGCTCCAGGACCTGGGTCTGGCGGCAGAGGCCGTCCAGCTGTACCGGGCCGCGCTCGCCATCCAACCCAGACACCCGACCGCCGCGTTCAACCTGGGCACCGCGCTCGAGGACCTGGGCCGACGCGCCGAGGCCATCGAGGCCTACCGCAAGGCGCTCGTTGCCGACGGGGACTTCGCCGACGCCCACTTCAATCTCGCGCGGCTCTACGACCAGACCGGCAAACGCGCCGCGGCGTTGCGGCACCTCAAGGCCTACAAGTTGTTGAGCGAGTAACCATGCAGATCCTGGTCGGCACCAGCGGCTGGTCGTACAAGGAGTGGAAAGGCTCGCTCTATCCGTCGGATTTGAAATCCGACGATATGCTCCGCCACTACGCGACCCGCTTCCCCACGGTCGAGATCAACAACTCCTTCTACCGCATCCCGAAAGAGAAAGTCCTCTTGGACTGGGCGGAACAAGTGCCTGCGGAGTTCCGCTTCGTGCTCAAGGCCTCGCGGCGGATCACCCACATCAACCGGCTCGCCAATGAAGACGACACCCTGGCCTACTTTCTCAGGACCGCCAACGTCCTGGGCGAGAGGCTCGGTCCCACCCTCTTCCAGTGCCCGCCGTCGTTGAAGAAGGACATCGGGCGGCTGCGCGAGTTTCTCGCCGCCGTTCCGCGGACGTGGCGCGCCGCGCTCGAGTTCCGTCATGCGTCGTGGTACGAGGACGAGGTGTACGACGCGCTCCGCGCGCACGACATGGCGCTGGTCACGGCGGAGGAGGACGACGAGCCGGCGACCCCGCTGGTACCAACCGCGTCATGGGGCTACCTCCGACTCCGGCGGACCACGTACTCGGACGACGAGCTGAACGGGTGGCTGGAGCGGATCAGGGCCCAACCCTGGCAGGAGGCGTTCGTCTTCCTCAAGCACGATGAGGAGAGCAAGGCGGGGCCGGACGCGGCGATGAGGCTGGTGGAGAAGGTGTGAGCCGCCCCGAGCGGCTCGAGGTCATCGCCCGACCGGGAGGTCGATGAAGCTGTCACCGAACCACCGGATCCGCAGAGGCTCCTTGGCGTCCGCGATGGTTTCGTCGCTGACATCCTTTCCCGTGCCGTAGTTGATCTGCTCGCCCGACTGCTTGATGACGCCGAGCACCACGACCAGGCGGCTGTCCGGTTGGAACTGACGGCTGGTCAGGCGACCGCTCTGGAAGTCCAAGTGCTCGCGCTTGCCCGGGGCCAACAGCCGGCGATGGCTGCGATCCCCGACGTAGCTGGCACGGGCCCAGTAGTAGGAGAGTTGAAGGTACTCACCCTTGGGCGTCAGCTCGAAGAGCGTGACGCTGAAGTCAAAATCCTCCTTGTTGGTGATGAGATCGAGCCGGCCGGAGAACCGACCGCTCAGTTCGGGCGGCGCGGTGAACGAATCACTGACGAACTCGATGCCATGCCCGATATTCGGGGCCGTGTCGACGATGTTCCAGGTATCCAGGGCCTGATCGATGATATCGCCGCCGGGGGACATCCGCGCCACGTCCGTGCGGTCCGCGAGATCCACCACCTGCGTGACGAAGGCATCCCCGACCGGCTTCCGTTCGCGCAAGCGATAGGCGCCTCCGGATCGCGCCGCGCTCAGGTGGAATCTCAGCGTATGATCGCCCATCGCTGCGAGGGAGGGCGCATGCTTCCACCGGTTGGCGCCCATCACCTCGTAGTTCACCTTGTCCTTCAGGAGAGCAGGCTTAGGCCCGCCCTTGAATACGTAGTCGAACCATTGGTAGCGAAGCTCCAGGATGTCGATCTGGGCCACCGGGTCCAACTGGTACCCTCGGAGGACGCTCATCGCACTGCCCGTGGGGCTGATCGTCCCGCGCTGTCCCCTGACATGATCGTAAGGGCCGATCACGAGATAATGCTCCGCGCTCGGATCGTACTTGTAGTGCTGGGCGAAGTAGTAGAGGGCTCCAATCTGGCCACTGTCGTAATACCCAGTGGTGGTCAGAACCGGGATGTTGATCCGGGCAAACTCTTTCTTGTAGGGGATCACGCCCTGCCAGTAGGGATCGTAACTCGGATGGCCGAGCCAGCGGTCGAAGAACCGGTTGGGTGTCCCGTCGATCTTGTCGAGATCGCGATAGGTCCGGCCGCCCACGTACCAGTCGTGATTCAGCCGATCCCAACGCGCGGCGTCGTAGTAGGTCGCGTCATCGAGGCCTTTCAGGTTCGTGGTGTAGAACGGCCAGGGGTAGGCGTAATTCATGAACACATTCCCGTCCATCGGAAAGTCTACCCCTGGCGCGAAGGTCACCGACGGCATCATCGCCTTCAGCGCGTTGGGCATATGCTTGGCCGCGGCCCATTGGGTGAAGCCATCGTAGCTGCCCCCGTACATGCCCACCCGGCCGTCGCTCCACACCTGGCGACTGATCCACTCGATCAGCGCGGCCGCGTCTCTGCCGTCATGCTCGATCGGCACCGGCTGGTCCGGGCTGCACCCCTTGCCCCGTGTAAGGCCCCCCACTCCCGCATAGCCGTGTGAGGCAGTGAGCCGCACCTCGTCCGTATGATTGGAATCGGCATAGATGGTGAAGTTGAGCAGCGCCGGCAGGCGCGCGGAAGCCGCGCGATGCCGCATGACCAGCGTGCAGACGGTCGCGCCGTCCGGCGTTCGTACGGGAACGTCCTTGTCGATGATGTACCGGCGGTGATCGTCCTCGTCCTGCAAGCCCGCAATCAACGGCTGGAAGCTCCGATAGGCTTGCACCGCGAGATACTTCCTGACCAGATCCACCGCCTCAGGCACTGCTATGCTGGTCTTCCCCTGCTGTTGATTCAGCGCCGCGCGCAGATTGCCCTGCAGGCGGCTCAGCGAGGTGCCGAAGACCCAGGGCACCTGGTACGCCGCGGTCTGGTCGTCCAGCCTGCCGACGATGGTGGGGAAGGATTCCCTGAACGCCTCGTCGAACGGGACGCCATCCGCGACCTGCCTGGCCTTGGCTCGCGCATACATCTGATATGGAAGGATCGCGGCCCACTGAGCCGAGTTGG
>JBBSHB010000164.1:0-6445 GCA_038253515.1 Gemmatimonadales bacterium | reverse complement strand
TCCCCCCAACCGCCCGGCTCTCCGGCCGCCACCCGCGCGTCCGCGGCACCCTCCGCGCCAGCGTGTGCGGGGTGAACGAGCTCGTCTGCCGCTCGGTCTCGCTCCGGCTCGAGTCCTGACGCTCCCCCCGGGAACGCCGGGACAACCCTCCTTCTCCCCTCCCCCGTCTGCCCGCATATTGGACGGATGCCCACGTCCAACTTCCCCAACCTTACCGTCCTCGATCACCCGCTCATCCAGCACAAGCTCTCCCTGCTCCGCGACCGGCACACCAGCACCCGCGACTTCAAGCAGCTGGTGAGCGAGATCGCGATGCTCATGGCGTACGAGGTCACCAAGGATCTCCCGACCGAGCCGATGGACGTCGAGACCCCGATGGAGCGGATGATCGGACGCCAGGTCTCCGGCAAGAAGCTCACCCTGGTCCCGATTCTCCGCGCCGGCCTCGGCATGGTCGAAGGGATCGCCCAGCTCATCCCCTCGGCCCGGGTGGGGCACATCGGACTCTATCGGGACCACGACACGCTCAAGCCGATCGACTACTACTTCAAGATCCCGGCGGCGGAGATCGAGCGCGACTTCTTCATCCTCGACCCCATGCTGGCCACCGGCGGCTCCGCCGTGGCGGCCGTGGGCGCGCTCAAGGATGCGGGAGCCCGGCGCATCCGGTTCCTTTGCCTGGTGGCGGCGCCGGAAGGTGTGGGACGAATGCTCGAGCTGCATCCCGAGGTCCCGGTCTTCGCCGCCGCCCTCGACCGCCAGCTCAACCCGCAAGGCTACATTCTGCCCGGCCTGGGCGACGCCGGCGACCGACTCTTCGGCACCCGTACCCTTGCCTAGCCCACTCCGACGCGGAGGGGACCGACCGTGACCGGCATCCGTCTGACGTTCTGGGGCGCCGCAGGGCAGGTCACCGGCTCGATGCATCTGCTCGAGGCCGCCGGCGGCCGGTTCGTGCTCGACGCGGGTCTCTTCCAGGGCCGACGCGCCCAGAGCCAGGCGCTCAACGCGAAGCTGCCGTTCGATCCCCGGCGACTCGACGGCGTGGTGCTGAGTCACGCCCACATCGATCACGCCGGCCGTCTGCCACTGCTCGTCCGCCACGGGTTCCACGGCCCGATCTACGCCACCCCCGCCACCCGCGATCTCTGCGCGGTGATGCTGCCGGACGCCGCCCACATCCAGGAGAAGGACCACGAGTTTCTCCGGCGCCGTGGCCCGGTAGGGCCCGAGAGCGAGCCGCTCTATGGCATCGCGGACGCGATCTCGGTCCAGGACCTGATGATGGGCGTCCCCTACCGCCGGATTACCCATCTCCGGAAGCACCTGGCGCTCGAGCTGGTGGAGGCGGGCCACATTCTCGGTTCCGCCTCGCTCGATTTCCGGATCACCGAAGGCGGCAACCACCGCCTGGTGTTCTCCGGTGACATCGGCCGGACCGGCCTGCCGATCGTCCGCGATCCCGAGCCCCCGGCGGGACCGATCGACACCCTGATCATCGAGTCGACCTACGCCGACCGCGACCACGAGACGGTCGCCGGAGCGGAAGAGCGGCTGGGTGAGGCCGTGCGGCGCACCGCGGCGCGCGGCGGGAAGGTGTTGATCCCCGCGTTCGCCCTGGGCCGGACCCAGGAGATCGTCTACAGCCTGCATCAGCTGCATCGTGCCGGACGGATTCCGGACCTGCCGATCTACATCGACAGCCCGCTCGCGGTCGAGACCACCACCGTCTTCCGGATGCACCCCGAGATCTTCGATCGCCGCGAGCGGCTGGTGACGGCGGCGGTTCATCTGTTCGACTTCCCCATGGTCCGCTACGTCCGGGACGTGAACCAGTCGAAGGCGCTGAACACGCTGCAGGGCCCCGCGGTGATCGTGGCCGCCTCGGGGATGGCGGAGTCGGGGCGCATCCTCCATCACCTGGCGAACCAGATCGGCGACCAGCGGAACCTGATCCTCCTGGTCGGCTTCCAGGCGGAGCACACGCTCGGGCGGCGGATCCAGAGCGGCGAGGAGATGGTGCGGATCCTGGGACAGCAGTACCAGCGGCGCGCGGAGGTCGAGACCATCGGCGGCTACTCCGCCCACGCCGACCGCAACGAGCTCCGCTCCTGGATCCGCCGGCTGGGCGGACCGATCCGGCGGGCGTTCGCGGTGCACGGCGAGCCCCCCGCGCTCGGGGCGATGGCGACGATCCTGCGCGAAGAAGGCGTGCGCGAGGTCCATCTGCCGAAGCACGGCGAAGCGTTTGACCTCTAGCGGGGGAGCCGGAAGCCGTGGGAGCCGCCGTCCGCCACCTGCGCCAGGCGCTGGGATTGCTGCTCCTGGCCGGAGCGATCGTGTACACCGTCTCGCTCGTCATCGTGCTGGTGGTGAGCCAGCAGGACGAGCGGCAGCCGGTGGACGCGATCGTCGTGCTCGGGGCGGCGCAGTACAACGGGCGGCCCTCGCCCGTACTGCGGGCCCGGCTCGATCATGCGCTGCGACTCTACCGCGAGGGCCTCGCGCCGGTGGTGGTGGTAACCGGTGGCGTCGGCCCGGGCGACACCACCAGCGAGGCGCTGGTGGGGAAGCGCTACCTCTTCACCCACGGCGTCCCGATCGCGTCGGTCGTCGCCCAGCCCCAGGGCCGGACGACGATGGCCTCGATGACCGCCGTCGCCCAATGGCTCCGGCGCCGCGGCGTCCACCGGGTGCTGCTGGTGAGCGATCCGTTCCACATGTTTCGGCTTCGGTTGGAGGCACGCCGCACCGCGCTCGAGGCCTACACCTCCCCGACCGAGAGCAGTCCCATCTCCGAGAACCCCGTGCTGGAGCTCCGCTACCTCTTCGCCGAGGGATTCAAGATCCCGATCGCGTGGGCTCGGAGCTGGTGAGCCCATGACCCTCGTCTCCACCGAGCGACTCTATAGCGGCCGGATCGTGAACCTCGACCGCGACACCGTGCGCTTCCCCGACGGGTCCACCGGACAGCTCGAGATGCTGCGCCACCCGGGCGCCTCCGCGGTGGTGCCGTTCCTGGACGATCCGCGAGACGAGGACCCCCGCCTTCTCCTCCTCCGCCAGTTCCGCCACGCCGCCGACGGCTATATCTGGGAGATACCAGCCGGCCGGCTCGATCCCGGGGAGACCCCCGAGGCCTGCGCCTACCGCGAGCTGGAGGAGGAGACCGGCATGCGCGCGAAGCGCCTGGACCGGCTCGTCACCATCTACACCACGCCAGGGTTCACCGACGAGCAGATCCATCTGTTTCTGGCCCGTGACCTGGAGGAGGGGGACCATCGCCGCGAGGCGGACGAGTTCATGGAGCTCCACGTCCGCCGCTGGTCCGAGCTGACCGAGATGATCCGGGGAGGTGAGATCCGGGACGGGAAGACACTGTCGGCGCTGCTCTTCGTCCACGGCTTCATGCGTTGCGCCTGAACGGCACGCCCTACCTCCACCGCGGGTGCCGCGGGTAAACTTCGGGCATGCCCGCGTACACGCTGGACGCGCTCCTGCGCTCCCTCGCCAAGGGGCAGCTCGCCCCCGTCTACTATCTGCACGGCACCGAGGACGTGCTCAAAGACGAGGCCGTCCGGGCCGTCGTCGAGCGTGCGCTGGACCCCGGCCTTCGCGATTTCAACTTCGACCAGCGCTCGGCCGGACAGCTCGACCCCGAGGCGATCTTCACGCTCTGCACCACGCTTCCCATGATGGCGGAGCGCCGGGTGGTCGTGCTGCGCGAGGTCGAGGGGTGGAAGCGCAGGCCCAAGACCCGCCTGGCCTTCCTCAAGTACCTGGAGCGGCCGGCGGTCGAGACCGTGGTCCTCCTGGTCCAGAGCTCGGCGGAGGAGGACCCGGACAAGGAGCTGGTGCGCGGGACATACGCGGTGGCCTGCGAGCCGCTGCCTCCCGAGCGGGCCCGCAAATGGCTTCTCCGGCGCGCCGCGGCGCTGGACGTCGAGCTCGAGGACGCGGCGGTCGATCATCTGCTCGACGCCGTCGGCGGCGAGCTGGGCGCGGTGGCCGCGGAGCTGCAGAAGTTCGCCGCGCTCCCCGCCGGAACGCCGCTCTCCGCCGAACAGGTCGGCGCCCTCGTAGGCGTGCGCCACGGGGAGACGATCTACGACTGGCGCGACGCCGTCTTCGACGGCCAGGCCGGCCGGGCCGTCGCACTCCTGCCCTCCATCCTCGATCAGCCCGGAGTCTCGGGAGTCAAGCTGATCACCTTGATGGGCAGCACGCTGGTGGGCGTGGGAATCGCCCGCAGCCATTACGACCGCGGTCTCCGTGGCGCGGGGCTCCAGGACCTCCTGTTCAAGACGCTGCTCCGGCTCCGTATCTTCGGCCTGCCCGACTACAAGAAGGAGAGCGCCCGATGGGCTCGCTGGGCGGTCACCTGGCCGCCGGCCCGCATCCGCGCCGGCCTGTACGCCGCACGCGACGCGGACCAGGGAATCAAGAGCACCACCATCTCCGACGAACGCGGTATCCTCACCGACCTGGTGCTGCGGGTGACGGTTCCCTTCCTGGAGGCCGCATGAGAGCTCTCGCCACGCTGGCCACGGTCGCCGGCGCGCTCCTGCTCCTGGCTCCTCCGGCGCGCGCCCAGACCGATCCCCGGCTGGCCGAGGCCGTCCGGCTGGCCCAGGAGGGACAGAGCGATTCGGCCCGCATCCACGTGCGGCAACTGCTGGACGCCACCTCGCCCGGCGACACGCTGTATCCCCAGATCCTCTACACCCAGGCGATGGTCGCCGACAACGCCGGCGACATGCGGCGGCAGCTCCAGCGAGTGGCGGTGGAATACAACGGCTCGAGCTGGGCCGACGACGCCCTCCTCCGGCTGGTCCAGATGGACTACGCCACCCGGAACTTCGAGGGCGCCGCGCACAACCTCGAGCGGTTGCGGCTGGACTACGGCTCGACGCCGCTGCTGGCGCAGGCGGCGTACTGGGCGGCGCGGACCTACTTCGACATGAACAATCCGACCCTGGCCTGCCGGTGGCTGGCCGACGGGATGGCCCAGTCGCGGGACGACGTCGAGCTGCAGAATCAGCTCAGCTACATGTACCAGCGCTGCGACCTGCGGAACGACTCGACCGCCCAGGTGGCCGGTCGGACGAGTGGAGACAGCACCAAGGCAGACAGCGCGAAGGCCGATAGCGCCAAGACCCACGCTCCGGTGGCGACACGTGACACGACTCGGCATCCGGTATCCCGCGCACCTGGCCGGGCCACATTTCAGGTTCAGGTCGCCGCCATCGCGACCGCGTCCGGCGCCGAGGATGCCGCCCGGAAGACGCGCGCGCTGGGATTCAGCACGGTCACCGTGAAGGAAAAGGGACTTTACAAGGTGCGGGCCGGCGGCTTTGCCACTCGCGCGGAGGCTCAGGCAGCCGCCATCCGGATCAAGGCCAGACTCGGGGGCAGCCCGTTCGTCGTCGCGGGGTCCTGAGCGAATCGCCACGGCAGAGATGCTCCCCAGCGGGCGGCGCGCCCGATCATCGGCCGCCGGCTGTGCCGGCCTCATCGCCCTGCTTCTCTCGGCAGCCTGCGCGCGGCAGACCGCGACCGCGCCACCAGCACCACCTGCGCCAGCCGTGCCGCTGGCCACGCCGGATGAATGCGCGCTGCTCGCGGGTCTCCCGCAGGAACGCGACTCGCTGATCGTCGCGCTGCTGGAGCCCGTGCTCTCCACCGATGCGCCGCTGCCCCGGAACGACAGCGAGCGCCTGGTCTTCCGGCAGAGCTGGGAGCCGCCGGTCGAGCTGGATTGCCTCGGTCGACCGCGCTCCGGCCTGGCGGCCTCCTGGAGCCGGGACTCCTCCGGCCGCACCTGGACGCTGGTCCTCCGCGACAGCCTCACCGCGGATTCGGATGCGGCGGTGACCGCGGCTGGTCTCGCCGGGCGCTGGCGCTCCAGCGACCTCGCCGCGACGGCGCTCCGATGGGCCGGCGTCGAGCAGCTCGTGGCGCTGGATCAGCGCCGCCTGGCCGTCACCTTGAGGACGGCCTCATCGGAGATTCCCCTCTCATTCGCGGACCCGGCCCTGGCGCTTCCGCAGCCGGCGCGGCAGCGTCCAACGCTGGTCTTTCGTCCCGCCGGCCCCGACCCCCGTGATGCCCTCGACCGCTGGGCCGATCTGCTGGAGACGAGCGACCCCATGCTGCTGGAGTATGCCGGCCGCCGCGCCGAGTTCGCCACGCTTCCGCTGCCGTGGAGCCGAACGTACGTGCTGGTGGCTCCGGCCGGGCAATCGGCTCTCGGCGTGGTGAGCGGCTCCGATTCGGCCGCTTTCCGTGCGGCGTTGGCGCGGGACGTCGTGCGAGTGGAGTCTCGGGGCGCGGAGCCGCCGTTCTGGTGGAGCTCGGCCCTCGGCTGCGACAGCTCCGCGCATTCGGCCGAAACCCCCACTGCACCGAGCGGCGGGACGATCGTGTATCCCAGCGGCGATCGCGT
>JBBSHB010000163.1:0-6463 GCA_038253515.1 Gemmatimonadales bacterium | reverse complement strand
CCGAGGACCTCGCCACCATCATCTACACTTCGGGGACGACCGGCGATCCCAAGGGGGTGATGCTGACCCACGGCAACATCGCCTCCAACGTCTCCTCCTGCGTTCCGCTCTTCAGCTTCTCCGACATCGACGAGTGCCTCTCGTTCCTTCCGCTCTCCCACATCTTCGAGCGGATGTTCGGCCACTACTCGATGTTCCACGCCGGCGTCGTCATCAATTATGCCGAGAGCATCGACAGCGTGCCGGCGGACATGCAGGAGCGGCGCCCGACGGTTATGGCGTCGGTGCCCCGGCTCTACGAGAAGATCTACGGCCGGGTGCTCGACAGCGTACGCGCCAGCTCAGTTCCCCGTCAACGCGTGTTCCGGTGGGCCCGGCGGGTGGGCGAGGAGGTGGCGGAGCGCACTCTGGACGGACGGCCCATCGGGGCGGGTCTCGCGCTGCGACGCCGCCTGGCCGACCGACTGGTGTTCGCCAAGCTGCGTGCCAGAACCGGCGGCCGGATCCGATTCTTCATCTCCGGCGGCGCCCCGCTCTCGGCCGATATCGCTCGCTTCTTCTACGCCGCCGGCATGCCGGTTCTCGAGGGATACGGCCTCACCGAGACGTCACCGGTCATCGCAGTCAATACCTTCGAGCATCAGAAGCTGGGCACCGTGGGGCGGCCCATCCCCGGCGCGGAGGTGCGGATCGCGCCCGACGGCGAGATCCTGGCGCGGGGTCCGAACGTCATGCGGGGGTACTTCGGCAAGCCCGACGCGACGGCCGAGGCGCTCGATGCCGACGGGTGGTTTCACACCGGCGATATCGGCGTGATCGACGCGGAAGGCTACCTTCGGATCACCGATCGGAAGAAGGATCTGATCGTCACCGCGGCGGGCAAGAACATCGCGCCCCAGCCGATCGAGAACCTGGCCAAGACCAGCCGGTACGTCGCCAACGCCGTCATGCTGGGCGACCGGCGCCCATTCCCCATCATGCTGGTCGTTCCCAACGAGACCGTGCTGCGGGACTGGGGGACGCGCCACGGGGTCGCCGAGGAGACGATCGAGGGTCTGCTGGCACGGCCGGAGATCCGCGGCGCGATCGAGCGCGAGGTGCGGAAAACGCTGCGTGATCTGGCCCAGTTCGAGATGCCCAAGAAGTTCCTGCTGGTGCCGCGGGATTTCAGCCTCGAGGCGGGGGAGCTCACCCCCACGCTCAAGGTCCGACGCCGCATCGTGGAGGATCGTCACCGTGCGGCCATCGAGGCGCTCTACGCGGAACCTCACGTGACCTGAGGCGCGACTCGTCCGGTCGGGTCAGCGCCGGCGAGTGCCGACCCAGACCCCGTCGGCGCTGGCCATCAGCTCGATCAATTCAGCCCCCGGATCCGCGCTCTCCCCCACGACCCGAAGCCCCGGTAACACGACCCGCGCCGCCTCGGCGACCCAGGCCGGCTCGGTGGCGAACGGCCGGCCGAGCACGACGCCGCGCATCGAATGGGATTTGAGAGGCAGCCGGCCGCCCCGCAGGACGCTCAGAAACTCCTGGTCGGGCACCCCGCCAGGTGGATTCACCGCGACGAGGCCGACGCCGGGATTGAGCCGCGCCACCTCTCGCCAGGCGGCCGCCGGGGGGCCCACCAGCACGAGATAGCCGCCAGGACCGCCAAGTCCGACCAGAGCGCTGAGCGATTCGGCGTCGAGGGCGCTCGGAGCGTCCTCCACCGCTGGAGCGCCACCCACGTCGAGCACGCCGGCCTCCAGGCTGAAAATCCGATGACAGAGCGGGCAACCGAGCTGGCCCTCTCGCACCGACCTGCCTTCCATCCGGTGAGGCAGGAGCACCAGGAATTGCTGGTCGTGATCGGCCGGGCACCGCAGGTGATCGGTGAGCTCGATGAACATCAGGGCTTGAACACCACCCAGGTCAGCATGCCGGGCTCGACCGTGACCTGACGGAACAGCTTCTTCCCTTCGATCGTCGTCCCGATCACGTAGGTGCCCGCCGGCACGTCGCTCACCGCGAAGTGCTCGCCATAGAGCGGATGGGAGTGGGCCTTGTCGCCATAGGTCTCGGCGTAGGACAACGGCGTCTCACTGGGCTCCCGCTTCAGGATCCCGTAGATCCGGGCCTGCAAGACCGGCGCCCCTGCCCCGTCGAAGACCTGGCCCGCGACGATCCCGGTACCCGGGAGCGGCACGAGCCAGAGCTCCGGGTTGGTGGTATACGGCGGAAAGCGCTGCAGCGAGTCGACGATCGCGCCGATCGAGTCGGTGGGCGAGGCAGCCATCTCGAAGTGCAGATGATCGTTGGTCGCGCGCCCCGTGTTTCCCACCCGGGAGATCACTTGCCCGGTCTGCACCCGGTTGCCCACCTTCACGGCCAGCGAGCTGTTGTGGTAGTAGGTGGAGTAGATCCGGTAGCGCTTTCCATGCGCCGCCACCGTCGTGTCGTGCCGGATGGTGACGGTCAGTGCCCCCGCCTCCGCCGGCCCGGCATAGACCACCTTCCCGCCGAGGGCGGCCATCACCGGCGTGCCGTCCGGGTTGTTGAACTCGACGCCCTGGTGCTGCTGGAAGAAGCCGCCCATCCTCGAGCCGTAGCGGTAGGTCTGGTCGATGTACGGATTGTTCGAGCCGGCGATCGGGCGGTGCATCCAGACGGTCAGCGGCGCCGCCGGTGGGGCGGCGGCGGGCGCGCGGCTCCGAAGGCATGGCAGCGTGTCGGTCACCGGCCTGAGGCCGCAAGGGGTGCCGTGATACTGCTGCCGGCCGATGAGGATCGCGTTGGCTGGCGGAAACGCGGCCGCGGCCATGGGCGTGGAGGTCCAGCCGCTGTCGGTATGTTGCAGGCGCTGGTTGCCTCGCAGCGTGGTGACGTTCCAGCCTCGGCGGTCGGCGGCGAGCCGCCGAACGTACTCGTTGGAGAGCAGCCGGATGGCCGTGTCCGCGGGTCCCCGCGCCGCCGGCCCCGTCGAGTCGTCGATCGCGATCCAGTGCTCGCCGTCGTCGGTGGTGATCTGAAGGCCGTCCGCGGTGGCGATGACCGTGGTGTCCCCCCGGGTGACGATCCCGCCCGGGATGACGTACTGCCACTCGGGGCCCAGTTGGTCGTAGGCCCAGTTGCGCCAGGTCCGGCCGCCGTCGAGCGAGATCCCCCACCCGTTGCCGACGGTGCCGTACCAGACTTCGCCCCGGGGACCGAACGCGATCGCCTGGACGAAGTCCATGCTGATCGACGTGCTGGTGGAGGAGTCGTGCCGGATCGGCTGCCATCGATCGGCCCCGCTCGGCAGGCGATACATCCCGGCGCCGTAGGTCCCCACCCAGAGGGCGCCTTGCGGGTCCCGCGCCGCGGTGAGCACGTGTACGCCCCAGCCGGCGCTGTCCGGCAGCGGCGGCAGCACCGCCTGAGCGGAGGCGGTACCGGTCGACAGCAGGGCGGCGCCCCCCACAATGGCGAGCAGACGCGGGAGGAGACCATACCGTGCATGGTGGTTCATCGAGGCGTCCGGGAAACGGGGTGGAAACATCAGGCCGGCTCCAGCCGCAACCAGTCGATCAGCACGTGCGGCGGCCGAGTGACCACGAAGAGGATAGCATCGGCCACGTCGGCCGGTCGGAGCATCCGGGCGCGCGGTGGGAAGCCCACGCGATGGTCGGGATCGTATGGGTCCCAGGCCCCGGTATCGGTGGCCCCGGGCGAGATCAACGTCAGACGTACCCCGCTCCCACGATACTCGGCCAGCAGGGTCTCATGCAGACCGCGGAGCCCGTACTTGCTGGCCGCGTAGGCCGCGTTCTCCGGAAGCCCCAGGTGGTCGGCCACGCTGCCGATGCTGATGAAGCAGCCGCGTCCGGCGCCGCGGAGCATCGGGAGGAAAGCGCGGGCGAGCGCGAACGGGGCGCGCAGGTTGATCCCCACCTGGGCGTCGAACTCCGCGGCCGTCGTGTGCTCCAGGGGGCGCAGCAGGAAGCTCCCGGCGTTGTTCACCACGATCTCGGGCGGACCGAACTCGCGGGCCACTCGCTCGGCCAGCCTGGTGACCTGCGCGGAGTCGATCAGATCGCAGGGAAGATCATGAAAGGCCCCCTGCGCTCCCTCCGTCAGCGAGCGAGCGACCCGAAGCACTCGGCAGCCCGCACCGGCCAGCGCCCCGGCGGTGGCGGCGCCGATGCCGCGGGAGGCGCCGGTCACCAGGGCGAGGCGCCCGGCGAGGACGCTCACTCCGCCAGCCTGCCCCCGTGCGCGAGACGGAGAAACTCCACCCGGGTCTTCGAGTCGTCTCGGAAGATGCCACGGAGGGCGCTGGTGACGGCCCGCGAATTCTGCTTTTCCACGCCGCGCATCATCATGCAGAAGTGGGCGGCCTCGATCACCACCCCGACCCCGGCCGGCTTGAGGGTATCCATGACCGCGTCGGCGATCTCGTCGGTCAGGCGTTCCTGCACCTGCAACCGGCGGGCGAAGACGTCGACGATCCTGGCGACCTTGCTCAGCCCGAGAATCTTGCCGTCCGGAATGTAGGCCACGTGTGCCCGGCCGAAGAACGGCAGCAGATGGTGCTCGCACAGTGAATACATCTCGATGTCGCGAACCAGGATCATGCTCTGGTGCTCTTCCTCGAACACCGCGTCGCCGATGACCTCCTCCACTGTCATCCGGTAGCCCTGCGTGAGGAAGCGGAGCGACGACTCCACGCGCTGGGGAGTCTTGAGCAACCCCTCGCGCTCCGGGCTCTCGCCCAGCGCTTCGAGGATCGCGCGAACCTGATCGGCGAACGGCTCGAGATGCGGCTGGACGGCGCTCTCCTCGATGACTCGGCGCCGGTCCGGCGTCGGCACTGCGTCCTTATCCGCCTTGGTAGTCGACATAGTTCCTCGGGGTCTCCCACAGGCGGAGGCGGAGCGATAGTTCGGCGGGAAGCGCCGCCCGCAGCTCCCGCCAGCATACCAGCGCGATGTTCTCGGAGGTCGGGTTCAGGTCGCGAAACCAGGCGACGTCCAGATTCAGGTTCTTGTGATCCAGGTGCTGGAGCAATCGCTCCTGCGCCAGGTCCTTCAACCGGTTCAGGTCCATGACGTAGCCCGTCTCCGGGTTGATCTCGCCCTCGACCGTGAGGTCGAGCTCGTAGTTGTGCCCGTGGAAGTTCGGGTTGTTGCACACGCCGAACGTCGCCCGGTTCCAGGCGTCGGAGCACGTAGGATTGTTGAGGCGGTGCGCGGCATTGAAATGCACGCGCCGCGTCACGCTGCATCGCGGCATCGGACGACCCGGTGACTGGTCCTGGGAGGAAGATGCGGGGACCCGCGGCAAGGTCAAGCCGCGCCTCAACACACATGCGCCGACCGAAAGCCGGCCGGCGCATGTGGGATACGGCAACAGAGAGGATTATTGAAGCCCAATGAGAATGTTCGGCGCCCTCACCAAGACTCCTGCCTTCCCCCGAGGGGCATGACATCGGCCCCGGCATTCGGGCCCATCACTGGACCTGTTGGCTCAATAATGTGGCTCCCCGTCACCGCGGGAGATAAGATACGGGGCAGCTTCCCGAGAATCAACCGAGCGAGGAGTCCACATGCCGTCCCTGACGCTGGTCGTCGCCGTCGTCGCTCTTCTGGCGTGGGCGTTCCTGATCTTTGGCGGAGTCGTCACCTGGGGCCTGACCCATTTGTTGCTTGCCCTGGGTAGCGTGCTTCTGGTACGGTGGTGGGCCCTCCGCGCTTGACGCCGTGGCGCCAACCGAGTTGCTTGAGGGTAGTTTACCACACACAATCCACACGGAATCCACGCGGGACTCGACTGAGCCGCCTGGGGAATGGCTAAGTCATACCGCCGTCGTCCTATACAGGAGCGCAACCGGATATTTCGGGCCGGGGCTGAGAGGCATAGATCTTGCTGGTTCCGCCGTCGCTAGCGAAACAGCGCCGGCCGCATACCCGCTTCAACCAGCGACGGGCCATTAGACGTGATTCGATGGATGGAAGGGCTGATAGAGCGCACCGACGCCCAGGCTGCCCGGCGGCGGCTCCAGACCGTCTGGAGCGCCGACGAGGCTCGTATCCCCGACCGGGAGCGGCGCGGCGCCCCCCAGCAGGGCCGGCAGCAGTGGCCGACGCGCCTGCTCAACTTCGTGCTCGCGTCCCTGGCGCTGGTCTCTCTGTTGCCGGTGATGCTGGTGATCGCGGTGCTGGTCAAGCTGACGTCGCGGGGGCCGGTCTTCTACACCCAGGAGCGGGTCGGGCTGGACCGGCGGCAGCGGGGGGCGGCGGCCCTCAACCACCGGCGGAGCCACGACACCGGCGGGCGGCCGTTCACCATTTACAAGTTCCGCACCATGCGGGTCGATGCCGAGCAGCACAGCGGGGCGGTGTGGGCCCAGCAGCGGGATCCCCGGGTGACGGCCATCGGCGGGGTCCTGCGGCAGTACCGGCTGGATGAGCTGCCCCAGCTGTTGAACGTGCTGCGGGGGGAGATG
>JBBSHB010000162.1:0-6476 GCA_038253515.1 Gemmatimonadales bacterium | reverse complement strand
GTGAACAGCCAGATGAGGTTGCTCGTCTTGCTGACCTTCGCCATGACGGCCCAGGGTGCCTGGAGCGTGCGTCCCACCAGACGGGCGCAGGCCACGATGACGTTACAGGGCTGATCGCCGGACCTCGCCCGCGCTTGGGAGGATGCTGCGACGGCCGCCACGCGATCGGCCGAAATCAGCTGCTCGCGGAGGAGCTCCTGGAGCCGGCTTTGCAACACCTCGGTGGCGAGAGCCGCCTTGGTCGAGTCCGATGGTTCTTGGACGTTCGCCTGCGCGGTGTAGAGCGCCACGGGCAAGACCGCGACCGGCGCCGTGGGCAATTCCCGAGATCGAGCGGTGTGGGTTTGGCCCACCGCAGCCGGAGCGCCTGCGGCCACGATAAGCAAGATCAGGGGCGCTAGAAGGGCGGATCGACCACCGAAAGTGATTAGCATGACCCAAAGATAAGGCATGGATGTTGTGCTGCCCAACGACAGGCTAATCGGCTGCAAGCGACCTATAGGAACCCACGTACACAGCGCTCCATCGGCGGGCTGTGGGAGGGCGGAGCATTGTGGCCTATAGCCCCTACCCTCGAGAGCGGGGCGGTCAGGATGGGACTGATCGAAGGTTGGATCTACCAACGACCGACAGTAGTACCTTCGCTCCCCCGTATGACGATTCCAAGGCCACGGCAGGTGGCCGTAGCGGCTCCGAAGGGCGCCCGTTCACCGAAACGTCGCCACCGCCGCCAGTGGCTTGCGTGTCAGCAGGGGGACGACGGCATCCGGCGCCGGGTATCCCGCGACGACCAGCATGATCGGCCGCTCGTTCGACGGGCGCTCGAGCACCGCGTTCAGGAAGCCCATCGGGTTGGGCGTATGGGTGAGCGTCGCCAGACCGGCGTGATGCAGCGCCGCGAGCAGCAGTCCCGTCGCGATCCCCACCGACTCCATCACGTAGTAGCGAGCCAACCGGCGCCCCCCGGCCGTCCGCCCGTAGCGCTGCGCGAAGACCGCGATGAGATACGGCGCCGTCTCGAGGTACGGCTTGTCCGCATCGGTGCCGAGCGGCGCGAGCGCGGCGAGCCATTCCGCCGGGGCGGTGGCGTAGAAGTCACGTTCGGCTGCCTCGGCCGCCTCCCGGATGCGACGCTTGAGCGCGGGGTCGCTCACCACGACGAAATGCCACGGCTGGAGATTGGCGCCGCTGGGGGCGGTGTTCGCGGCCTCCAGACAGGCTTCGATCACCTGTCGCGGCACCGGCCGGTTGCTGAACTGGCGCACCGTACGGCGCAGCGCGAGAGCGGCGGCGAACTCCCGGCTCCGCCGCTCCATTTCAGCCACCGGGTATTCCCGGTACCACGCCAATGGTTCGAACCGTGCTTGGGGAAATCCCTCCGCCATGGCCGTCTCCGCAGAAGTCCGTGAGCTGCAGCTCCACCACGGTTGCGGTAGAAAGTACGCCAGGGCACGCGATGCGCGCGAGTGGGCGGCGTCGCCATGCGCGTGGAGGATGGAGCCGCCAGATGGCTACTTGTGCTCCATCATCCCCCCACCCGACGGGTGCCACTCCGCGCTTGCCACCGCACGGCTCTGCTTCTTGGACCAGATCAGCAGCGTGGTGTACTTGGTGAGGTCCTTGCCCTTCGGGAGGTCGTAGCTCTGGCTGCCCTGCGCCTGCTTGAGCTTCGCCACGTAGAGCGCCTCCTTGTCCGGCGTCTTGCCCGTCGCGAGCACCAGGTAGAGATCCGGCGCCGGCTCGACGGAGAAGTTGTCGGTCAGCTTGATCTGCGGCTTACTCTCGGTCCCGGCGATCTCATAGTCGCCGGCGGCCTTCAGGTCGGCGGCTCCCATGAACATCATATCGGGGCCCATGGCGCTGTCGTGACCGATCATCGCTCCATGGCCCATCTTCGTCGAGTCGTGCTGCATCATTCCGGTGTCCTGCTGGGCGCCGAGGGGGTGCGGCGAGACGACCGTTCCGACGGCGAGCACGCCGAGCAGGACCAGGCTGGAACAGCGGAGGAAGCGAGGCATGCAAGGTCTCCTTGTTGGTGGACGCGGCGGTGTTCGAGAACTCCGTCTGACACAACGTCGGCCGCCGCTGATTGGATCTCTGTCCGAGAGTCCAAGCGACAGCCGTCACGTCCAGGGGCCGGGGGGAGGGCCACCAGGGCGCCAGGATTCCGTGCCCTATCGCGCCGCCAGCCCGTTCGCGCCCGCGGGCAGACCTGTAGCGCCGGTGATCGCGGTCAGCCGCCCATCGGACTCCACGCGAAACGCGCTGATCGTTCCCGGGCCGCTATTCAGCGAGTAGAGGAATCGGCTGTTGCGGCTCAGGGCCAGATCGATCGGCCCGGCGCCGGTGGTCGCTGTCACGCCGTCGGGGTCCAGAAGGCGCAGACGTCCGTCGGGGGCGAGGGCGTAGCCGGAAAGCGTCCCGCTGCCGGTGTTCGAGGTGTAGGCAAAGCGCCCGCTCTGAGTGATGACGACCCAGCAGGCCGCGTTCTCCGTGGTGCCGACCGACGGACTGATCACGCTGAGCGCGCCCTCCGCGCCGACCTGATAGGACGAGAGCGCACCGGCGCCAGGCGCTCCACCGAACGCCTCGGACACCACCAGCGTGCCCTTCTGACTGAACGCGAAGCCGAACGGCGTGGCCCCCACCGACGGCCGCGCCGTCGGACCGGTGGCGAGGCCGTCGGGCCCCACGGTGTAGGTGCCGATAACGTTCGTCGCCTTCTCCGTGACCACGAGCAGGCGCCCCGCCGGATCGAACGAGATCTCCGCTGCCCCTGCGGCGGCGGCGCTCAGATGCCGACTGGAGAGGGCGAGCGGCTGGAGCCTGTTCTCGGCGACCACGAACCCGGAGATGTTGCCGGTGCCCCCCGCGTTGAGCACGTAGACCAGCCGCCCGTGCACGGTGACGCTGACCGGTTGCACGCCCCCCGAGGAGACCCGATCGAGCAGCTCGAGCCCGCCCGGCCGCACGGCGAAGAGCGAAAGGTCGTTACTCCCCGCGTTCACGGCGAACAGCAGCCGGTTGTCGTCGCTCAAGACCACCCCGCCCTGGTTGCCGAGCCCTCCGCCGGTGCCCTGCCCGCCGGTCACGAAGGCCCGCGGTCCGGATAGGCTGCCGTCCGCCGCTCGGGTGAAGACCAGCACCGCGTTCGCTTGGGCGCCGTTCGTCCCCGCGTAGACCGTGCCGGCGGCGCCAGCGGCGCCCTCGCTCAGCGAGGGCTCGAGGTCGGCGGTGGGACTGGTGACTCGATCGGTGTTGGAACAAGCGGCGAGCGCGACGGCGAACCCGCCCGCCAGCGAAAGCCTCCACGCGGCATTCATGGTTGTCTGCTCCCTGGTGTGTCGTTCGCGCATGGCCGGGGGGTTCCGGTCATGACGGGAGCAAATCTGAATGGGGTGGTTGGCGAGGTGAACCGATTGCGAGCCGGATTAGAGAAGTCTCATCGCCCTCTCATAAACGCCTCATGCCGCTGGAAGCCAGAGCACGAAGGTGCTCCCCTCATGCGACACGCTCTCGACCGCGATCCGGCCGTCCTGCAGCTCGGCGAGGAGCCGGGCGATCGTAAGGCCGAGTCCGGCGCCGCGGTGCGCCCGGCTGCGCGAGCGGTCCACCCGGTAGAAGCGGTCGAAAACCCGCGCCAGGTGCTCCGCCTCGATCCCGCCGCCGGTGTCCCGCACCGCCACGCCGACGAAGCCGTCGCGCTGCTCGCCGGTGAACACGATGCTGCCGGCGATGGTGTACCGCACGGCGTTGGAGGCGAGATTGAGGAGGATCTCCCGGGTCCGTCCGGCGTCGCCGAGCGCCTGCAGGGGACCCTTTACGTCCGCGCGGATGCTCACCTCGCGCCCAGCCGCCATCGCGGTGGCGATCTCCTCGACTTCCCGCACGACCGGCACCAGGTCGAAGGCCTGGCGCTCGACGGCGAGCTGTCGGTTCTCTCCCCGGGCGATGAGCAGCAGGTCTTCGACCATCCGGGTCATGTGATCGCTCTCCCGGGCGATCCCGGCCAGCGCCTCGCGCATGTCGTGCGCGCCACGTCGCTCATTCAGGGCCCACTGCGCCTGGGCGCGGAGAAAGGTGAGCGGCGTCCGTAGCTCATGGCTGGCATCGGCGGTGAATCCCTCGAGGGCATGGTGCGATCGCTCCACGCGGACCAATAGCCGGTTGAGCGCATCGGACAACTCGGTGACTTCGACCACCCCGGTCGGGGTGGTGGTGCGCTGGCTCAGGTCTCCCGGACCCAGCGCGTGCGTCTCCTCCACCACGCGAGCGAGCGGGAGGAGCGCCCGATCGACCGACCGGCCGGCCGAGCGACGTGCACGCAGTGCGCTCACTGGGACCAGGAGCAGCGTGACGAGCGCGAGGCCGCCGACCGCCACGGCGTACGGACCTCTGCTCCCCGCCACCATGATGTCGAACTCCCCGGCTCGGCGGTGGAGGATCCGGTAGCGCCAGCGGCCCCGCTCGCCGACGACGCGAGCGAGCTGATCCCGCACCGCGTCGGATGAGGCGGCCGAGTCCGCTTGGACCGGCTTCGCGGGCATCGAGGGTGACAGGAAGTAGATGGTGCGTCCCGTGCGGCCGGCCGGCATGGTGCGCGTGATGAGAAACGGGTCGTGCATGCCGATGAGGCGGTCGGCCAGCATGCCGGGGGCGACCGCGGTCCGTCCACCGTCGGGGTCCGCATAGAGTCCGATCAGCGACTGCACCGCGTCGGCCGTGTGTTCGAGCGACCGGCGCAACGCGAGCTCGCTCAAGGCGGCGAACAGGACGATGACCAGCCCGGCGTAGACAGCGAGCGTCAGCCACACGAGGCGGCCGAATCGCCCCCTCAGGACCTCGCCCAGGCGGCGCTCGATCACGACGCCTCCATGCAGTAGCCCACGCCACGGACCGCGCGGATCACCGCTCCCTGGGGTCCCGGCGCCACCTTCTTTCGAAGATAGGCGATGTAGACGTCGACCACGTTGGTCTCGCTGTCGAACTGGTAATTCCACACGGCCTCCGCGATCCGGGTGCGCGACACGGTGCGGCCGGCGTTGCGCATCAGGAACTCGAGCAGCGCGTACTCCCGGGGCGAGAGATCGATCGGCTTTCCGCCTTTGGTGACCCGGCGCTTGAGCAGATCGACCGAGAGGTCACCGACGGAGAGAACGGATTCCTGGTGCCGAAAGTGGGATCGGCGGATGAGGGCCAGGACGCGTGCCTCCAGCTCGGCCAGATCGAACGGTTTGGTCAGGTAGTCATCGGCCCCGCCCTCGAGGCCGCGGACTCGCGCCGCCAGCTCATCCCGGGCCGTCAGCAGGAGAATCGGTGTAGTAACCCCTCGCTCACGCAAGTCGCTCACCACCGCGAAGCCGTCCCGCCCGGGCAACATGACGTCGAGCACGATGCAATCGTAACCGGCCGCGAGCGCCAGCGCGACCGCGCGATCTCCCGACTCGGCCTCATCCACGGCATAGCCCTCTTCTCGGAAGGCCTTCCGGAGGAAGCCTCGCAGGTGACGGTCATCCTCGACGAGGAGCAGCCGCATTCGACAAAGGTAAGGAATGGGGCTCCGAGGGCAACGGAGGATCACTTCGGCTGTACTATTGCAGCGAGAACGCCCTACAAGGCAGAACGAGCTGTCGCACCCCACTGCAGATTCAGCGAATTGGTAGATACAAGGCCGCAACACGTGACGGAGGGGCAATGCGGGTGAGTCCCAGGGCTAGTTGAAATTCGGGTGGTGCCTCGATATTAGAGCGTCGATCCGGCCAAGGATTTCCGCTCACAACACGAGGACACCACCCATGCGAAGAGTACGAGGGCAGGCCCCGCAGCGCCAGCGAGGCGACGCGGGCGATGGCCCGGTCACGGTACCGCTCGACGAGGGGGCTACCCGGCTGGCCATGATCCAGGCCTTGATCCCGCTGGGGCTGCGCGCGATCGAAGAGGCGCTGCAGACGGAGGTCACGGCCCTCGCGGGGGCGCGGTACGCCCGCGGGGATGGCCAGCCGGATGTGGTGCGGTGGGGCGCCCAAGCGGGGTCGGTCTATCTCGCGGATCAGAAGCTCCCGATCCGGGTGCCACGCGTCCGGGATCAGCGGCGACAGCAGGAGCGCCCGCTGGCGACATACCAGGCGTTCCCGACGCCGCGGGCGCTGGACGCCGGGCTCTTCCGCCGCGTGCTCGGGGGGCTCTCCTGTCGGGAGTACGCGGCCGCCGCGGAGGCGGTGCCCGAAGCCTTCGGGCTGGCGCGCTCGAGCGTGTCCCGGCGCTTCATCCAGGCCAGCGCGCGCCAGCTCCGGCAGCTGCAAGAGCGGCCGCTCGAGGACGCCGAGTGGCTGGTTCTCCTGGTCGACGGGAAGACCTTCGCGGCCGATGCGCTCGTGATCGCGCTCGGCGTGACCGTCACGGGGGAGAAGCGCCTGCTGGGGCTGGTGCAGACCGCCACGGAGAACCGGGCGGTGTGTGCCAGCTTCCTGCGGGAG
>JBBSHB010000161.1:0-6491 GCA_038253515.1 Gemmatimonadales bacterium | reverse complement strand
GACAGCGACGGTCTGCTCGTCGGAGAGGCCCGGATCGGGAGCGGCGGACTCGTGGCAGGCCGCGAGGGCCGCGGTGGCGGCGGTGGCGGCGAGGACCCAAGCGAGGGAGCGCGGAAGCGGCATGGACCGTACTCGGGCTGTAGGCGTGGACGACGGAGTCGGCGGAATGACCCGCGGTCCTTCGGGCAAGCCGCGTGCCGGGACGCGGGACCCTCTCCAGCTACCAGGTCGCGCTGAACCCGCGTGGCCGGTGGCCACGCGCTCCGCTACGTCTGCCGGCTAGTCTTCGGCCTGGGCATGGTCCCGGACTCAACGGCCTCCACGCTAGCGAGCGCGCCGCGGAGCAGCAGGTCAACGACTACCGTCCCCGCCTGTGCCGTTCCCGTGCCGGCCGGATCGATGTCCCTGAACGCATGCTGCGTGAGGGTCACGCCGAGCATCATGCTGGGGAGCAGGGCCACGATGGTGTCGATGAGCGCGTGCCGGCCGCACGTGGCCGGCCCCTCGCGGTCCCAGATCTGCCGCGTCGTCTCCCGCGCCGGGGCGACGATCTCGTCGAAGACCGCGCGACCGACCTCGGGGAACTTGGGCAGCTCGGTCATCATCAGGCGGGTGAGCTCCAGCATGCCGGGTTGCTGCATGTTGGCCCACATCGCCTGGAGAAGCTCCCGAAGCAGCGCCTCGCGCGACTTCGTGGGCTCGGCCGCCGCGACCAACGCCTGGCCGGCGGCGCAGGTGGCCTTCAAGCGCTCCCGCATGAGCTCGAGGAAGAGCCGGTCCTTCGAGTCGAAGTAGTGGTACAGCGCGCCCTTCGAGACCCCGGCCCGGTCGACGATGTCCTGGAGCGTCGCCCGCTCGTAGCCGAGCTCGATGAACACGGACGACGCGGCCTCCAGGAGCCGATCGCGACAGTCCCCGCACCCGCGAGGCCGGCCCCGGCCACGCCGCCCCTGCTCTCCCGGGCCGCCGTCCAGATCCATTCTGTCCGCTGTTTCTTGTGGCATCGGCCCTCCGTCATTGTTGCCAGTCGATTGCGATGCCTGAATATAGCGTCGTGGCCGCCGAAATACCGGCCGGCCGGTATGGGGCTTGACATACCAAGCCGGGCGGCATATTTATTTGCCGACCGACCAGCCGGTATGTTAAATGGTCGATCGCCCAAGTTCAGGAGTGGCCGAACACCCTGCCGGCCCCACTCCCCGAAGTCAGCAGGGTCGAACGCAACACAAGGAGTCGTGCCATGCTCGCGCGTGTCTCGTCCCTCGCCGCGGCCGCCGTAGCCGCCCTCGCACTCACCGCGCCCACCAGCGCATCCGCCCAATCCGCCGCATCCGCCGGACTCGACCGAGCTATCGTCGTTTTCGGCCAGGGAGGCGGGTACTCGCCGGTCACCGACCTGAACGAGGCCAAGACCGCCAAGGGAAAGACCGGCTGGACTGCCGGCGGCGGCGTCGGCCTGCAGGTCAATCCCTATGTCGCGGTGCGCGGCACCTTTGATTACGCGCAGGGCAGGATCAATGGCTCCGGTGCACCTGCCCTCGCCGGCGAGAAGCTCAACCGCCTCTTCTACGGCGGTGACGTCCAGTTCCGCTACCCGACGGCTGGCGGCATCGCGCCGTATCTGGTCCTCGGCGCCGGCGCCGTCACCCTCGACCCGAGCAACTCCCCCGGCCTCGCGTCGGTCACCAAGTTCGCGGGCAAGGGCGGGCTCGGCCTCGAGTATGTCCTGCCGTCCAACGGCCTCGGGCTCTTCGCGCAGGGCACCACCTACCTGTACAAAGTCGACGATTTCGGCTTCGACAAGACGCAGGCCGACATCGTCTACACCGCCGGCCTGAACTACCGCTTCGGCTTCTGAGGCGAACGGAACCAGGCCCGCCGACGCACGGCCGTTCCGCGGTCTCCCCGACCGCGGATGTGCGCCGGCGGGGCCTTTCGTCGGCTCACAGCGTGTCGTAGGGTGATTCCGGCGCGTCGTCCTCCCCCGATTCCAGCAGCATGGTCTCCAGGTCCAGGTCGCGCTGCACCCGCCGGAGGACCTCGTCGCCGATCACGCCTTGATCCCTCAGGTCGACGACGGCCCGCCGCTCGGCGTCGATCATCGCGCGCCGGAGGCGGCGGTACCCGGTGGCCTCCCGTTCGGCGCCAGTTCCGTCCCGGTCCGCCAGGGCGCGGTGCTCCGCGTCCTCGGCCCCATGGACGTCACGGTCGCGCGCGGACCAGCGGTCGACACGGCCGGCGTACTTCCGGCGCAGGAAGGTGACCACCTCGGGATCGACCCCGTCCCGCCGTCCCTCCTCATCCAGTCGTTCAAGTCCCACCTCGGCCGCGACCCGCCTCGCATGGGCCTCCTCGACGTCCAGCTCGCCGCCGTCCTTGAGCCCGAGCCGACGGAGCAGCGGCTTGAGGGTGAGTCCCTGCAGCACCAGCGTGTCGAAGATGACGGCGAAGGTGAGGAAGATGATCAGCTCGCGGGCGGGGAACGGCCGGCCGGCCGCGGTGCGCAGCGGCAGCGCCAGGGCGATGACCAGCGAGTCGCCGCCCCGCATGGCGGTCCAGCCGATGAAGGTGGCCTCGCCCCAGGAGGGCGCCGCCGGTTGACCGCGGCGGCGGCGGGTGATTCGCAGCAGCAGCACGGCGGCGAAGGTGTACACTAAGCGCACGACGGTGGCGGTGAGGGCCACCACCGCGCCGTAACCTGCCAGCTCGGCCAGGCTGTGCGACCGAAGCGCGCGCAGCACGTAGGGCAGCTCCAGGCCGACCATCATGAAGATGAAGCTCTCCAGGAGAAACTGGATCATGGTCCACATCGACTCCGCCTGCACCCGGGTGGCCGCGCTCACGATCCGGGGCCCCAGCCGGTCGAGGTAGAGCCCGACGGCCACCACGGCGAGGATGCCGGAGAGTCCCAGCCAGTCGGCGGGGATGTAGGCCAGGAACGGCGTCAACAGGGAGATCGTGTTCTCCACGATGGGGAACTTGGGCGTGCGGCGGCGGACCTGGCCGATGAGCCAGCCGACCCCGAGGCCAACCGCCACGCCGCCGGCGCCGGAGACGAGCAACTGGAGCGCCGCGCGGCCGGGAGAGAAGACACCGGTCACCACGGCGGCCACTGCGACGCGGTAGGCCACCAGCGCGGTGGCGTCGTTCACCAGCCCTTCGCCTTCCAGGATCGTCACGATCCTCCGCGGGGCACCGAGGCGGCGCATGACCGCGATCGCGGCCACCGGGTCGGGCGGCGAGACGATGGCGCCGAGCACGAAGGCGGCGGGCCAGGTGATCTCGGGGACGAGCGCGTGGGCGACGGCGGCGACCGCGGCGATAGTGAGCAGTACGACGACGGTGCCGTACCGGGCGATGGGCCAGAGCTGCGCGCGGAAGTCGCGGAACGAGGTGGTGAAGGCGGCCAGGTAGAGCAGCGGCGGGATGAAGAGGAGGAACAGGGTCTCCGGCTCAAACTCGATGCGGGGGAGGCCGGGGATGGCGGCGAGGGCGAGGCCGCCGAGGACCAGGAGGACGGGATGGGGCAGGTTGAGCCGGCCAGCGAGGACGCGCAGGCCGGCTGCGACGGTCAAGAGGACGACGGCGAGCTCCAGACCTTGCATCGGGGTCCTCGGCTGGAGCCTTTAGTGCATGTGGCTCACTGCCTTGTCCATGAGTGCCCTGGTCTTGCCCATGGAAAGCTTCTCAGTCGGACTCATGAAACTGGACGACATCAGGATCCCTTTCACTTCGACGACGCAGCCCGCCAGGATGGGGGTGTCCTTCTTCGAGGGTGGCGGGGTCATGATCGAGCAAAAGCCGTCGGGGAAGTCCTTCCTCTCCTCAGTCCACTGCTGGGCCTTGAGCTCGCCGTACACCTGGTTGAGCTTCGCGATGCCCTCCTCGCGGGAGACGCCCTTCGGGGCCGGCATCATGCTGACCGCGACCATCCCATTGCCGGCCACCCCCCACATGCAGCCGTTCACCGGCTGGCCCTTCTCGGGCCCTTCCGGAATGATCATGTTCGTCGGGTGGGGCTCCGTCGCTTTCGCGCCGGTGATCGTCTCGATGTCGGCGGGAGTGTACAGCGTGCACGCGGACTGCTGCGCGGAGAGGTCGGCCCAGGTGAGTGCGACCAGCAGGCCCACGGCGTGACCCAGGTACGGGTGCATGGGGTACTCCAGAAGGGAGGTGACTGAATTTACAGCGGCAGCCGCAGCTTGCGAAGCCGCTTCCAACAGTCCCGCACCGATCGCCTCATCGTTCCAGCCCGGGAGGTGGAGAACCATCCCAGGCTCTGGGTACCAGTTCGCCTCGATAGGTGGAGGGCTCGACGTCCCGCCCCGCCACGTGCGCTCCCCGATGGTCACTCGTGCTGAACCACCAGCACCTGATTCTTCCGTCCGCCCATACGAATGCCGGAGGAGGTGAAAGCAACGGCTCTGCCGTTCAGATAATATTTGGCGCCGGGCAAGGCTTTCCCTTTCAAGACGAAACTCCACCCATTCTCCTTGGCTTCAACATCGTACTCGATCCCCCTGCCGGTCCTGGCGCGCGAGAAAGAAACAGTATTGGTACCCACGGGGAGAGCGTCGATGCTCATGTCCTCCCAACCGGTAGGCAGATGAGGATCGAAGACCACGGTCTTGTTCATCGCATCCGGCTGAATGCCGAAAACATGCTGGATCAGCGGCAGCACGATGCCATAGCTGGTCCATGCGATCGTAAAGCAGCCATAGTCGGGCATCATTTCCGAAATCGAGCCTGGCGAGACCCGATTGAAGGTCTGCACGATCCGGTCTACATACCACAGCGCTTCGTCGGTGCGCCCGTAGTTGCCTTCCGAGACGGCCTGCACGCCGGTCGAGATCGTCATCATCGCCCCTCTGTCGGCGGCGGACAGGAAGGGCCCGTATTCTCCGGTGTTGTCGTGGCGGATTCTGTCCAGCAGCCGTATCGCCCGTGCTCTTGGGGCAATGCCGGATTCCATCGGCGTCGTGATGACCCAGTTCTTGTTCGTGAGCCAGCCTCTGCTCCTATCCGGCATCGCGGAGAATCTCTGCTTCAGCCGCTGGTAGTATCCGATCAGCTCCTTGTCTCTCCGGGTCAGCTTGCTCGCCCCTTTCAGTCCTATCTGTTTGATCGCTCCCTCCGCGGCACTGACAGCCTGGGATCTGCTGCCGTAGAAATCGGCGTACGAGCTGTCCCCTTCGACCCAGAAGCGTTGGTTGATTCTCGCTGCCAGTTCTGAGGCCAGCCGCTGGTATCGCTCTGCCGCGACTGGCTCTCCCAGAGTACCGGCAACCCGCGCTGTGGCCTTGAGCGCCTGCTGGGTGTACACCGCGACATCGATCAACTCCGCGTTCAAGCCGGACACCTCCATGATCCCGTAACCCTCAGGGAACAGATTCTTGTTCTGGTCCATGTCGGTCAGAAGCCACCTGATGCCCAGCTTCATGGCGGGGTACATCTCTCTCGCGAAGTCCAGATCGCCCGTCCACTCGACCACCTTGCCCACGGTCAGGATGAACTGTGCGGTTTCCTGAGTGTTCCCTGGATTCGACACCGCGCCGTTGGTCGTGATCTCGTGCACGATCCGGCCGTTGCCGTTGGCTTTCATCGACTGATTCTTCAACAATCGGAGTGTGTGTTTCGCGAGATCGAAATCGCCCGTCGCGGTGAGCGCTTGCAGGGAATACGTTTCAGTCCCGAACCACCATGGGTACTCCATCAGGCCGCCACCGAGCCCGCGGCCGATGCCGGGAACGTCCCTGACCAGCCACTCCGTGTTGACCCTCACCCAGTTGTAGACCTCTTGCAGGCGCTGGTCGGGAATTCTTATCCTGGCCCGGTCGATGATCGAGGCATAGTGTGCCACTTTTGTCGCCAGGAGTTCCGCATGATGCCGTGCCAGATACTCGTAGCTGTTGACGGCGGCGCGTTGCCCTGCTGCCGACCCTGCGATGACGAACGTCAGGCTGGAGGTGCCATGCGGGACGACCGAGATGCTGTATCGGGAGGCGGCCGTAACTCCCATTCCGCTCGTGTGTATCGGCGGTGGCTGGGCGATTGGCTGCGCACCAACGGAAGGAGTGGCTCCCCAGACGCAGAACCAGGGATTGCCGGTGTCCTTGGCGATGAAGAGACTTTGTTTCGAGTGCCAGGCGACGGTGTCCTGAGCGTCTCTGATCCCGAGGTGCTCTGAATACCATACGGGACGTAAATCCGTCTTGACGGACAACTGAAAGTGCAACGCTCGCCTGCGAGCGGCGGCGTTCTTGAAGCTGTACTGAACGATCAATCCCTGCTGGCCGTCCGGACTGAACTGAAATCGCTCGATCTCCAGGCTGTCCAATGCCGGCCCATACCTGAACCGATTGCCATGAGGGTAATTGACGAACTCGGTGCTCTCCGACAGGGCGATGTGCTCATTGGTGGCCATGTCCGTGACCTGTGCCCAGAAACCGTCGATGAGCTTGATCGGGTGCAGCCACAGCCCGCCCATTTCG
>JBBSHB010000160.1:0-6526 GCA_038253515.1 Gemmatimonadales bacterium | reverse complement strand
GCGGCTCGAGCTCCTGGCCTTCGATGCCCGGCTCGCGCGGGTGCCGCCGACGCTGCTGGAGGCGCTCTGGGAGGCAATCGACGGGTTACCGGTCCGCTGTGGCCCCGGCGCCAGCAACCTTCGGTAAACGGGCAATGACCCCCAGCGGGGGTGCTCGCTAGTCGCCCCGCTGCCAGACGTAGAGACCGAACAGGCCGATGCCGGCGCCGCCGATGGCGATCAGGGTGCCGGCGTCACCGCCGACCACGAGGCCGGTGACCACCACGGCGGCGCCCACGATCGCGGCGGCCTTGCCTTCGCTCGGGCCCATGCGGGCGGCGGAGGCGTTGACCGTGAGCGGCGCGTGGTCCTCGGCCGAGAAGCCGAGGTGGGTGGCGGCGAGCGTGGGGGCTAACGAGGTCGTGGGGGCAGCCGCTGCGGCCGGGCTCGGTGCCGGGGCCTGCGCGGCTGCGGGATGCGAGACGGTCAACGCGAGAATCACAGCGCCGGCGGCGCAGGACCAAGGAGGTCGAAGCATCGTCGTTCTCCGTGTGAGCGTGGGTGTTGCCGACGGAGGCGCCCGAATGCTCGTGCCCGCCCTCCGCGACCTCTATGATACCGCATGAACACATCCCCGCCAGATCCCTACGCCAAGCTCTCGCCCGGCGACCGGCTCGAGTTCCTGGCGGCGCTCTGGGAAGGAATCGAACGGCTGCCCGAAGTGGTAGGTGCCGGCAACGATCTCCTCGGTAAACGGTCTCCTGCTTCGTAGCGTGACGGCTTTGCGTATCTGAGGCAGTTTGCGTTATTGGAGTGAGGGGGTGTCCAGCCTCACGTCCTTCGCAACAGGAGAGCACCAGATGACCCCGTTCATGACCGATTACTACTATGCCGAGGGCCATTCGCGGTGTCACCGGCGAGACGATTGCCCAGAGGGGACACGCATCCCGGCCCACGAGCGCATTCAGGGGCTCGGAGGCTTGCCGGTGTGCGAGCAATGCACCGAGTTGGATAACGCTGAGTCGCCGCGGAATCCCCCCGGTAACCTCTTCATGGGTGGGTAGAACGTCAGCTCCCAGTGCGGTCCAACCGGTTCACCATCGACGACACGCCAAACTCGTTTGAGGGCTCGCACCGGGAGGCGGAGCTGGAGTGCCAGCCCCAAGACCTGAACTCCCTGCTCCCGGCCGCCGCTGAATCTCACTGTCGGCTCGGGGAAGGTGTGGCCCGGGCCCCCCTGGCAGGACTCGTAGGTCGGCACCCCGCACCTGCGCAGGGCATGGACGGTCTCCGCTATACCGGGATCAAGGTCCGACAGCTCGGCCGCTTGACTCTTCGACTCAGCCACCGACTGCATAGCTCGTAGAGTACTCCGCCAGTTGGCGTTCCGACCAGGCGATCGTCACCCCGACCGTTCGCCTCCGTCCGGCCGCGAGAGCTGGCCAGGGTAGTAGGCCCCCACCTGGTCGGTCGCCACAATGAAGAACTCATATCTGTCGATCCGGATCCGCGCGTTAGCGAGGGCGAAGTAGTCGAACAGGCCCGGCAGTTCCTCGTCGTCGCTGGGAAACCCTTGCGCCGCCCGGGCGGCAGCGAGTCGGACAGGAGGCCCTCACCGCGCCCGGCGAGAAGCTGGCCACTACCAACCTCGATATTGCCCAGGCGCTCGCGTCCGCGCGGGTTCGGCAGCTCGAGGCCAAGCGGCTCGGTCGCGTGCTTCACGGGTCGGTCAAGCAGATCACACTGGGGAAGGCCGCCGAGCTCCATCTGGTGGCCAAGGCGGAATCCGGCCGGTACACCGCTACGTGCTCGGAGCGCTGGAAGCGGATCTCCGTCGGGTGCTCCGGATCCTGGGCACCGACCGCGACCCCAACGCCGTCACCGTCGAACACATCCGCCAGCTCGTCGCCTCGCTCAGGGGCGAGCCCAACCGCCGCGGCGGCACCATGGGCGACGGCAACGTGCGCCATCACCTGAACGCCCTCTCAGGCGTGTTCCGCCGCGCCGCATCCGAGGGATACGTGCCGCCCGGCTACAATCCCGTCGCTGCCCTGCTTGAGAAGCCGTCTGGCAAGCCAGGGGAGGCCCGGTGGCTCGAGGTGCCCGATGCGGCCCTATTGCTGGAAGCGGCGCGGACCTATGTCGCGCCGGTGGACGGAACCCCGTTCGCCTATCCGCTGGTGGCCACCTTCCTGCTCACCGGGGCGCGTGAGACGGAGATCTACGGGCTCGATCTCGACGATATGAGCCTCGAGCGGAAGACCGTCACCTATCGGGAGAACGCCTGGCGCCGGCTCAGGACCCGCGGCTCACAGCGCATTGTGCCCCTCTGGCCGCAACTGGAGGAGATCCTCCGCGACTACCTGCGGGGCCCGCATCGGCCGTCCGGTGACCTGCTCTTCCCTTCGATGGCGACGGGTACTGAGGCGATCCTCACCGACACGCGGGAGCTGCTGGATCACGTAGCCGCGCGCGCCGGCTGGAAGCGGGGAGAGATTCGCTCGAGGATGTTCCGGCACACGTATGCCGCGACGCGGCTGCAGACGCTCGATGGCGGGGCGCCGGTCTCGATCTACACTGTGAGTCGGGAGCTCGGCCACAGCTCGCCGGCCATGGTGCAGCGGGTCTACGCGCACCTGGGAACCGTCCGCCACCGATCGGAGGCCGTAGAGTACCGGGTGGAGCAGCACGCCGGCTGTCTGGGAGAGCGTCTGACCGCTCTCAATCGGCGCGGTTTGTGACCACGAGGGTTACCACGGGACGGCCGGCCCTAGAAACGACTTCACCCCGCGGAGCGAGGTGCTTGCGGGGTGACGATTTGGGCGATGGGCGATGAGGGGCTCGAACCCCCGACCTCGCGCATGTGAGGCGCGCGCTCTAACCAGCTGAGCTAATCGCCCGGAACTCGGCAGGGGGATTCTACCAATTCACTCGGTGCGGGGCAAGCCACGCCCACGCCCTCATCTCCCGTGGACCTCGTGGAAGGCCGTGCCGGAGCTGTCGCTGAAACGCCGATTACCGGGGTAGGTGGCGGTGAGGACGTGGGTCCCATCCTTCTTGAGGCGAATACCGCAGTGCCCCACCTCGACCGTCGCGCTGCACTTCTCCTTGTCGTGGTCGCTCCGCACCGTCACATCTCCCGTCGGCGTTCCGTCGGAGGAGGTCACGCGGAAGCTCACATCCACCACGTCTCCGCTGGCGGAGGGATCGGGCGAATCCCCGATGATCGAGGTCTGGGTCTGCACGATCTCGACGGTGATCGAGACCTGGCCGACCGTGGTTCCGTCCGCCTTGGCCTTGATGGTCTTCACCTCCGCCGCGGTGGAGGAGAAGGTGAACGTCGCGACCCCGTCATCGCCGGTGACGGCCGAGGCCGGGGCAATGGTGTTCTCGCTGCCCGACGCGTCCAGCGTCACCGGGATACCGCTGATCGGCGTGCTGCTGCCGTCGCGCACCGTCACCGTGATGGCGCTGGTGCCGCTCCCGGCCGAGATCGTGGTGGGATCGGCCACCACGCTGGAGGTCTGGGGGCTGGGGACCGCATGGGCCAGGGCGATCGGGTCCGAGGTCACCCCGGTGAACCCGGTCGCGCTGAACGCCAGCGTGCGAGTCCCCGCCGTCCCGTTGATGGCGAGATCGCTGAAGCTGGCGCGCCCGTTGGCGTCCGTCGTTGCCGTCGTGTCCCCCAGCAGGGTGCCTCCGCCCGTCCCGATATCCGCATGCACCGCGACGCCGGCCGTGCGCTGGTCGGCCCCGAACGGGTCGCGGAGCTGCACCTCGGGCTGGCGGCCGAAGGGAACCCCGCTGGTGGCGGAGCTGGACGGCTGGCGGGTCAGCACCAGGGAGGGCGGCCCGGCCGGCTGCACCACGTGCGAGTCGGCACCGCTGCTCGGGGCAAAGCTGTTCTGTCCCTGGTAGCTGGCGGTGAGGGTGCGGGTGCCCACGGTCTGCAACGTGAGGGTGCAGCGGCCCGCTCCGCCGCCGAGCGAGCCGGTGCAACTCGCCTGCCCATCGGTCACCGTCACGCTGCCGCCAGGCGTCCCGCTTGCCGCGCTCACCGTGAAGGAGACGGTCACGGCTTGTCCCGCGCCGGACGGGTCGGGACTGTCGGAGGTGATCGTGGTGGTCGTGGGCGCGCCCGCGAGGTCGATGGTGTTCGAGCTGACCGCGGCGAAGCCGGTGGCGGAGAACCGCAGCGTACGCGGGCCCGGCGATCCCTCGATCGCCAGGTCGGTGAAGCTGGCGAGCCCATGGGCGTCCGTCCGCCGGCTCTTGGTTCCGTTGAGCGTCCCGCCGCCCGAGCCGATCTCGGCCTTCACCTCGATACCGGCGGTTTGCGTCTCGTTGCCCCGGGCATCCAGGAGCTGCACCGTCGGCTGCTGCGCGAGCACCACCCCGCTGGTGGCGGTGGCCGACGGTTGCGTGCGGATCGCCAGGGTGGCCGGAGCGCCGGCCGTCCCGGTGGCGCCGAACTCGGCGATGCCGATGCCCGAGACAACCGCGCGGGCGGTGTCCTGGCCCGGTTGAGGTCCGAGGGTCCACGCCGCGGCGGTCCGCCCCTGCGGATCCGTCGAGGCGCTCGTCGGAGCCAGAGTGCCACCCCCGGCGCCGGGCACCCACGTCACCGCTGTTCCCGGCACCGGATTCCCCTGGGCGTCGAGCACCGCGATGACGAGGCTGTCCGGGAGGGTGGTGCCGGCCGCGGCGGTCTGGTCATTGCCGGACACGATGGTGACCTGGGCGGCGCTGCCGGACGTGGCGGTGTGCAGGAAGGTCACCGGCGAGCCGGCCAGCCCCGCGGCGGTGGCGTAGGTATGCTGGGTCCCGGTGGTGGGGCCCAGGGTGCGCGTCACTGAGGTCTGCCCATCGGAGCCGGTGGTGGTGGACGTCTCGCTCACCTCGCCGCCCCCATCGACCGTCCAGTCGATCGCCACGCCTTCGATGGGGTTTCCGAAGTTGTCGCTGACCGAGACCACCAGCGGTAACGGCAGGGTGCTGCCCACCTGCCCGCTCTGCCCGTCGCCGCTCACGGCCGCCACCCCGTTGGCACTCTCGGCCAGCGCGGTCAGCGTGAAGCTGGCCGTCGGCGGATCGCTGCCCTCCGCGGTCAGTGCCTCGACCTGGCCCCGCTGGGCGCCCACCCGGGTCCCCAGCACCACATGGGTCCAGGCCTGACCGTCGCTGTTCGTCGTGCTGGTATCGGGATCGAGCGCTGCGCCGGGCGCGGCGTCGATGAAGGCGAACACCACGGTTGCGCCCCGTACCGGTCGGCCTTCGCCATCGGTCACCGAGACGACGATCGAATCGGCGATCGCCTCCCCGACTCGCCCGCTCTGCTCGCCGCCGGAAGTGACGCTGATCGCCGCCGGAGCGCCCGACCCTGGGAGCAGGAGATCGCTGCCCCCGCCACAGGCCGCCAGGAGCGTCAACGCTGGGACGAGACGTCGCATTGCTTCACTCCGGACGCGAGGAAACGAGCCATCTTGCGCTGCACCACATTCGGTCGGATATTCGGTCGTCCTATCACATACGCACTCAAAATCCGGCGCCGCCAGTGGCCAAGTCCGGCTCTTCCCCCCGACCCACCGGTTCGGGGCTCAGGGGAGATCTCATCCTTGTCGTGGACGACGAGACGATCGTGCGGCGGCTGGTGCGCCGCGTGCTGGAGCGCGAAGGCGCGTCCGTGCTCGAAGCGGAGGATGGCGAACGGGGCCTCCGTCTGGTCGAGGAGCACGCGGGAGCGCTTACCCTGGTCATTACCGACCTCGTCATGCCCGTGATCGACGGCTTCGAGGTGACCGAGGTACTCTCGATCTTCCAGCCCGATCTCCCGGTACTCAGCATGTCCGGCCACACCAGCGTGCCGGACGCCGAGCGCCGGCTCACCGTCATCAAGAAGCCGTTCTCGATCTCCAGCCTGGTCGATGCGGTCCGGGCGGTCAAAGGCCGACCTCGTGGTCCCCTGTCGCAGGAGCAGCGGGCTCAGGCGCAGCAACTCCGCCGGGTGACATCGGCGCTGCCCGATCCCGCCATTTCTCCTGCGCAGTCGATCGACCTGGTCGCCGCCGCCTATGAGCTTCGACGACTGCGGAACCAACCGTGACTTTCGATTCGGCTGCTGCAATCCCTTTGAAATCGCTCATTTGGGCCTGGAGCCGCCGTGATCCAGACCACACCGCCGCATGGCATCGAGTCGACCCGCCCCTCCCCGACGGTTCCCCCGTCTCCTGGCCGCACTCGGCCCCGGACTCGTCACCGGTGCCGCCGACGACGACCCGTCCCCCGGGCGGGTTCTGGCGCCCGCCGCCGGATGCCGCCCAGCTGCTTCGGGCTGTCGATGTGGGCATCGGGTCCTTCTTCTCCAATCTGGTGATGTTCTTCATCATCCTGGTCACGGCTCGCCGGCGCGATCTCGGCCGGCGTCGCCATGGACTTCGCCAACCTCAACCCGGTGCAGGCGCTCTACTGGTCGGCCGTGCTCAATGGGCTCCTCGCGCCGTTCCTGCTCAGCGGGATCCTGCTCCTCGCCTCGGACGCCAAGCTGATG
>JBBSHB010000159.1:0-6536 GCA_038253515.1 Gemmatimonadales bacterium | reverse complement strand
GTGTTCACCGTACCACCCGACACGTCGCGCTCCCGCGCGATGCCGATTCCGGGACAGTAGAACTTGTGTTCCAGTGCCGCCGGCTCGAGCGGGGTGAACTCCGCCTGCTTGAGGCAGTGGTGAAGGGTGCCGTAGGGGACGGTGACGGTAGCGTCCAGATCGAGCACCTTCCCCTTGTCCTCGGCGACGCCGGCCGCGAACTCCTGGGGCGTGGTCTGACCCAGCACGGGGTGCGCCCGCATGATGATGCCGGCGCGGGCCCCGTTCTTCCCGGCCTCGAACGACCCCGCGGTGCTGATGACCCGGCCGTTCTCGAATTCCTTCGTGTCCTCGCCGAAATACCAGACGTTGCCGTCCTGGTCCTGCGCGTACCAGTCGAAGGTCTTCTCCTTGAGCACGCCGTTCAGGAAGACGCGGTCGAGGACCACCACGACGGGAACGCCGAGGATGGTCTTGTGGTCCAGCGTCACCTCGGTGACGACCCGCTCGGGCAGGCCGTCCTCGGTGCCGCGATAGACGAGCGTGGTGCCCAGCGGCAGCGGGAAGAGGGGATTGGTCACGTGCCGCACGAAATCGCCAGGGTCGAACTCGGGCAGCCGCGACTCCGCGGCGGCGGTCGTGGTGGTCGCGGCGGCGGACATCGCCGGGGTGCTCGAGACGCCGGGCGCCGGATCGGTCGCCGTGGTGGCGGTGGGTTGGGTGGCATTCGGGGAGTTGCACGCGAGGGCCAGCATGAGGACCGGCGCGAGCACGATCGAGGGGGTCAGGCGCGTAACCATGGTCGGAATTCCTCGGGTAGAGGTGGCCACCTCCAGGGCGCGAACGACCCAGAGGCGTCGCGGACGCACATCGTCCGTCGGAGGAACCCGCTACCGAGGATCTTGTGACGGCGGCCGTGCCAGGGGGATCTCGAAGTCCCCATCGCCCAGCCGGGCCGCACCGGTGTCGATGCTCGCGCCATCCTTGAGGAACACCCGCGCGCCGCCAGCCCGGATCTCGACCCGCCGCGCGCCGCGGGGAATCTCGATCGTGACCGTGTCCGGCGCGCCCGGGCCCTGGATGAGCAAGCGCCCGGCGTCGCTGGTGAACGTCGCCCCGCCGGCGGGCGAGCGCACGACCACCTCGGCGCCGTCGCCAAGCGTCACCCGGGCGAGCGCGCCGGGTGTGCTCGCGGAGAAGACGATCACGAGATCGCGCCCCGGGGCGACCGCGATTCCGGCGCTCTCCCGCGCGCGGGCCGCCGCCCCGCCCGCTTCCCGCGGCTGCCGCTCGGGGCGAGCCTCGAGTCGGGAGGTGAGCGCCGCGATCCATCGGGGCACCGGCGAGCCGGGGAGGGCGTAGGCGACGCCCGCGGCTCCGGCCGCCAGCACGATGGCGGCGGCCCAGCGCGCAAGTGGAGGGACCCGCCCGCGCGCGGGGGCCGCGGCCCCCGCGCGGATCATCACCGACTCCGCGGTGACCGGCGGCACGGGGTGGTCCAGTGTCTGGAGGAGCGCGATCACGTCCGGCATCGTGTCGTCGTCAGGACTCATCATCCGTGCCTCCCGCGTACTCCTCCCGAAACAGCCGGCGGGCCCGCGCCAGCAGGGTCCCGATGCTCGCCTCGTGCAGCTCCAGGCCGGCGGCGATTTCCCGGTAGCTGAACCCTTCGGCCTGGAGCAGCAGCAGACGGCGCTCGCGGTCGGGCATGCCGTCGAGGGTGGCGCAGACCCGGCGACGGGTTTCCTCCGCGACGACGGCCTCGTCGGGCGCCGGCGAGGCGTCCGCGTGGGCGTGCGCGGCGCGTGCCAGCGTCAGCAGGCGCCGCCGCCGGCCCTGGCTCGCCCGCGCGTTGCGGAACAGGTTCATCGCCACGCTGACGAGCCACGCGGCCGGCGCGTCGGGCAGCGAGCCGCGGCGGTAGAGCCGGACGAACGCCTCCTGCGCGAGATCGTCGGCCAGCTCCGGCTCGCCCGAGAGCCGGTCGAGGACGCGGTAGAGCCGGGCGAAGTTCGCGTCGAAGGTCGCTGTGAACTGCTCCTGGAACGACGCCGCGGTCTCCCCGAGTGAGTCATGCAAGGAACCCTGCACCCGCCGATTCGTGACAGGGGGAACGGGCAAGGACTCAGAACTGCCAGTCGACCCCGAGCACGAGCGGGGCGAACGGGCGCATCTCCACCGCGCTCCGCCCGCCCGCCATCGGGTCGTCCGCATAGGTCAGCACGTTGGTGCGGGCCAGCAGGTTGGTCAGGGTGCCGAACAGCGTCAGCTCGGCGTCGCGCCCGCCGACCTGGAGGCGCCACCGCTGCCGCACGCCGAGATCCAGCCGGGCGTACGGCGGCAAGCGGAGACCACCGAGCGGAGCCCCGCGATAGTGCGGGCTGCCGGACAGCTCGCAGCCTCCGTCGCGGAGGTTGCAGGCTTCCCACTCGAAGGGGCCCGACGCGGCCGTGGCCCGCCGGCCGGCCGCGCCGCTCACCCCGAGGCGAACGGACGTGGTGGCCGTAGGGAAGACGATCACGCCGGCATCGAGCAGATGGGCGGTGGCGAAGCCGGGCGTGTAGCCGAGGGCGGCGTCCCCCAGCCGGACCCGCTGGAACCCGTAGCTGGCCACCACGGCGTACCGGGCGCTGACGATGGACCCGTCGAGCACCACCCCGTGGGCGCGCCCCGATCCCACCGCGAACCCGTCGGTGCTGAACGGCTCCGCCGCCGCGGGCGCGGCCAGCAGCAGCCCGCCGAAACCGCGTACCCACCCCTGCGCGGCGAGCCGGACGCCCGGCGACGGGCGATACTCCGCCGCGAGCACGGCCTGATCCCCACGGGCGGCCGGCACGCCGGGGGCGCCGATGCCGGCGGACAGCTCCGCGGGGAAGATGTTGCCCACCACCGACTCGGGATTGCGGAGCGACTGCACGAACTGATGGTGGCGGCCGTAGCTGCCCGTCAGCGTGAAGCGGCTGGCCAGCCGCCAGCGGAGCTGCACGCCGGGATCGGCGTACGCCGTGCCGGCGGCGAGGCTCGCAGTGGTGCCCAGCTCGAGATCGAGCCGGGGGCCGATGGCCCGCGCGTGGCGGACGAACGCGGCGGCGACCGGCGTCGTACCATCGAGTCTCCACGCGACGCCGGTCGAGTCCGGCGTGACGTCGTAGGCGGTGCGGCTGCGCTCGATCCGAATCCCGACCTCCGTCCGGGACCGGCCCGAGCGACGCTCCACGGCCGCGAGCGCGCCCAGATCGGCGCGGCGGCTGACCATCGCCAGGCCGCCGGCCTCGGCGGACCAGGCGGCGCCGGACGCGGCCGTCGCGCTCCAGCCCTGCACCCGCACGGTGACGCCGGCGCGCTCCCGGTGCCACGCCGCGCCGAGCGACCGGCTGGACCAGGCAAACCGGTTGCGGGGGGGGGCGAAGCTCGCCGAGTCGGTGGTCGTCGACGCCGCGCCGAGGAGGTTGTCGTTGTCGTAGGCCAGCAGGCGGAGCCCGCCGCCGATCACCGGGGCGTCGAGCGTGACCAGCCGGTCGGTGCTCCGGCCGTGGAGATAGCTGGCCTCGCCCGCGGGCGCGAAGCCGGCGGGAAACCCGGTCCGCAGGCTCACGAGCACGCCGGCGCCCGTCGCGCCGATCGGACCGTCCACGGTGAGCCGCGCCTGCGATGTGCCGAGGCTGGCCCGCGTCTGGAGCCGCGAGCCGGGCGACCGCGTCACCGCCGCGACGGTGCCCGACAGCGCGTCGGGAGCGCCGGTAGCCGGCGCGGAGGCGGAGAGCCGGAGGCCGGCGAGCGCGTCCGGGTTCCAGGCGCTGAACAGGCCGGCCGCGTGGTACGGGGCCAGCACCGGAATGCCGTCGAGAAGGTAGCCGGTCTGGTCGGAGCTACCCCCGCGCACGTGCAGCCCGTTGGGGGACTCGGGCTGCAGGACCACCTCTCCCCCGCCCAGCGCCAGGAGGCCGTCCGGCTCGGCCAGCAGCGGGTCGTTGCGCACGGCGGCCATCGACACCGAGCGGTCGGGGACCCCCACGCTGTCGTCCTCCACGCCGCGGACCGCCATCGGCGGACGCACCTCGATCGGCCGGAGGTGCAGGGCCACCGCCCGCAGGGAGAGGTTGATCTCGAGCGCGCCCTCCCCGGGCACCAGGGCGTCCAGGGTGCGGGGCTCATAGCCGAGAAAGCGGACGCTGACGCGCTGGGTACCCGGGGGGACGTCGGCGATGCGGTAGCGGCCGTCGAGGCCCGCTGTGACGGCCCGGCTCAGCCCCGGCAGAGCGACGATCGCGCCGGGGAGGGGCGCACCCGATTCGACGTCGCGCACGATGCCCTCGACCGAGGCGGGCGGCGTCTGGAGGAGGACGAGGCTGGCGAGTGCATGAAACAGCAGCGGGGCCACGTCATCTCCGGTGGGGCGGGTGCTTTCCAATATCTCACGCGGGAGAGATCTCGACAAGCCATGGGACCACGGCGACGGCCGATTCGTGACCGCGTCATGGTGGGCCCTTGCCTGTCACAAACCGGATGCCAGGCGGGCTCCTCTCGAGCGCCGGTCGCAACCGCCCAGCCAGCGCGGTCTCCTGAACAGCGATACCAGGGCGGGAGGGCGGCACCAATGGACATGCCGGGCTCGAGACTCGTTCGCATCGCCGTCTCCGCCTTGGTCGCCCTGGCCTGGCTTCCTCGGGCCGGCGCCGCCCAGGAGGTGTCGCTGCCCCGCTATCTGAGGGAGCGCGACGGCGGCATTCCCACCTCGCTGTTCGGCACCTACGTGCGCCAGCGGGAATGGCTGGTCTACCCGTTCTTCGAATACGCCCGGGATCACAACCGGGAATACCAACCCAGCGAGTTCGGCCTCGGTCCCGACGTCAATTTCCGCGGCAGGTTCCGGGGGACGGCGGGGCAGCTCTTTCTCGCCTACGGCCTCACCGACAGAATCGCGGTCGAGCTCGAGGCCGCGGTGGTGAGCCAGACGCTGGACAAGTCACCACTCGACACGTTCGCGACCCCGGCCAGGATCCACGAGTCGGGCATCGCGGATATCGAAGCCCAGCTCCGCGGCCGGCTCATGACCGAGAGCGAGCATCGCCCCGAGATCTTCGGTTTCGTCGAGGTCACGTTTCCGTCGCACAAGAGGAAGCTCCTGATCGCCGACCCCGATCTGGATTTCAAGCCGGGTGTCGGGGTGACGCGGGGCTTCGCATGGGGGACGATGACGGCACGGGTGGCCGGCGAGTACAACCGGGCCGGAAAGAATCTCGATTTCGGAGAGGTCGCCGTCGAGTACCTCAAGCGGCTGGCGCCGCCGGTCCACCTCTACCTGGCCATCGAGGGTGGTGAGGGCGGCGCCCTCGACGAGTGGGACGTCATCTCCGGCATCCGATGGCGTCTCAATAGCTACGCCTCCGTCAAGGTCGACAACGCGATCGGGATTTCGTCGAAGTCGACGGACTGGGCGCCCCAGCTCGGCCTGATGCTCTCGTTCCCACGGTAGCGACGTTACCGCTGAACGCCGTCGCCGGCGACCCGGCGAGGGCGACGAGACGGTCTTCAGGGGACAGGGAGGGTCCATCGTCACCGCCGCCACGGCGGCCGGTACGTCATTCCGCTGGCGCGCGCGGTCAGCTCACCGTAGCACTCCCTCCCCTCGCATCCGCCGCACCAGCCCCGGCAGGTTCTGGATCACCACCACCCGCGCCGCCGGGCTGGTCCGCACCATGACGAACGTCTTGCCGTCCGGCGACACATCGTAGTTGGCATGCGGCGCCGTCCCCACGATGTCGCCGATCGGGAAGAGCCGCTTCCGCTCCCTGACCGCGAGCGCCGGCGTCGTGGCGATGCCGGCGGCGACGAGGTAGGGGTTCTCCTGCTTGGTCTCCCGGTAGAACAGCTCCCGCCCGTCCGGGCTCCACACCGGCTCGTTGCCCCCGTCGAGCGACACCAGCACCTGGTCCCGCTCGCCCGCGAGGTCGCGCACGTAGACCTCCTCCCGGCCCGACTGGTCCGAGACGAACGAGATCCAGCGGCCGTCGGGCGACACCCCGACGTAGCTCTCCGCGAACGGACTCGCCACCAGCGGCTCGAGCGGGCCCTTGCCGCCGTTCCTGATGATGGCGGCATCGCTGCCCGACAGGGCCTGGGCGGAATCCGGGCGTCGCGGATCCCGCCGGAGGTTCACCCCGGTGGTGACCAGGGCACTCCCGTCCCGGAGCCAGACTCCGGTGTAGGAGAGGGAACGCGAGGCCAGCAGCGTGTCCGGCGGCTCCGCGCTCCCCGGCCGCTTCCGGAGCAGCACCAGCATCACACCCGCGGGTGTGGCCACCGGCACGATGTAGCTGAGGAAGCGGCCGTCCGGCGTCCAGGTCGCGTCGTGCCCGTCGCGGTCGAAGGTGGCGCGGGAGAGCGTGCCGTCCGCCAGGCTCAGGATCCAGACGTTCCGCCCCTCGACCGAATTGAAGTCGAGCGAGAGCCGGCGGCCGTCGGGCGAGAACAGCGGGTGGTGGAAGTTCCGCCTCTCCGTCGTCGCGAGCCGGCTCGCGCCGGTGCGGTCGATGAACACCAGCGACGCCGGCTCC
>JBBSHB010000158.1:0-6576 GCA_038253515.1 Gemmatimonadales bacterium | reverse complement strand
CCGCGGATCTGCGCGACCTGCCGGTCAGCTCCCTGGACGAGGCCCTGGAGCTCAGCGCCGGCAGCGTGGGCCGGAGCTATCGTGGCGGCCGGCTGGGTGAGGAGTCGTTGGTGCTCGATGGCCTCGGAGTGAAGAACCAGCTCGATGCCTCGAGCGGCGGACTGGGGCTGCAAATCCCGCCGGACTTCCTGGGTGAGGCCTCCCTGGTGACCAACGGCTTTTCGGCGCGATACGGCGAGGCGCTGTCGGGGCTGGTGAACGTGGTGACGCTCGAGCCCGGGTCCTCCTGGGCGGGGAGGGCGGCGTACGAGGGCGACCGTCCGTTCGGCGGCTCGCTCGATCGCGGGCTGGATCGGCTGAGCGCGCGGGCGGGGGTCCGATCGCGGGACCCGTCGGCGTGGTCGCGGCCGTGGACCTGTCGGGGCGGTTCGACGATGACCCGGTCAACGCGCCGGCCCCGGACGACCCGCGCGATCCCCGCTCGTCGCGCCCGTACCCGCTGCCGCACAACAGCGGTGAGCACTGGAACGGCGCCGCCAAGCTGGTCGTGCCCTTGTCCGCGCGGGTGGCACTCCGGGCCGCGGGCATTCACTCGGAGACTCAGCAGCTCCTCTACGACCCGGCCTACAAGTACGATCCCGACTTCGCTCCCGGCGAGCGGGTGCGGGGCGATCTGCTGAGCGGCCAGCTGGAGTACCGCACCGACCCGAACTCCGGCGCGTCGCTGGTGATCGACCTCCGCGCCGCCCGCTTCGTCCGCGAGTTCCTCCGGGGTGCGCTCGACGCGCCGGTCGACTACGCCGTCGGCGCCCTGACCGGATCGCGCTTCCACTTCATCGGGGAGGACATCGCCCGCGCGCAGACGCCGTCGCTCGAGCCGATCCCGGGTCTGGCGCAGCCCGAGGCCAGCACGGCGACGCCCTGGGGCGTGCCGGCCTTCTTTCTCTCCGGCGCGTCGTCAGGCGATCTGGCCTGGAACCATTATGGGGAGTCCCGCCTGCAGCTCGATCTGATCTACGGCGGGATTCACCGACTCGATCTCTACGCCGGTGGCCAATTCTCCGCCCAGCAGGTGCGAACGTACCAGCGCGCGCTCGGCTACCTGCCGGTGGGTGACGAAGTGCCTCCCGCCGCGATCTCGGCGTTCTCCCCGCGGGCCGCGGCCGCCTACGTGGAGGGTCAGGTGCGAGTTGCCGATGTCGCGGTCACCGCCGGGCTGCGCGACGACCAGTTCGCGGCCGGCAGCGATCTCCCTGGCGAGACCCGCGGCGCCCAACGGGCGGTGAGTCCACGGTTGGCCGTCTCCACCGTGCTGCACGGCGCGACCGTCGTGGTGAGCTACGGCCGGTTTACCCAGGCGCCCGATTACCAGTTTCTGGTCGACGCGGCATTCGACGACACCACTCGCACCGGCCGCTTCCGCCGGGGCAACCCGGATCTGGGATTCGAGCGGGCGAGCCAGTACGAGATGAGCGTGCGGGTCCGCCCGCGCGAGGCAATCGCGGTTCGGGCTGGGATCTACGTGAAGCGGCTCACCGGCCTGGTGGCCTCGGTACCGCTCGGCATCGATCCGGACTCGACCGTCTTCGGCAACGCCGACGCGGGCACGGTGAAGGGCCTGGAGCTCCTGCTGGAGCGCGAGCTGCGAAACGGAGTGGGCGTGCGGGTCGCCTACACGTTGCAGCGGGCGGAGGCGACCGCGACCGACCCGTTCCTCCTGGATCGCTTGACCGTGGTAGACCCGCTCACCGGCGACACCACCCGCCCCGCGCGTGCCGAGTTCCCGCTCGATTTCGACCGGCGTCAGACCCTGACGGTGATCCTGCGCGGCAAGGCTCCCGGAACCGCCGGACCCCGGCTGCTGGGCGTCCGGCCGCTCGGCGGGTGGGAAGGGGCGCTCATCCTCCGTGCCCTGTCGGGCCTGCCCTATTCCCGGAGCGACAGCACCGGCGACACGTTGCTGGGGCTGCCCAACGACTCGCGGCTGCCGTGGAGCTCGTCGCTGGATCTGCTGGTGCGTCGGCCGGTTCGGCTCGGACGGCTGAACGGCGGGGTGTATCTCGACGTGCGAAACCTGCTGAACCAGCGAAACATCGTCGCGGTCCGGCGGGACACCGGTGAGCCGCAGGCCGAGGACGCGACGATCACCCGGCTCGCGGAGTCGGCCAGATATCGGGCTTACGCGGATCTCGACCACAACGGCCTGCTGGAAGGGCAGGCCGAGCTGTTGCCCCTCTATCTCGCCGCCGCGAGACTACTCCCAGCCGATCTTCGCCTACGGGCTGCCCAGGCTGGCCCGGCTCGGCCTCGAGCTGCTCTTCTGAGGTATGGTTCGGGCGAGGTCCTCCCCGAGCAGCGCCTGATTCAGGGCCATGCCCGCTTCCGCGCCTTCGGCTGCGGCCACGACCACGAACTGCGCTTCCCGCGAGGCGTCACCGCAGACGTAGAGACCCGGCACGTTGGTGGACTCAGACTGCCCGGTGTCGACCGCGCCCCCCTTGGTGAACGCACAGCCCAGGCGGCGGGGAAGGTCGGAGCGCTGGTGGTGCCCCGTCGCCAGGAACAGCGCCCGGCGGGCCACGCCGCTCCCGTCGGCGAACACCACCCGCTCGAGTTGGCCGTCGGAGCCGTCGAGCCGGAGCACCCGCTCCTCCCGCAGCAGCACGCCGACGGCGTCGAGCCGTTCGCGCATGTGCTCGGACAGCTCTCCCGGACCATCGGTGCAAAGCACCAGATCGTCGGTCCAGACCGTGAGGGCCAGCGCGAGGCTGGCCCCGGGCTCTCCCCGGCCATACACGGCAATCGGCTGATCCCGCCACTCCCAGGCGTCGCAGTAGGGGCAATGATGCACGCTCAGGCCGTACAGGGGTGCGAGGCCCTCGATCTCCGGGAGCTCGTCGACCACGCCGGTGGCCAGCAGCAGCTTCCGGCTCTGAAGCAGCGCCCCGTCCGCGCAGCGTACGGCGAACCCGTCGGCAGTGGGGGCGGCGTCCACCACGCCCGCATGGCGCAACTCGACACTCTGGTACTGTCGGAGCTCGTCACGGGCGAGCCGGAGGAGCTCGGCGGGTGGAGTACCGTCCCGACTGAGGAACCCGTGGATCTCGCGGGACCACCCGTTGCGCGGCGCGCCGAGGTCGCAGACCAGCACGCGCCGGCGGCAGCGGCCGAGCATGAGCGCGGCGCTCAGGCCCGCGGGGCCGCCGCCCACCACGATGCAGTCCCAGGCCGGGCCGTCAGGCAGGTGAGACCTCACCGGCCTCCATCACCTGCTTGAAGCGGCGGAGATCGTCCGCCACTTGCCGAGCGGGATCCTCGCCCGCGAGCTTGGCCGCCGCGGAGCCGAGCTTCCCGGCGGGCGGAGCATAGCGCAGGATGACGCGAACCTCGGTGCCGTCGTCGGACGCGGGCGTGAAATGGACCGACCCCGCATTGTCCACTTTCGAACCCGGGAGCGAGCGCCAGGCAATCAGCTCGTTCTGTATCTCGTCGTGGATCTCCGCCTCCCATTCCACCCGGGTGCCGGCCGGACCCTTGGCGATCCAGTGAGAGCGCCGGTCGTCCAGCCGGATCACCGACTCCAGATTGTCCATGAAGCGCGGCAGATTCTCGAAGTTCCGCCAGAACCGGAACAGTTCTTCGCGTGGCCGGTTGATGGTGACCGACTGCTCCACCCGGGTGCCTTGGCCTCGACGCAGGCTGGCCACCGGGCTGGTCCGCCCCTCGCCGAGGGCGGAGTTGCGGCCCATCGCGCGGTTGACGGGGCAGCGGCCGGTGATCCCGCGGACGATGAGGTTTCCGCCGAGCGGCAGGAGCACGCCGCGAAGCCGCTTCCGCCGAAGGCTGAAGCCGACCAATGCCAGACCGGCGAGCCCCGAGATCCATCGCTCGACCCGGCCCACGTTGACCTCACCGGTATCCCAGGGACTCCGCTGGTTCTCCCATCCGCCGGAGCCGACGCCGTCGTACGTCGAAGTCATCGCCGTCCTTTCCGGGCCTTGCGTACGTTGGTCACCGCTTGCCAGACCGGCGGGGCGACTTGGGGGGCCGGCCGGCCTTGGCGACCTCCCGATCGTGCTGCTTGTCGTCCAGCGTGGCGCTCAGCCCATCCCGGTGCTCCGGATCCGCCACCTCGTCGGAAGGTGAGGCGTAGTGGCGTGCCATACGGTCCTCGTCACGCGGGTCCTCCAGATCGAGCTCCTCCGGAGGCCCCTCGCTCGCCTCCGGCTGCTCCAGCGCGAACCGGCGCCGCTCCTCCTCCGACATGGTCGCGAAGTCACGACCCAGATTCTTTGCCATGCGTATCACTCCTCACGGTACTCTCGAGCAGGGCCTTCATCCGCCCGAGGTCTTCCTTCAATTTGGCGCGCGGATCCGCCCCGAAGAGCTCGGCCACGGCCGCGCCGGCACCGCCACCTGGAGGGTTGTAGCAGAGCCTGAAGTCGATCCCGGTCCCGGCCCCCTCCGGACGGAAGCGGATGACCCCCGCGTTCTCCAGCGTAGAACGGGGCTCGCTCCGCCAGGCGATCGCTTCGTTGGCCGTGTCCTGCGTCATCACGGCGTCCCATTCGACCGGGATGCCTGCGGGTCCGCTCACCACCCAGTGGGAGCGTCCGCCGCCAAGGTCCGTCACCGACCGCACATTCGACATGAAGAGCGGGAAGTTCTCGTAGTTGGTCCAGAACGCGTACACCTGCCCGACCGGGGCTTCGATGTGCAAAGTCTTCTGAATGTCGATCGTTCGGCGCCGCTCGCCCCGCGGTGGACCGGCGCCGGACCGCCGGGTACCAAGGCCACGGGCCAACAGCCCGACGCCGACGCTGCGCGTGGCGGAACCGGCGACACCGCGCCGGGACAGGCCGTAGAGAGAGAGTACGCCCCCAGTCAACGCCAGGAACAGCTCCGCAAGGGAGCGGGACGGCGGGCCGCTCCGAGGAAGGTTGGCGGCCTCCAGCCCGCCGATGTCGCCCAGCCGGCTGCCGTAGCGACGCACCGTCACCGGGTCGGCAGCCGGTTCCGGAGCGCGGCCGGCCATCCGGGCAAGGCGGTCGCGCGCGCGGGCTCTCCGGGCCTCTCCCCGCTCCGGGCCCAGGAAGTAGACCAACCCGGCACCGAGTGCCGCACCGCTCAAGAAATCTTTGGCTCCCATGGCGTCAAAGCTGGCTATTCGGCGTGCTAAAGCTGTGATCGCCCTCACACGAGAGCGGCTGGGGTATGCACCGGGCTCCCCACATCGACGTGCTCCTGGTCCGACCTTACCTTTCAGTCGTCTGCATCCACCCACACCGAAGGGAGTACACGGCATACATGGGGCTCCTCTTTCTGGCGACCGGACTTGTCGCGGGCGTGCTCTCGGGACTCTTCGGCATCGTCGGCGGCCTGCTCATCGTGCCGACCCTCGTGGCCCTCGCGAACTTTTCGACCAAGACGGCGCTGGGCACCTCGCTCGCGTCGCTGCTGCTCCCGGTCGGGCTCCTCGGCGCGTACGCCTACTATCAGCATGGTGAAGTGAACATCCAGGCCTCGCTGCTGATCGCCCTGGGGCTGTTTCTCGGGGCAGGAGTCGGCGCCCGCATCGCCGATGTGCTGCCGGTGATCACCCTGCAGCGGCTCTTCGCCGTGTTCCTCGTCGCCATGGCCGTGCGCCTGTGGATCCACGCGGGAGGATGACATGGAACTGAGCAGTCCGGCATTCCGCCAAGGTCAGCCGATCCCCGCGAGCTTCACCTGCGACGGGGATGACCGCTCACCCACGCTCGCGTGGAGCGGCGCGCCCGCCGAGACGCGGAGCCTGGCGCTCCTCTGCGAGGACCCCGACGCTCCGCGTGGCATCTGGGTCCATTGGGTGATCTTCAATCTGCCGGCCGACGCGGTCGAGCTCGAGGAGGGGGTCCCGCCCCTTCCCCAGCTCCCGTCCGGCGCGCGTCAGGGCACCAATGACGGGAGCCGCCCGGGGTACGGCGGTCCCTGCCCCCCACCGGGCAACCCCCACCGCTACTTCTTCCGACTCTACGCGCTCGATGCGCTGCTCAATCTCGCGCCGGGTGTGAGCCGCGCCGATCTGCAGTCGGCGATGGCCGGCCACATCCTCGCCGACGTCAGTCTCATGGGAACCTATCAGCGCCGCGCGCGCTGAGCCGCCACGACTCGCCGGATGAGCGAAGTTCGGATCGAGCTTGGCCGCGCCGGCCTGCTCGGCTCACTCCTCCTCTCGCCCTGCGGGCTTTCGGCCTGCGGTGGACGCCCGCTCGGCCCGGCTGGAACACCCTTGCCCACGCCGACCGCCACCGCGAAGCTCACCGATTCCAGCGGGAACCAGGTCGGCCTCGCGATCTTTACGACGACGGACACCGGAACCAGCGTCGGCCTCAGCCTCGCGGGTGTGCCGCCGGGTCTCCACGGTCTTCACTTCCATGACACCGGGCGATGCGCACCGCCGGACTTCGCGTCCGCCGGCGGACATTTCAACCCGACCGCGCACCGGCACGGTCTGGCCAATCCGGACGGCCCCCACCTCGGTGATCTGCCCAACCTCCTGGTCCAAGCGAACGGTTCGGCGGACACCACCTTCCCGCT
>JBBSHB010000157.1:0-6594 GCA_038253515.1 Gemmatimonadales bacterium | reverse complement strand
CTGAGCGGCCCCACCTCGGCCATCCTTCGTGGTCGTCCCGGTGACCGTGTTCGCCGCCGTGTTCGGGCTCAGCATGGACTACGAGGTCTTCCTGCTGAGCCGGATTCGGGAGGAGTTCATCCGCACCGGCGATGCCGACCGCGCCACGGCGGACGGGCTCAGCGCCATCGCCTCGACCATCACGTCCGCCGCGCTGATCATGGTGATCGTCTTCGGCTACTTCGCCTTCGCCAACGTGCTGCTGCTGCAGTTCCTGGGCTTCGGACTGGCGGTGGCGGTGTTCCTGGACGCCACCCTGATCCGGATGCTCCTCGTGCCGGCGATCATGAACGTGGCGGGGCGGTGGAACTGGTGGCCGGGCGTGCGCGGCGGGAAAGGCTAGGCACTCAGCTCGGCGCGAGGCTCCCGGTCCCGACCAACCGGATCAGCGCCGGCCCGATCTCCCCGAGAGGCAGCACCGCGTCGGCGTGCCCCGTGGCGATGGTCGCTCTCGGCATGGAGAAGACCTGCGAGGTCGCCTCGTCCTGCGCCAGCACCATTCCCCCGGCCAGGCCCACGGCGCGGGCACCCTCGGCACCATCACCGGCCCCGCCGGTCAGCACCACGGCGACGACCCGGTCGCGATGGACCTCGGCCGCCGAGAGAAAGAGCGGGTCTGCGGCCGAATGGGTGTAGTGAATGAGGGTGCCGTTGGTCAGCCTGAAAGTCCCGCCCGCCGCGATCGAGAGGTGCCGGTCGGGCGGTGCCAGGTAAATGGTTCCCGGTTGCGGAGTCTCCCCGGCGTCCGCAGTCTTCACCCTCAGGCTGGTATATCGGCCGAGGACGTGCGCGAGCATGTTGGGGAGATGGGTCGAGCGGTGCTGGACGACCGCGACGGGCACCGGAAAATGCGCCGGCAGCCCGGCGAAGACGGTGCCGAGCGCATCGATACCGCCGGCGGACGCGGCCATGACGATCAGGTCGAAACGTCGGGTGTTCTCGGTGGTCGAATCGGGCGAGGCAGCGCCGGGCATTGCGGCCTTCTACCTGAGCCACCAGGCGGCGTGAGACTGTAACGAGAGCAGGAAAGATACGTTATTTGCCCAGACCCCGCTCGGGCATCCGCCTCGTCTCCCGATGGATTGTGAGCAACCATGTCCTCACTCGACGCGCAGCTCCTGGCCGGCGAGCAGATCGTCCGGCGCTCGCGGCCCCACTGGATCGTCTTCGGGGGACCGCTCTTCCTCGGGCTGGTCGGCGTGGCGCTCGGCGCCGTTCTCCGGATCACCCAGCACCACTACTGGTATGCCGGGGCGGCCGTGGTCGGTCTGGCGCTGCTCCTCGCGATCGGCCCGGCGCTCCGCTACCTCAGCTCCGAGTTCGCCATCACCGACAAGCGCGTCGTGGCGCGTTTCGGGCTGCTGCAGCGGCGGTCGCTGGAGACCCTGCTGAGCAAGATCGAGGCGATCGAGGTGGAGCAGGATCTCACGGGGCGCCTGCTCGGCTATGGCACGCTGGTCATCATCGGGACCGGCGGCACCCGGGAAAGTATCCCCCGGATTCCCGCGCCGCTGGAGTTCCGCCGGGAGGTGCAGAGTCAGATCGTGGCCCAGGACGACCGCCGGTCGGGCGGGGCGACGCCTGCGGCGGCCACACGCGAAGAGCGTGAGTGTCCCTACTGCGCCGAGCGGATCCTGGCGCGCGCCAAAATCTGTCGGTTCTGCGGGCGGGATGTCGAGCCCGTCTGACGCGCTGGTCGGCTGCATCGTCGGTCAGGCGCTCGGCGACGCGCTCGGCTTCGTGGTGGAGGCGGAACGGCCCGAGGTGGCGGAAGCATACGTGTGCGGGTGGCTCCTGGCCGGTCGCGCGGGTGAGAGGGCCCACCCTCGATTCGCCTTCGGTCAGTACAGCGATGACACGCAGCTGGCCCGCGAGCTCCTGCGGAGCTTCGTCGACAGCGCCGGGTGGAGCCCGGCGGCGTTCGCCGGCCGGCTGTCGGAGCTCTTCCGGGATGGACTGGATGTCGGATCGGGGCCGGGGACCCGTGCGGCGGCCGGCCGGCTTCTCCGCGGCGTGTCCTGGCAGGAATCGGGAACGCCCGCGCCCTACGCCGGAAACGGAAGCGCCATGCGCGCCGCGCCGCTCGGCCTGTTGTTCCCCGGCAGGCCTGACGAGATGCGGCGAGCGCTGCGGGAGCAGAGCCGGATCACCCACCGCGATCCCAGGTCCGCAGCCGGCGCGGTGGCCGTGGCGGGGGCCGTGGCGCTTGCCACCGAGCCCGGCCCGATCGACCGCGACGAATTCCTCGAGCGGCTGGCCACCTGGGCCGCGCTGGAGGATGCGTCCGTGGCGGACGCCATCCGCGGCCTCCGTCAATGGGCCGGTCTCACGCCCGATGCCGCCGCGCGCCAGGTGCAGCGCGCCGGTCTCGACCCGGGCCACACGACTCCCTGGATGGGAATCTCCGCGTTCGTCACCCCGAGCGTCGTCTGGAGCCTGTACGCCTTCCTCCGCTCCCCCGACGATTACTGGACCACCATCTGCACCGCCATCCGCGTCGGCGGCGACACCGACACGATGGCGGCGATTGCGGGCGCGGTGAGCGGCGCGCGACTCGGTGTGGCGGCCATGCCGGGGCCACTGGTGGAGCTGCTCAACGACCGGGGCTCCTGGCGGGCGGAGGAGCTGGCCGAGCTCGCGCGCGCCTGCGGCCGACTTCTCCCCGCGACCAAACGCGTGTTATAGTTGCCGGCAGCGAACCCTCTGCTCGCTCCTCTTCCGCCGCCGAGGCCATCATGCCCCACGGGAAGATCTACCAGGATGTCGCCGAGACCGTCGGGAATACGCCGCTCATTCGGCTGAACCGGCTGGGCAGCGGTCTGCCGGGCCGGATCGTGGTCAAGCACGAGGGCTACAATCCGTTCGACTCGGTGAAGGACCGGATCGGCGCCGCGATGATCAACGACGCCGTCGAGAAGGGGCGGCTCCGGCCCGGCATGGTCATCGTGGAGCCCACCAGCGGCAACACCGGCATCGGGTTGGCGTATGTCGCGGCCGTCCGGGGGTATCGCTGCATCTTCACCATGCCCGAGACGATGACGCTGGAGCGCCGGCACATGCTGCGTGCGCTGGGCGCCAAGGTGGTGCTTACGGAGGGTCCCAAGGGGATGAAGGGGGCGATGGCCCGCGCGGAGGAGATTTTGGATCGGCTGGGCGATCGCGGGTGGATGCCGCGCCAGTTCGACAACCCCACCAACCCCGCCATCCACTACAGCACGACCGGCCCGGAGATCTGGGCTGACACCGAGGGGAAGATCGACATCTTCGTCTCCGGGGTCGGGACCGGCGGCACGATTACCGGCGCCGGACGGTACCTGCGAGAGCGGTGTCCGGGAATTCACATCGTGGCCGTGGAGCCCGCCGAGAGTCCGGTACTCTCCGGCGGCCAGCCCTCGCCGCACAAGCAGCAGGGGATCGGCGCGGGGTTCATCCCGGGCAATCTCGACACCAAGATCTACGACGAGGTGATCCGGGTGAGCAATGACGACGCGATCGCCACCACCCGCCGGCTGGCCCGCGAGGAGGCGATCTTCGCCGGGATCTCCACCGGCTCGATCACCTGGGCGGCGCTGCAGGTGGCCGGGCGGGCCGAGAACGCGGGGAAGCTGATCGTCTCGATCACCTGCGACTTCGGGGAACGATACCTCTCCAATCCGGTCTACTCCGAGCTGCCGGATCCGGACTTCGGTGACCTGGAGAGCGCGCTCGAGGCGCCGGCGGCGACTGGGTAGATCGTTGCCCCCTCGATGAAGTGAACACCCTCGGCATAGTCGCTGATTCACCACGGAGACACGGAGGAACTTTCTCCGTGTCTCCGTGGTGAACCGCATCGGAACCCCGCGACGAAGTGTCTGACGCTCTGAACCCGGATACCTGAACCTCCTCAGGTCCTTCAGGGTCGCGCCGGTAGGCCGGGGCTCGATTATCTTGCGCCTTTCCGGTCCCCGTCCACCATTCATTCCGAGGCCCACGCTCACGTGACCACTCCTGCACGCACCCTGGTCGGGTCACCCAACCCGCCCGAGCGGGTCGACACCATCTTCGGCGCCGACATCTTCTCCCCCGCCGTGATGCGCCAGCGACTTCCCAAGGAGGTCTACCGCAGCCTGCTCCGGACCATCGAGAAGGGCCAGCCCCTGGACCCCGCGGTCGCCGACGTCGTCGCCGCCTGCATGAAGGATTGGGCCATCGAGAACGGCGCCAGCCACTACACCCACTGGTTCCAGCCGCTCACCGGGCTCACCGCGGAGAAGCACGACTCGCTGGCCGCGCCGGACGGGAACGGCGGCGTGGTGTTCAACTTCTCCGGCTCCGAGCTGGTGCAGGGCGAGCCGGACGCCTCGAGCTTTCCCTCGGGGGGCATCCGAGCCACCTTCGAGGCCCGGGGCTACACCGCCTGGGATGCCACCAGTCCGGCGTTCCTCATGCGGGGCGACAACAACGTCACCCTCTGCATTCCGACCGCCTTCGTCTCCTGGACCGGTGAGGCCCTCGACACCAAGATCCCGCTGCTCCGCTCGGTCGAGGCGCTCTCCCGGCAGGCCCTCCGGATCCTCAAGATCTTCGGCACCGACGAGGGCGTCTCCCGGGTCCACACCACGGTCGGCGCGGAGCAGGAGTACTTCCTGGTCGACCGGGACCTCTACTACAAGCGACCCGACCTGCTGATCTCGGAGCGCACCCTGTTCGGCGCCAAGCCGCCCAAGGGACAGCAGCTGGAGGACCACTACTTCGGCACCATCCCGCGCCGGGTCCTGGCGTTCATGGCCGAGGCGGAGAACGAGCTCTACCGGCTCGGCGTGCCGGTCAAGACGCGGCACAACGAGGTGGCACCGGGTCAGTACGAGATCGCCCCACTGTTCGAGCCGAGCCACATCGCGAGCGACCACCAGATGCTGATCATGGAGACGCTCAAGCGGGTGGCGCCGCGCTACGGCCTCCAGGCGCTGCTGCACGAGAAGCCGTTCGCCGGGGTGAACGGATCCGGCAAGCACAACAACTGGTCGATGTCCACCAACACCGGGGTCAATCTGCTGGATCCGCAGGATGAGACCCACACCAACATGCAGTTCCTGGTGTTCCTGGTGGCCACCATCCGGGCGGTGGACCTGCACGCCGACCTGCTGCGAGCCTCGATCGCCTCGGCGGCCAACGACCACCGGCTCGGGGCCAACGAGGCGCCGCCCGCGATCATCTCGATCTTCCTGGGAAAGATGTTGACCGACATTCTGGAGCAGGTGGAGCGCGGCCTGCCCAAGCGGACCATTCGCGGCGGGACGCTGGATCTCGGCGCCACCACGCTGCCCCAGCTCCCGCGCCATTCGGGCGACCGCAACCGTACCTCGCCGTTCGCGTTCACCGGCAACAAGTTCGAGTTTCGCGCGGTGGGGTCGAGCGCCAGCATCGCCTGGCCCAACACGGTCCTCAACACCATCGTGGCGGAGTCGCTCGACTATGTGGCCGGCGAGCTGGAGCGTGCGGTCGGGGTCCGACGCTCGCCGGCCCGGCTCCAGGCGGGCGTCATCACGGTACTCAAGAAGATGCTCAAGCAGCACAAGCGCGTCATCTTCGACGGCGACAACTACTCCGAGGAGTGGCACGCGGAGGCGGGCCGCCGCGGGCTGCCCAACCTCAAGGATTCGGTGGCCGCGTTCGAGGTGTTGCGCGCCCGGAAGAACGGCGAGCTGTTCCGCAAGTACGGCGTGCTCACCAAGTCGGAGTACGATTCCCGGATCCATATCGCGATCGAGAAGTACGTCAAGCAGTTGGGGATCGAGGCGGAGACCATGGTGACGATCGCCAAGTTGCAGATCCTGCCGGCGGCGCTGGCGCACCAGCGCGCGGTCGCGGATGCGGTCGCCGCGACCAAGGCGGCGGGCGTGACCGACGCGGACTCGGCTCAGGCGCTTCGCGAGCTGGTCGATCTGGTCGGGGAATTCCGCCGCCGGACGGCGGAGGTCGAGCGGCTGGCGGCGCATCAGGAGAATGATCCGGCCCGCCACGCGGCCCAGATCAACCGGGAGCTCAAGCCGGCCATGGCGCGTCTCCGGGAGACCGGCGATTCGCTGGAGACCGTCGTCGCGGCCGACCTGTGGCCGCTGCCGGTCTACCGGGATCTGTTGTTCTTGAAGTGATCTCTGAATCGGTACCGATCAGCCCCCGTGGCACACCGCCGCGGGGGCTGGTTTGTTACATGGGCCAGCTGGCCGGCCGCACGCGGGTGAGCAGAAAGAGCTCCGATGGGATCCGCGCCGGCGTCAGGATGCCGGCCATCGCCTGAAAGGCTAGGATCTCCTCCGGGGAGGTATCGGGATCGAAGTAGACCGCGAGAGCCTCGACCAGCACGGCCCGGTCCGGGCGGGTCAGCCCTACGATCCAGGGGTTGGGCTCCGACATCCGGCGGGTCTCCAGCCGGACCCGGACCGCACCATCCAGCCAGCAGGGGAGCAGGGCCAGCTCGGTGAGCATTGGCTCACTCAGGAGCAGGCTCTCACCACTGGGAGTCACGGCACCGAATCGCAGTTTGCCGCGCTCATTGCGGCGGTGAATCACGGT
>JBBSHB010000156.1:0-6690 GCA_038253515.1 Gemmatimonadales bacterium | reverse complement strand
GGAGCCCCCGACCAAGGGGGAGGTGAGGTCCTGGAGAAAGCTGCCGTTCGACAAGCAGGCGTTTCTGCGGGAGGAGGTCACCGCTCGCGCGCTGACCGGATTGAAGAAGCACTCGGTCTTCGAGCGGGTCTGGGCACTGCCCACGTTCGAGATCCACGGCATCCGCGGCGGGTTCGTCGGCGAGGGTGCCAAGACGGTGATACCCGCCCAGGCCACCGCCAAGGTGAGCCTCCGGCTGGTGCCGGATCAGCGATACGAGAAGGTCGGCCATCAGCTCGAGCGCGCGGTGGCGGCACTCGCTCCCGACTGGGCCGACGTGAAGGTCACCTTGTTGCATGGGGGCGACCCGGTGCGGGTCGACGTCGACCACCCCGCTTTCGACGTGCTGGACCAGGCGTTCGAATCGGTCATCGGCCAGCGCGCGGTGCGGATCCGCTCCGGTGGATCGATCCCCATCGTCCCGGAGCTCGGCCGTACCGGCGCGCCGGTCCTGCTGACCGGCATCGGGCTCCCCGACGATGGGCTGCACTCGCCCAACGAGAAGCTCGAGCTCAATCAGCTGTGGAGCGGGATCGAGATCTTCGGACGGTTCTTCGAGCTGTTCGCGGAGCAGGGCGGAACCGGTCCCGCGGCGCGGCCGGCCGCGGAGGAGGCGGCCGAGCCGGTGGGAGCGGACTAGAGCTCGTCCTCCGGGGACACCCGCTTGACCGGGCCCGAGTACCTGGCCTCGGTGCGGGCATGCAGCTCGTCCACTCCGATCAGGGCACGAACCGAAGCGATGATGCCCGCGACCACGTCATCCGCCCAGTAGGGGTCGGGCCGCTCGCCGGCGGGCAGCTTGGACGCGCAGCTCTCCAGGTAGCGGATGGCGGTGGTGATCCACTCGGTTTGCGCCGTGTCCACGGTGGACCACGAGCCGGTGGATCGGAGCTCCAGCTCCTCGAGGGCCTTGAGATGAGGCTCGAGCCCTCCGGTGACCTGGGGAGAGCGGAGCCGGTCGGCCACCAAAGTGAGTACCGTTCGGCGCTCGGTCTCCTGCGGCTCGGGCAGCGGGGCAAGGTAGTGGCGCTGGTCGGCCACCATCTCCGCCAGGCGGATGCAGACCGCCCTGATGGCCGGCATGAGCGCTCCCGGAGCTTCCCTGGACCAGCTGCCCGCCGCCCTGAGGATCTCGCCGATGCGTTGATCCGCCTGCGCATCGGGCGGCGGATGTCGGGGTGATTCTGCCATGCTAGACAGGAAAACTGGATTGGTCGGCAAAAACAAGAGTGGAGCGGCAGGACCGGCACCGGGCTAGCGCGGGCCCCGGCGCATCCGGGCGGGGTCGGGTCTGCCGTAACGCTCCTCCTGCCAGGGATCGCCCCGCATGTGATAGCCGTTCTCCTCCCAGTAGCCCGGCACGTCCTCCTCCAGGCACTCGATTCCACGAATCCACTTGGCACTCTTCCAGAGATACAGGTGGGGTACCAGCAGCCGCACCGGGCCCCCGTGCTCCGGCGTCAACGGCTCGCCGTCATGGGAGAGTGCCAGCAGGTTCTCGGGGCGGTCCAGATCGTCGAGTGGCAGGTTGGTGGTATACCCCTGCTCCGCGTGCACCAGGGCGTATCGGGCCTGGGGCTTCACCTGCGCCCGCTGCAGCAGCAGCTGTACCGGCACGCCCCCGAAGACGTTGTCGTAGCGGCTCCAGCGGGTCACGCAATGGATGTCGCACGCGGTCTGCCGGCGGGGCAGTGCCTGGAGCTCCTCCCAGGTGATCGCGAACGGCTGGTCGACCGCGCCGCTCACCGCGAAGCGCCAGCGCGAGAGGCCCACCTTCGGCACGGTGCCGGAGTGGAGCACCGGCCACTTCCGGGTGACGACCTGACCCGGTGGGAGGCGCAGCCGGTCCGGCGCGCGGGCGTCGATGATCTCGGGCATGGGTCCTGTTAATGAAGCTCAGGGGATTCAGTTGACATCTTGGGCCTATTCACCACGGAGACACGGAGAAACACGGAGGGTGCCACGGAGAACCACATTATTTGTTGTTTTCTCCGTGGTGCTCTCCCGTGTTATTCCGTGTCTCCGTGGTGAATCCCTGCACCGGAACCCGCCGCGAAGTGCACCTGACCCTGTGAAGCGGGGTACCTGAACCCTCTCAACCCGGAAAGGCGGTGAGCGATTCGAAGCGCGGAACCGGGTCGAAGTCGAATGTCCTGGCGAACGACCTCACCACCGCCCGGCGCACCTCCGCTCCGAGCGCGCCATCCGTCCTTCCGAGCTCCTGCGCCACGCTGGTCATCACCACGTCGCGGATGCCGCACGGCACGATCAGCTCGAACTGCTCGAGGCGGGTCGTCACGTTGAGCGCGAAGCCGTGCAGGGTGACCCATTGCTTCACGTGCACCCCGATGCTCGCGATCTTGCGCCCCCGGGTCCACACCCCGGTGAGTCCCGGGTTTCGCTCGGCCGGGATGCCGAGCTGGTCGAGCGCGGTGATCAGCGCGCCCTCGAGTTGCCGGAGATACCAGTGCAGGTCCTCCCGGTGCCGGGTGAGGTCCAGAATCGGGTATCCCACGAGCTGCCCTGGCCCGTGGAAGGTGACGTCCCCCCCGCGCTCCACCTCGACCACCTGGATGCCCCGGCGCTCCAACTCCTGCGCCGGCAGCGGAAGGCTCGCCGCGCGGGTCGACCGGCCGAGGGTCACGACGGGATGGTGCTCGACCAGCAGCAGGAGGTCGTGTGCCAGCTCTCCCCCTAACCGCTGCCGGCGGAGCTCACGCTGCAGCTCCAGCACCTCCGCATAGGGCCGGCGGCCCAGGTCATGGACCACGAGTGGCCGCATCAGGAGCCTCCACTTCGATCGGTCGACGAGAGTCGCAGCAGCAGCACGGCGCCGCCCAGCGCGCCAGCGCCAACTCCTAGAAGGGCGTCCTGTCCGAGAAAGTGGTGCAGCGGCGCCGCGAGCACCGACATCACGAAGGTCGCGAAGGCGCTCACCAGCGCGAGCCCGCCCCGCCGGTAATATGAGTCGATCGGGGTGAGGCATGCCCAGGCCGTGCCGGCGCTGGTGAGGAGCGCCACCAGCGTTCCCCCGAGCAGGAGGACCAGAGCGGGCCCGCTGCCCACCGGCCCATCGGAGGGCGCCGCGCTGGCCACCAGCGCCCGCACTCCCCAGAGCACGAACATCGCGACGGCCGTGCCCAGCAGGATGGCTGCGGCCATCCCCCTGACCGCCACCAGCACGAGATCGCGCGACCCGTCCACCGGCTCACCGGCGACGTTGGTTTCCAGGGTCAGATGTGCACCACCCGTCCCATCGAGTCCAGCACCGCCTCCGCGATGGCTTCGGAGAGCGTCGGGTGGGCGTGGATCGCCAGATCCACTTCCTCCACCGTATACTCGTTCTCCCGCGCCACCGTGAGCTCGTGAATCAGCTCCGAGGCGTGGCTCCCCACGATGTGGGCCCCGAGAATTTCGCCGTACTTCTTGTCCCGGATGATCTTCACGAACCCTTCGGTCTCCCCGGACGTGCGCGCGCGTCCGTTGGCGCTGAAGGGGAAGCGCCCGACCTGGTAGTCGAGCTTCCGCTCCTTGGCCTGGTCCTCGGTGAGCCCGATGCTCGCCACCTCGGGGTGGCAGTAGGTGACGCTGGGGACGTTGTCGTAGCGGATCGGGTGCGGGTGCTGGCCCGCGATCCGCTCGGCCACGACCACGCCCTCGCGGCTCCCCTTGTGCGCCAGCATCGGCGGCCCCGCGACGTCCCCGATGCAGTAGATCCCTTGCGCCGTCGTTTCCAGCGTCTCCCGGTTGACCCGCACGAAGCCGGCCTCGGTGAGCTGCACGCCGGCCTCTTTGAAGCCCATGCCCTCGGTGTTCATCGCGCGTCCCGCCGCCATCAGCACCTTCTCGACCTCGATCGTCTCGGACTTGCCTCCGGCCTCGAGCTGGAGCGTCGCCTTGTCCTTGCCGACCGTGGCCTTGGCGACCTTGGTCCCGGCATACACCGTGATGCCCCGCTTCCGGTAGCTCTTGGTGAGCGCATCCGAGGCCTCCGCGTCCTCCAGCGGGAGGATCCGGGGGAGCACCTCGATCAGGGTCACCTTGGTGCCGAAGGCGTTGAAGATGTCGGCGAACTCGCATCCGACGGCCCCGGCCCCGACTACCGCCAGAGTCGCCGGGGCTTTCTCCAGAAAGAGCGCCTCGTCGGAGCTGATGACGGTGGTCTTGTCCAGTTCGAGGCCGATCTGGGGGATGCCCTTGACCCGCGAGCCGGTGGCGATGATCACCGCCTTCCGGGCCTGGTACTCGTCCGAGCCGACCCGCACGGTGCGGTTCTTCCCCAGGGTGGCGCTGCCCTTGATGACGGTGATCTTGTGCTTCTTCATCAGGAACTCGACGCCCTTCGAGTTCTGCTCGGAGACCTTGCGCGAGCGCCGCATCGCCACGGCATAATCGGCCTTGACGCCGCTCACCTCGATGCCCAGCTCCTTGGCGTCGTGCGCCAGCAGGTTCGCGACGTAGGCGCTGTGCAGCAGCGCCTTGGTCGGGATACAGCCGATGTTGACGCACACGCCGCCGAGCTTGTCCCGCTCGACCACCGCGGTCGCCAGGCCGAGCTGTGCCGCACGGATGGCACCGACGTAGCCCGCGGGCCCGCCGCCGATGATGATCACGTCGAACTGGGTCGCCACGCTGTCTCACCTCTGATTGGGGGTCCGCTCACCACACCAGCGCCAGGGGATTCTCCAGCATCGCCTTCAGGGTCTTGAGGAACTGGGCTCCGGTCGCGCCGTCGATGACCCGGTGGTCACACGACATGGTGAGCCGCATGCGGCGCCGGAGGGCGATCTGGCCGTCGTGCGCCACCGGCTTCTCGACGATCCGGCCGATCGCCACGATGCCCGCCTCGGGCGGGTTGATGACCGCGGTGAACTCGTCGATGTCCAGCATGCCCAGGTTGGAGACCGAGAAGGTCCCGCCGGTGTACTCCTCGGGCTTGAGCCGCCGCTCGCGCGCCCGGCCGGCCAGGTCCTGGGATTCCGCCGCGATCTCCCGGAGAGACTTGAGGTCGGCGTGGCGGATGACGGGAGTGATCAGGCCCTCCTCGATCGCCACCGCCATGCTGACGTGCACCTCGTTCCAGTACCGGATCCGGTCGTCCTGCCACCAGGCGTTGCACGCCGGATGCTGCCGCAGCGCCGTGGCTACCGCCTTGAGGATGATGTCGTTGAACGACACCTTGGGACCTTCACCCAGCCCCTTGAGCGCCTCCCGTGCGTCCCAGGCGCGCTCCATGTCCACCTCGGTCGTGAGGTAGAACGTGGGGATCGGCCCGATCGACTGGGCGAGCCGCTTCGCGATCGCCTTCCGGATCTGGCTCAGCGGGACGTCGGTGAAGGGAGGCCCGCCGGCGGTGGGCACGACCTGCCGCGGGGGAGGCGACTCAGCTCGAGCTGCCGGGGCTCCGGCCGGCGCGCGGGGGGCCGGTTGCACCGAGGCACCCTCCAAGTCGCGCACCACGATCCGGCCTTCCGGCCCCGATCCGGTGATGGCGCCGAGGTCGATACCCCGCTCGACGGCCAGCCTGCGGGCCAGCGGCGAGGCCTTGACCCGTCCCGTGGGGGATGCGGCGGGCGCGGACTCGGTGACTGCCTGGGCCGGCGGCGCCCGTGGCATCGAGACCGGTCGGTTCCCGTCCGGTGCCGGCGGGGTGGCCTGGGCCTCCTGCTCTTTCGGGGGCGCGGCTCCGTTCTCGACCGATTCGCCCGGCTCCCCGATGAGCGCGACGAGCTGCGACACCGGCACCGTGGCGCCGGCTGCCACTACCTGCTTGAGCAGCGTGCCGCCGGCCCGGGCCACCAGCTCCATGACCGCCTTGTCGGTCTCCACCTCGGCCAGGACGTCGCCCACGGCCACCGGCTCGCCCTCGCGCTTCTTCCACTCGACGAGACGCCCTTCCTCCATGGTGGGGGAGAGCGCCTCCATGACGACCTTGGTAGCCATGACTCAGTCGCGATAGAGCACCGAGTTGACCGCGGCGATCACCCGGGCGGGATCGACCTTGGCGGCCCTCTCGAGGTGCTTGTTGTAGGGCATGGGGACGTCGGCGCCGGTGACCCGCAGGACCGGGGCGTCCAGGTCGTCGAACGCCTCTCGCTGGATGATGTCGACCACCTGGGCGCCGACCCCGGCGAACGGCCACCCCTCCTCGGCCACGACGCAGCGGTGGGTCCGGACCACCGAGCGAAGGATCGCCTGCTCGTCGAGTGGACGGATGGTGCGGAGGTCGATCACCTCGGCCTCGACCCCGTCGGCGGCGAGCTGCTCGGCCGCCTTGAGCGCCACGGCCACCGTCTTCGAGTGGCAGACGATCGTCACGTCCCCGCCGGGCCGCTTCACGTCGGCCTTGCCCAGCGGCACCACGTGCTCGCCCTCAGGCACCTCACCCTTGAGGTTGTAGAGCATCTCCCCCTCGATGAACACGACCGGATCGTCGTCCCGGATGGCGCTCTTGAGCAGCCCCTTGGCATCGGCCGGCGTGGCCGGCATGACCACCTTGAGGCCGGGGATGTGGGCGTACCAGCTCTCGAACGCCTGCGAGTGCTGCGCGCCGAGCTGGAGGGCCGATCCGCCGGGCCCGCGGAACACCGCCGGCACGCCGATCTGGCCGGCCGACATGTAGCGCATCTTGGCCGCCGAGTTGACCAGCTG
>JBBSHB010000155.1:0-6727 GCA_038253515.1 Gemmatimonadales bacterium | reverse complement strand
CGACGGCCTGCGACGCGCGCTCATCGCGGTCGTCGAGCGGGGGACCGCCGCACGCAGCCGCCACTCCGACCTGGCGGTGGCCGGAAAGACCGGCACCGCCCAGAACCCGCACGGGAAGGACCATGGCTGGTTCATCGGCTTTGCTCCGGCGGACAAGCCGGAGCTGGTCGTCGGTGGCATCATGGAGTTCGCCGAGCACGGGACGGTGGTTGCCCCGTACGTGATCAACGCGCTCCGGCGCTACCTGCTGGGGCCGGACACCGCCGGCACGATCAACGTGAAGGTGCTGCTCGACGAGACCGTGACCGTTCAGGATACCGCGCCCCGCCCGGTGGAGCTCGACCCCGATTCGGCCGCGGCTCAGGCCGCCGTCGATTCGGCGCGCCGCGCCGGGGAGCCGCGGTGAGGGCGGGCAAGCTCGACCGGCCTCTGGTCGCCGTCAGCCTGGGCCTCATGCTGTTCGGCCTGTTGACCCTCTACTCGGCGGGGCAGACCGACGTGCCGACGCACGCGGCCGGGGTGTGGTCGCGGCAACTGGTCTGGTTCGGGGTGGGTGCGGCGGCCGGCTGGGTGGTCTTCCATGTGTCGCTCCGGCTGCTCGAATGGCTGGCGCCGGCCCTCTACGTCGTGAGTCTGGCGCTGCTGCTGGTGGTGCTGGTGGTCGGCACCGGCGCGGGGACCGCGCTCAGCAGCCACAGCTGGCTGTCGATCGGCGGTCACCAGATCGGGCAGCCGTCCGAGCTGGCCAAGGTGGCGACGGTGCTCATGCTGGCGCGGTATCTCTCGGGTCGCAGGGAGCCGCCGCGCGCCCTGCGCGACCTCCTGGTCCCGGCGATGATCGTGGGCGCGCCGTTCCTGCTGGTGCTCAAACAGCCCGACCTCGGCAGCGCGATCGTGTTCATCGGGATCGCGTTCGCCATGCTGTTCTGGTCCGGCGTCCGGCCCCGGCTCCTGTTCCTCATCGCCTCACCCGGCCTGAGCCTCCTGCTGGCCTTCACCAACTGGGTCTGGGGCGTCTGGATGGTCGCCGTCACGCTGCTGCTGGTGCTCTGGCGACCCTACATCTACGATGCCCTGACGGTCTGGTTCCTCAATGTGGCGATGGGTACGATCGCGCTGCCGCTCTGGCAGCGGCTGGCGCCCTACCAGCAGAACCGGCTGCTGACCTTCCTCAATCCGGAAGCCGATCCCCGAGCGGCCGGGTATCACGCCATCCAGTCGCGGGTCGCCATCGGATCGGGCGGCTGGTTCGGCACCGGATACACCCAGGGGCCGCAGAAGCGACTGGCCTTCCTGCCCGAGCAGCACACCGACTTCGTGTTCCCCGTCGTGGGCGAGGAGCTGGGGTTCGTGGGGGTCATGCTGGCACTGGCTCTCTTCCTGGCGCTCTTTCTGACGCTGCTCCGGATCGCTCGCCGGGCCACCGATGCATTCAGCAGCCTGGTGACGTTCGGCATCCTCGGCCTCATGTTCACCCACGTCTTCGAGAACGTCGGCATGACGGTCAACCTCATGCCGATCACCGGCATTCCGCTTCCGTTCTTCTCCTATGGCGGCTCCTTCTTCATCATCTGCGCGCTCTGTCTCGGGCTTGCGTTCCGGGTCGCCTGGGACTCGAGGCAGTCAGGCTATCCCGATATTTAGCAAGGAGTTAGCATTTGGGGTCTGGCGTTTGACCGCCGGACCCCCGAAATTGCAAGCGATCCGAATGCCCGCCTTCTTTCCTTCACCACCGGCGACACCCATATCCTATGGCTGTAATGGCATGGTTTAAGAAGGAACGGAAGCCCCGGACGTCCCAGCGCGAGCGGCTCGAGATTCCGCCGGACGCGTGGGAAAAGTGTGACGCCTGTGGCCACATCGACATCCGCGAGAAGTTCGAGAAGGCGCACAACGTGTGTCCGGAGTGCGGCCGACACCGGCGAATCAACGCCGAAGAGTACATCGAGCTGCTCACCGATCCCGGCACCTGGCGTGAGCTGTACGGCGGGCTCCGTTCGACCGACCCGCTGAACTTCGAGAGTTACGACGAGCGGCTGGCGGCCGCCCGCAAGAAGGGTGGGGATGCGGACGCCATCTACACCGGCACCGCCCGATTGGACGGCCTCTCCATCAATCTCGGGGTCATGAACTTCGCCTTCATGGGCGGCTCCATGGGCTCGGTGGTGGGCGAGAAGATCACCCGACTTACCCGGCGGTCCCACGAAAAGAAGCTTCCGCTGGTGATCGTCTCCGCCTCAGGCGGCGCCCGGATGCAGGAGGGCGTGCTCTCCCTGATGCAGATGGCCAAGACCTCCGCCGCCCTCGCCCAGCTCCACCGCGATGGCATCCCCCACATCTCGATCCTCACCGATCCGACGACCGGCGGCGTCTCCGCCTCGTTCGCCATGCAGGGCGACGTGGTGCTGGCGGAGCCGGGCGCGCTCATCGGGTTTGCCGGGCAGCGGGTCATCAAGCAGACGATCGGTCAGGACCTGCCCGAGGGGTTCCAGACCGCGGAGTTCCTGCTGGAGCACGGACAGATCGACGATGTCGTCCCCCGGGCGTCCCTCAGGGACACCACGGCGCGCCTGCTGCGCCACATGCAGGGACAGCGGCCCCACATCGAGCATGCCGAGTTGAGCTGACGCGAGAGGCCGAATGGCTCCGACGCCCCACTCCGGCACCGGGTGGGGCGTCGTCGTTGTTGGTGCCCGTGCCGCGCCCGGACGAGGCCGAATGTCGCTGACCTACGACGAAGCGCTCGACTTCCTCTTTCCCCGGACCACCAGCATCAAGTTCGGTCTGGCCAGCACCCGTGCGCTGCTCGACTCCCTCGGGCGCCCGCAGGACCAGACCGCGGTGATCCACGTCGGCGGGACCAACGGCAAGGGGAGCGTGTCCACCCTGGTGGCGTCCGCGCTGCAGGAAGCCGGGTATCGGGTCGGGCTCTTCACCTCGCCACACCTGGTCTCGTTCCGTGAGCGCATCCGGGTGAACGGGGTGCCGATCAGCGAGGCCGCGGTCGCGATGTGGACCGAATGCCTCCGCCCGCTGATCCTCGAGCGCAAGGCCACGTTTTTCGAGGCGAGCACGGCGATCGCCTTCGCCGACTTCGCGGCCAGGGGCGTCGACGTCGCAGTCGCCGAGGTCGGTCTCGGCGGGCGGCTCGACAGCACCAACGTGCTCCGGCCGGCGGTGAGCGCGGTGACCAAAATCGAGCGGGACCACATGAAGTACCTGGGAGATACCCTGGAGAAGATCGCCTGCGAGAAGGCCGGCATCGCCAAGCCGGGCGCCCCGTTCGTGATCGGCGAGCGGGACCCGGCGCTGGTCGAGGTACTGCGTCGGGAAGCGCGGCGGGCAGTGTCGCGGCTCGATCCCGGGGCCTCGGCCGATATCCGCGTGCTCCCCCCCGAGTACGAGTGGACCGGACCGCTGAGCCTGGTGGGACCGCACCAGCGCCGGAACGCGGGCGTCGCCCACGCGATCCTGATGGCGCTCCCCGCACGGTACCGCCCGCCGGCGGAGGCGGTCGAGCGGGGCTTCGAGTCGGCGCGGGTTCCCGGGCGGCTCGACCGGTACGGCAAGTGGTTGTTCGACGTCGCCCACAACCCGGACGGGATCCGGGCGCTGGTCGCCGCGCTCGAGGTCATGCGCCCGCCGCGGCCGCTGCACGCGCTGGTCTCCATCCTGGGTGACAAGGAGTGGCCCGAGATGCTGGTCCAGCTCGACCGGGTGATCGACCGCGGCATTCTCACCGTCGCGCCGAGCGCCGCCGGCCGCGGGTGGAACACGCAATGGCTCCAGCGCTGGCTGCGCGATCGCGGGCGGCCGCCGGCCCGGGCGGCCTGGACGCTGGTGCCCGACTTTGAAGAGGCGCTGGAGAAAGTGGAGGAATCCGCGGGGACGGTGCTGGTCACCGGATCGTTCCACACCGTGGGCGACGTGATGACGGCGCGGGGGGTCGAGGTGGGGTGAGACGGGCATGGCCCGGAGCCCAGGCCCGCACTATAATCCCCCCATGCAAACCAAGGCCCTGCCGGGATTTCGGGAATTTTACCCCGCCGATCTGGCACTGCGCTCCCATATCTTCAGCACCTGGCGCGCCGTGGCCACCCGCTACGGCTTCGAGGAGTACGACGGGCCGCCGCTCGAGCCGCTCGAGCTCTACACCGCCAAGAGCGGCGACGAGATCGTGGGTCAGCTCTACAACTTCATCGACAAAGGCGGACGCGAAGTCGCCTTGCGGCCGGAGATGACTCCCACCCTGGCCCGCATGGTGGCAGCCCGCGCCAACGGGATGAAGAAGCCGATCCGGTGGTTCGCCATACCCCAGCTCTTCCGCTATGAGCGGCAACAACGGGGGCGGCTTCGAGAGCACTTCCAGCTCAACTGCGACCTGATCGGCGAGCCCGGCCCGCTGGGTGACGCCGAGATCATCGCGCTCGCGATCGATGTCATGCGCGCGTTCGGGCTGGGCCCCAAGGATGTGCGGGTCAGGGTGTCGGACCGGCGGGTGCTGCGCATGCTGTTGGTCGGCGCGGGAGTGACCGAGGCCCAGTTGGACACTGCCTACGGCGCGGTGGACAAGATCGAGCGGATCGATCGGCCCGCGCTGGCGGCCCAGCTCGAGGCGGCCCGGCTGGCGTCCGGGGCGATCGACCGGGTGTTCGAGATCGCGGCGCTGCGGGGCCTGGCGGAGGTCGAGGCCGCGCTGTCCCTGGTGCCGGGAGGGGAAGCGGCGGCGGCACCGCTCCGGGGCTTGATCCAGGCGCTGGAGGCGATGGGGCTCGCCGACTTCATCGAGGTCGATCTTACGATCGTGCGCGGCCTGGCGTACTACACCGGCACCGTTTTCGAGCTGTTCGACGCCGGCAGAAACCACCGCGCCATCTGCGGCGGCGGGCGCTACGACTCGCTGCTCCAGGCGCTGGCCGGCGTCGATCTCCCGGCGCAGGGCTTCGGTATGGGAGACGTGGTCCTCACCGAGCTCCTGCGGGATCGCGGCCTGCTGCCCGAGACGCCGTCGAGCATCGACGCCTTTCTCGCCGGTGTGACCGAGGACGATCTGTCCCACGTCCTGGCCCTGGCCCACGAACTCCGGGACGCCGGGCTCCGGGTGGAATACGCGCTCAATGTCCAGGCGGTCGGCCGGCAGCTCAAGCTGGCGGATGCCCGGAACGCGCGGGTGGCCGTCGTCATCGGACCGGACGACCGCGCCCGCGGCGAGGTGATGATCAAAGACCTCCAGTCCAAGTCGCAACACGCGGTTGCCCGCCAGGACGTGGTGGCGGAGCTCACCCAGGTGACCATCGGTTCATCCCGCCATGGCTGAGAACAAGGCCCTCACTCCCCGCGCGGCCGACTTCAGCGCGTGGTACAACGAGCTCATCGCCCGCGCGGAGCTGGCCGACTACAGCCCGGTCCGGGGGTGCATGGTCATCCGGCCCAACGGCTACGCCATCTGGGAGCAGATGCAGCGCGCCCTGGACCAGATGTTCAAGGACACCGGACACCAGAACGCCTACTTCCCCCTGTTCATCCCGCAGAGCTTCCTCTCCCGCGAGGCGGCGCACGTCGAGGGCTTCGCGCCCGAGACGGCGGTGGTGACCCACGGCGGCGGCAAGGAGCTGGAGGAGCCGCTGGTGGTCCGGCCGACCTCCGAGACCATCATCTACGCGATGTACGCCAAGTGGATCCAGAGCTACCGCGACCTCCCGCTGCTCATCAATCAGTGGGCCAACGTGGTCCGCTGGGAGATGCGGACCCGGCTCTTTCTCCGGACCACCGAGTTTCTCTGGCAGGAAGGCCACACGGCGCATGCCACCGAGGCGGAGGCGGAGGAGGAGACCCTCCGGATGCTGGGCGTGTACCGGACGTTCATGGAGGAGTGGATGGCGATGCCGGTCGTGACCGGCCGGAAGACCGACAGCGAGCGCTTCGCGGGCGCGCTCCGCACCTACAGCTGCGAAGCGCTGATGCAGGACAACAAGGCGCTCCAGGCGGGCACCAGCCACAACCTCGGCCAGAACTTCGCGCGGGCATTCGAGGTCACCTTCCAGACCGCCGCGGGCGATCTGGACCACGTCTGGAACACCTCGTGGGGCGTGTCCACCCGGCTGGTGGGGGCGCTCATCATGGTGCACGGGGACGACGCCGGCCTGGTGTGCCCTCCGCGATTGGCGCAGTACCAGGTGGTGATCGTCCCGATCTACCGGAACGACGAGGAGCGCGCCACCGTGCTCGAGGCCTCGGACCGCCTGCGGAAGGAGTTGGCCGGCGCGGGGATCCGGACGCACCTCGACGCGCGCGACGGGATGAAGCCGGGCGCCAAGTACTACGAGTGGGAGGGACGCGGCGCCCCGCTCCGGCTGGAGGTCGGCCCGCGCGACGTGGCCGCCAACGCGGTCGTGCTCGCCCGGCGGACCGGGGGGAAGAAGGAGACGCTCCCGATGGCGGGGATCGCGGCGCAGGTGCACGAGATCATGAGCCGGATGCAGAGCGACCTGCTGGAGACCTCTCGCGCCCGGCGGGAGGCGGCCAGCATCCGTGGCGCCACCAAGGCGCAGTTCCTCGCCCACCTGGAGGGCGACGGCGGCTTCGTGTACGCGGGCTTCTGCGGCGACCCGGCGTGCGAGGCCGACATCAAGGAGAAGACCAAGGCCACCATCCGGGTGCTGCCCGACGAGGAGTTCCGCTCGCCGGTGGCTCCCACCACCTGCATGTGGTGCGGTCGGCCCAGCGT
>JBBSHB010000154.1:0-6752 GCA_038253515.1 Gemmatimonadales bacterium | reverse complement strand
CGGGCGAGGAGGACCAGCGAGGAGTCGAGCTTGCCTTCCCAGGAGAGCAGGATTCCCACCCGGAAGTTCGCCCGGAACGCCGTCGGATCCTGAGCCAGCACCCGCTCGTAGGCCGATCGGGCTTCCTCGTACCTGCCTGCGTTCCAGGCCTCGTCACCCTCGGGCTGCTGGGCGGAGAGGGGTCGCGCGCCGAAGACTGACAGCGAAGTGCCGAGAGCAAGGATCAGCGCGGCGGTGAGACCCGGCCGCAGGTTCATGGCGCGGTACTCCACAAGGTCTTGAGGCTGTCGTAGACCGGCTTGAGGCCGGCATGCGACCGGGGCTCGCTCCATCCCGACCAGCGCCAGCCGGTGAAGTCGGCGGCGCGCCAGCCCTCCCCTTGGAGCGCCGGCACGGCTCCTATCACGCCGGGATCGGCTCCCTTGTGCCAGATCAGCACCCCGAAGTGGAACTCGCCCGCGCCGGCTGTACCGAACTCTCCGACTGAGTCCCTGTCGTACAGCAGCGTTCGGCTCGACGGATCGGTGACGTTCAGCAGGTCCCAGGGGAGCCTGAGCTGGATCAGTCCGGCCTTCTCGTCGACATACCAGTCCGCAAGGCTCGAGCGCGCCTCGGTACCGAATACCAGGAGACCGCGATCGTAGCCCCGGGCGGGGAAGAAGGTGCCGTCCCGGCCGTAGCGCGCCCGGTTACTGATCACGAAGAGCGAGTCGAAGCGCCCGTCCGCACGGTCGACCGGTACCGCCGGGCGGCGATGAAAGCGGCCCAAGTCGTCGCCGCTCGCCGCGCTGGGCCGGCCGGCGTGCCGATTGTATTCCGGCGTGACTCGAATCGTCGCGCTGTCCGGACCGAGGAGCTCGACCAGAAACTCGAATCCAACGTCGCTCTTCACCCCGCTGGGGAGAAGCAGATGCTGGCCGATCCGCGGAAGGTACGTGTCGATGGCGATCTGGATGGCGAGACTGTCCCAGGGAATGCGACCCGGGGTGAGGTCCACCGCGAGATAGACGTACGACTCGTCGGCACCGCCCCGGAGGGCGAGTGGCGCTCGGCCACCGCTGCTCGTGCCCCGTTCGATGGTCGGGAGGGCCCGCCAGGCTGCCGGCGCGCCGCCCAGGCGGAGGGCTCCGCTCACTCCGGCATACTGGCCGAGGATGCCGTAGTTCTGCTCGGCGTCCATGACGTTGTGCCACAGGCGGGTGTGGTCGGTTGGGATCTCGTAGTCGACCACGACCCAATTCTTCTTGAACCATTCGTCCATCCAGGCGAAGAGGACGGAGCCCGCGGCACCGGACTCCTCGATCTCACGGGAGAGCCGGGCGTCGATCGCCGCCATGGCGCGCTCATCGTGACCCCCGTGATTCCACCCCTGCGGACCGTAGTGTGCCATGCCCCGGCTGGAGGGCACGCCGTACTCCGAGATCAGGGTCGGCATTCCGGTGTGGTGGCTCGCCAGCGCCTGAAGGTACCCGAAGTAGTTGCTGGGCCCCTCCCGCGATCGCGCCTGGCCATACCCCGGATCGAGCAGAATGAAATCGGGGTAGTAGGGGTAGGCGTGATAGCTGGCGAACCAGCCTGCCGTGTTCGCGCTGGTGGGCCGCACCAGGTTCGCGTCCAGTGCGACCGCATCGTTCTCCAACTCCAGCGCCTTGCCCTCCGCCGGCCGCCCGGCGCGCTGCCGCCGGAGCGCCTCTTCGACGGCAGTCGGCTCGGTCGGATGGCTCAGGGGGTCCAGGGTCGGCCAGTTGGTGTAGGCGATCGGCCGGAGGCCGTTGTAGGAGTCGACCTCGTAGGCCAGCATGTAATCGCACTGCTCGGCCAGCCAGAGGTCCATCGCCGGCGCATGCTCGACCGCAAGGAAACGTCCGGCGTAGGACCCGTCGCTGCTCCGGCGACGGTCGAAGGCCTGCACGGAATACGGCTCCCACTCGCGACCGATGATGTATGCCAGGGTCCAGGGGGAGACATCCGCGTCGTAGCGGCCGCCGGCGTGTCCGGGCCGCATCGGAATGGTGGCCGCGCCGTGAACCAGATCCACCACCCGCCGCATCTCCGTCCGAAACTCGTCTCGCCATCTCGGATCGGCGAAGTCGTCCGCCGGCGGCAGCTCGGTCCAGACGCCGTGGATCAGCCAGAGCGCCTGGCTGGGGTGGCGCAGATTGAAGGCCCGGAGCGCCCGATAGAACCCGGGGGGAAACACGGTGTACACCCGGAGAGCGTTCGCGTGCATTCCGGCGAGCGTGTCCAGCCACCCGGCATAGCGTGCCGAGTCGGCCGGAAACTCCGAGGGATAGCGTCCCGGCAGCGCCACCCCCAGGTTGACCCCCCGCACGTAGAACGGCCGCCAGCTCCCGCCTGCGAACACCTCGAAGCGTTTCCCCCGCGTCCGGGCCGCGAGCTGAAGCGTCGTGGGCCGGCGGCGCGGACCCGCCGCGGCACGATCCCAGTCGGGGGACACCCGGTCGAGCAGTGCGCGCAGCTCCTGGTTGCCCGGATCGAGGGCGAGTGCCCTGCGGCCCGCGGCGAGCATCGCAGTGGTGTCTCCCCTCCGAAAGGCTGCTCGAGTACGCCCTTCCCAGGCGTCCACATTGGCCGGGGTCGCGTTCAGGACAGAGAGGAAGAGGGAGTCCGCCTCCGCCGTCCAGTCGAGCCGTAACAGTGTGAAACCGAGCCCGACCTCGGCATCCCGGTTCCCAGGGCAGGCGTCCAGCACTCGGGTGAACCGCTCGGCGGCTCGATCCAGGGAATCGGTCCGATACGCGGACCAACCCGCCGTGACGGTTGCGGCCGCGCCAGGCGGGCAGAGGGCCTGAGCCATCAATCCGCGCGAGCCCACCAACGATCCCAGCGCCACGAGGCGGAGCACGCGCTCAGCGTGTATGTTCCAAGGCATGTCGACAGAGGAAGTTCCCCAGATACCCGTGGTCGAGCAAGCGTCGGACACCAGGGGGCGCGGGCGGGTCCTGATCGACACCTTCGGCAAGGGTTGGGCACAGCCCGACGTCGATCTGCTGATGTCCGTCTACACGCCCTCGGCGACCTTCGTCGAGACGCCCTTCTCGGAGCCGCTGCGCGGGGTGGAGGCGATTCGCCGCTACTGGCTCGAGGCCCCCTACAATCAGTCGGAGATCACCTTCAGCTCCGGCGAGATCTATGCGGCCGGTCCCTGGTTCTCCACCGAGTTCAAGTGCGTCTTCCGCCGGCGCCGCTCCGGCGAGTGGGTCGACGCCAGGGGAGCCATCTTCTGTGAGACCGAGGGAGATGGGATCAGCGAGATGCGCATGTACTGGCACCGGTGGAACGGTGGACAGGAGACGAGCAAGCCGTAAGTTGTGAGTGGACAATCGGCGCCGCGCGCCGTCGCGCGAAGAGGACGCCTGGGAACCCCGTCGGAGAGGTAACTGTTGGAATAGCAACAGACTAAATGGTGGCACAGGGTTCGCGGTCTGTTACGCGATCGCCTGTTCGGTCGCAACCCCGTGTCCCGTCGTAGCTTCCAGGTTGTAACAGCAGTATTCGGGAGGCGCCATGATATCCGCTCTGCTCCTTCCAATGTTTTTGGCCGGCTCGCCCGTCGATCGGGTGGCCCCGCCGAAGGATGACCCCGCCGTCCAGCTCTGGATCAACAATGACCGTCGATTCCTCCCCGGCGACCGCGCCAAGGTCGAGGTACGGGCGAGGGAGGACGGCTATCTGATGGTCCTCCACGTCGATCCGGATGGCTACCTGCGGGTGCTGTTCCCACTGGACCCCCGGGACGACAACTTCGTGCGCGGTGGACACAAGTACGAAATTCGCGGCCGCGCCGGTCGTGAGTCGTTCAGCGTCGACAGTCGCTACGGACGAGGGACGGTGTACGCCGCGGTGTCCCGGGATCCCTTCCATTTCGATCAAGCCGTCCTGGGTGACCACTGGGATTACCGTACCCTGGCGCAGAACCGCCTCCCGCGCGATCCGGAGAGCGAGCTCAACGACATCGTCCGCCGCATGGCTTCGGGGAGCTTCGACTACGACATCCTCAGCTACGACGTGATCGAGCGGGTGGTCTACGCCGATAACTACTCGAGCTCCTATTACGGCTCGGGCTATTACGGCTCGGGCTATTCTGGCTGCGGCGGGTACGATTTCAGCTGCGGCCGGCCGTTCTACGGATCGCCCTACAGCTTGTCGATCGGGCTGTTCTTCGGAGGACACCACCGCCGCTTCTACGATCCGTTCTATGCGGCATACGACCCGTTCTACGATCCCTTCTTCTATGATCCGTTCTATTATCGGCCGGTCTACAGCTACCCGCTGCGGCCGTACTATGTCTATCCGTACCGCTACGCCGGGTACACCGGGAACTACTATCCGCGGTATCCCGGGTACAACCGTCCATACACGCCCTATCGCTTCCGCCCGACCGACGGTGTTTTCCATGGCTACCGCGACCGCCGGTACGATCTGCGTTCGGTGAACACGGTGTACCTGCCTCCGAACACTCGGATCCGCGAGCCGATCACCTCGTCGCCGATACGGCGCGTGGCGGATCGGACCGTGGCGGATCAGCCGACGGGCACGGCGGTGCGGGAGACCCGGAGACCCGAGCCCAATATCGAGCGCCGCCGGGTCGAGCGCCCGATCGAGGCGCACCGGGCGCGCGAGCCGGAACAGCCGCGCACCACCGGGTCGGACGCGCGTTCCCGGCGCTCTGACCTGCCGGTCGAGATCCGGCCTCCGAGCCGCGACGCGCAGCCGCAGCGTGACGCGCAGCCCCAACGCGACGTGCAGCCTCAAATCGAGCGTGCGCCGCTTCGAGAGCGCGATCCAGAGCCGGAGGCTCGGCCGGCGCGGCGGGAGGAAGAGACCCGGGTCTACAGGCCTCAGCCGAGCGACCGGAGTGCCGACCGTTCCGAGGTCGATCGCGGCGACCGAGCCTCGGGTGGACGGGATCAGGGTGCTGTCGATCGGGGGGATCGCGGTGGTGACCGCGGCAGCAGCGACCGCGGGAGTAGCGATCGTGGCGGCGGCAATCCCAGCGGTGGCGACCGCGGAGGTGGAGAGCGCCGCGGGGGTGACCGTGGCGGTGCGGGGAGTGGAGGTGGGGACCGCGGAGCCAGCCCGGCCGCGCGACCGTCCGATGGCGGAAGCCGCGGAGGTACCCGGCGGCGGTGAGCGGTTGAGTGGCTGAATAGTGAAAGGCCCTCCGGAGAAATCTGGAGGGCCTTTCGCTTGCTGGAGTCATTCGAGGATTCGGTGGCGGCGGACGTAGCCCAGGCCCCACTCGAGCAGCTCCGCGCTCCGGAGTCCGACCCGCATCGCCTGGGCGACGGCGTCCTCCTCCTCGAACCCGTGGTCCAGCATGAGGAAGGGGATCAGGGCGCCGCCCACCCGGTTGCCGCTCCCGCAATGGACGAACACGGTGCGGTCTCCCGCCTCGCGCAGCACAGCGAGGATCCGCTCGAGGGTCGGGTCGTCGATCGTGCCGGGACCGATCGGGATATTGCGATAGTCCAGGCCGAGGTGCCGCGCGAGGGGCGGCTCGTTGATTGGGCGGGGCTCCAGCGGATCGCGGAGATCGAGCACGATGCCGCCTCCCGCGTCCGCGAAGGCCTGGAGGTTCTGCGCCGCCGGCTGCCCGCCGGTCACGACCGTGGGGAGGAGCTGACATGCGTTGGCGACGGTGGCAAGCGCCTGGAACGCCGTCCCGGTCACGACTTCACCTGGCTTTCGCCCTGTTCGCCACGGTAAATGATGACATTGGCGCGTTCCAGGGTAATGAGCCCGCCGCCGATCATGCGGTCGAGCTCCGGTAGGATCGACTGGATCTTCTCCTCCGTGTCGACGCACTCGACCACCAGGGGAAGGTCCAGCGAGAGCCGGAGCACCTTCTCGGTGTGGATTCCAGCGCTCGCCCCGAACCCCATGATGCCGCGGAACACCGTCGCCCCCGCGAAGTGACGCTCGCGGAGGAGATGCACGATCGCTTCGTAGAGCGGCCTCCCGTGAAACTTGTCCCGCTCCCCGAGATGGATCCGCATCAACGTGCGTTCGCCGGTCAATCCATACATCGCTCACCTCGCTGGGTCAGAGCCGCTCCCTCCAGACGATCGCCTGCCGCGCCAGCGCGAACCCGATGAAGGTGGCGGCGATCGAGAGCAGGAGACTCAGGCCGATATAGACGCCGGCGCGGCCCCATTCGCCATCCTCGAGCAGGGCCACGGCCTCATAACTGAAGGTCGAGAAAGTGGTATAGCCGCCGCAAAAGCCCACGGTGAGGACCGCGCGGACCTCGGGGGTGAGGGTCGTGGTCTCGACCCCGTATCTGAGGATGGCCCCGAGCAAAAACGAGCCGGTCACGTTGATCAGCAATGTGCCGGCGGGAAATGTGGTGTCCAGCAGCCGCTGGATCAGACCGCCGACCAGATACCGGCTCATCCCTCCGATGGCACTGCCCACGGCGATGTACCAGATCATGCATCAAGGTATACATTTCCGGTGTGCTCCGCCTCGCGATCGCCCAGCTCAGGCCCCGCAAGGGCGCCTACGACGAGAACCTCTGCCGGCTCGGTGCTCTGTTCCGCGAGGTCGGCGGCTGGGCCGAGCCGCCAGATCTGGTCGTGGGGCCGGAGACGGCGCTCACCGGGTACTTCCTCGAGGGCGGAGTCCGTGACCTCGCCGTCTCCGCCGATCGGCTGTTCCAGGATCTGACCCTGCAGCACCGGGACGCCAAGGCGCCCCCGCTCGACGTCGCCCTCGGCTTCTACGAAGTG
>JBBSHB010000153.1:0-6791 GCA_038253515.1 Gemmatimonadales bacterium | reverse complement strand
GGATTGTCCGACGTCGCCACCGCCAGGTCGCTCCCCTCCGCGGCGATGCGGCCCATCAGCGGACGCTTGCCGCGGTCGCGGTCGCCGCCGCAGCCGAACACGACGATCAGCCGTCCACGGGTGAGCGGCCGAAGCGTCGCCAAGGCCCGCTCCAGCGCGTCCGGCGTGTGGGCGTAGTCCCGCAGGACGATACATGGCAGGTCCGAGATCCGTTCCATCCGGCCGGGCACCTGGGGAGAGGACGCGAGGCGGCTCACCACCTCGTCGAGCGGACGGCCGAGGCCGAGCGCGCAGGCGGCGGCGGCGAGGGCGTTGGCCACGTTGAAGTCGCCCAGCAGCGGGAGCGACGCCTCGACGGAGCCGAACCGGCCGCTCAGTGCGAACCGGCTCCCCGTCGCGTCGAGCACTATGCCAGTGGCCCGAAGGTCCGCCGCCGAATGGAGGCCGAAGGTCACCAGGGGTGAGCGGACCGGCATCCGCTGCCAGGCTTCGTCGTCCAGATTCACCACCTCCACTCCCTCGAGGCCCAGCAGCGCGCTCAGCTTGAGCTTGGCGGCGAGATACGCCTCCATCGTGCCGTGGTAGTCGAGGTGATCGCGCGTGAGGTTGGTGAACACGCCGGCGGCGAAGCTGAGTCCGTCGAGCCGCCGCTGGTCGAGGCTGTGGGACGAGGCCTCCATCGCGACCGAGGTGGTGCCCCGGGCCACCAGCTCGGCCAGCGTGGCTTGCAGATCGATCGGTCCCGGGGTGGTGAGGGTGCCGGCGGTGGAATCGACCGCCACACCCGCGCCGTCGAACGCGCCCAGTGTGCCGATGCTTCCCGCGGTTCCCCCGGCATTGAAGAGATGACGGAGCAGCCCCACTGTGGTGGTCTTTCCGTTGGTGCCGGTCACGCCGAGCAGGGTTAGACGGCGCCCGGGATGGCCGTACCATGCGGCACCGAGGACGAGCGCCGCCCGACGTCCATCGCGCACGATCACTTCGGGCACTCCGGATCCCTGCGCGCCCTCGACCACGGCCGCGACGGCCCCCCGCCGCACCGCATCGGGCACGAACCGATGACCATCGGCCTGAGACCCCCTGACCGCGACATACACCGTGCCCGGCCCGACCATCCGGCTGTCCATGCTCAAGCCGGTGGGCGCCGGTCCGTTCGCGGCCGCGCTCACCAGAAGGTCGGCGCGGCGCAGCTCGTCGATCAGGGCCTGCCAGCTCAGCGTCATTGTGCCTCCTGGGCCCAGACGGTGACGGTACCGCCGGGCCGCGCGCTATCACCGGCGGCTGGAATGGTGCGGCTCACCCGCCCGAGCCCGCGGAGGCTCACTCGGAAGCCTCGGCGATGGAGCGCGAGCGCGGCGGCCCGGGCCGAAAGCCCGATCACGTCCGGCACCGGCCGGGGCGAGACACTCGGCGGGTCGGGTCGGAAGGGCCACGGCAGGATCACGATCCGCCGGCCCACCGGCGCGGCCAGCGGCTTGGGCGAGTCGGGCGGCGCGGTGTCGCGAGCCGCGAGCCGCCCGCGATCGATCGCCACCCGGCGGGAGGCGAGCGCCTGCTCCAGCATGGTGCGGGTCACCGGGGCCGCCGTCAGGCCGCCGTAGTAGCTCCCCTTCGGGTTGTCGATCTTGACGATCACCACCAGTTGGGGATGATCGGCCGGAAAGAGCGCGGCGAAGGACGCGGTGTAGGTACCCTGCACGTACCGGCCGTTCTCGAATCGCACCGCGGTGCCGGTCTTCCCGACCAGCGCGTAGTTGACCAGCTGGGCCTCCGTGCCGGTGCCCCCTTCCCCGACGGCTCCCCGGAGGAACTCCCGAAGTCGCGCCGCAACGGCGGCGCTGATCACCCGGCGCACCGGCTCGGGACGGTGGCGGTAGAGGGCCGCGCCGGCCGGATCGTGAATCTCTCGCACCAGCGTCGGCGCGAGCAGCACCCCGTCGTTGGCGATCGCCCCGTAGGCGGCGGCGAGCTGCACCGGCGTGACGCTGAACTCGTAGCCCATCGCCATGCTCGCGCGGGTGTACATCGGCTCCCAGCGATCCGGCCGGGCGAGGGTGCCCCGGGATTCGGTGGGAAACTCTCCGCCGGTCGGCGTGCCGAAGCCGAAGTCGCGCAGCATCTCGAACTGTTCTTCGGGCCGGAGCCGGGAGGAGAACTTGGCCATCGCGATGTTGCTGGACACCTGGATCGCCTGCCCCAGGGTCAGCCTGCCATGGGTCGCGTGAGCGTCGGTGATCCGACGGGTGCGGCCGGTCGAGGTCACCGGCATCTCCCACGCCCCATTCTCCCCGCCGACGGCGTCGCTGCTGCCGACCCGCTCGTGGGTCAACAGCGCGGCCGCCGTGAACAGCTTGGCCGTGGAGCCGGGCTCGAACGGGCTGGTGAAGGTCGAGGCGCTCGGGGTGCCACCTCCCGCGCCCTCGCGGGAGGCGAGCGCCAGCAGCTCTCCCGTCGTGGGGTCCAGGAAGACCACATCCCCGCCCTGCGCGCGCATGGCTACGAGCGCTTCGTCCAGCCCCCGCTCGGCGATCTCCTGCAGCTCGGCATCCAGGGTGAGGATCACGTCGTTGCCGGCCACCGGATCGCGCACCAGCCGTCCGGGCGAGTCGTACCGCCGGCCCGCCCGGTCCTTGAGCAGCACCGCCACGCCTGGCCGTCCGGTCAGGATCGAGTCGAGCGACAGCTCCAGGCCATCGCCGCCGAACGTGCGGTCGGGCGCCAGCCCGCCGATGATCGGGCGGGCCAGGTCGCGCGAAGGATAGAAGCGCTGGAAGTCTCCCGTGAGGTGGACGCCCTTGACCCCGCGCAGCGCCTGAACCTGCGTGGCATTGAAGGGGCCGTGGAGGTAGATCCAGCGCTTCCGCGACTGGAACTCGCGATTGAGCGCCGCCGCGGAGACGCCGAGGCCCCGCACCAGCAGGACGAACGCGGTGCGCACGTCGGTGAGCTCGTTGGGGGCCACCCCGATATGGTAGAACTCCTGGGTGATCGCCAGCGGTACTCCGTTCCGGTCGTAGAGTGCCCCACGTCGGGCCGGCAGCACCACCCGCTCGGTGCGCTGACTCCGGGCCTCCTGGCTCCAGCGCTCCCGCTCCACGATCTGCAGTTGCGCAGCGCGCCCCAGCACGGCGGCAATGCCGAGGGCGAAACCGAACTGGATCGCGGAGATCCGCGTTGCCGGCTTGGCCATCAGCGCTTGCCTGACCGAGGGACGGCGAAGAGCACGAACTCCGAGTCCGCCGGCTCGTGCAGCCCGAGCGCGCGGGCCGTGGGAATCAGCACCTGCCGGCTGGAGCCCAAACGAATGCGCCGCTCCAGCTCCCCGCGCTGAGCCTCGAGCGCCAGCCGCAGGTCTCGCAGGTCCCTCAACCGGCGGGCGGTGCGGAAGCCGGCCGCTTGCCGGGTCGTGATGGCCAGCAGCGCGCAGAGGAAGATCAGCAGCCAGAGCGTCAGCCAGTGCCGTCCCTTAAGCCGCATCGGCCACCTGGAAGATCCGGAGCTTCGCGCTCCGGGCACGGGGATTGGCCGCCACCTCGGCCGGATCGGGGAGAATCGGCTTCCTCGGGTCGAGCCGCCCCAGCGGGCGCCCGCGGCAGGTGCAGATCGGTTGCCTGGGAGGACAGATGCAGGCGCTGGCCCACTCGCGGAACGCCAGCTTCACCAGTCGGTCCTCGCCCGAGTGATAAGTGATCACCGCCAATCGACCGCCGGGCGTGAGCGCGTCCCGCATCGCGGGGAGTGCCCGCGCGAGTCCGGCCAGCTCGTCGTTGACCGCGATCCGCACCGCCTGGAACAGCCGGGCGAACTCACTCGGCCCGGCGCGTGGGCCCAGCGTCGCGCGGATCGCATTGACGAGATCGTCACTGATGGCGAACGGACGGTGGGCGCGACGCCGGATGATCTGTCGGGCCAGCCGGCGGCTCTGACGCTCGTCGCCGTACTCCGCGAAGACCCGCTCCAGCTCCGACTCGTCGGACCGGGTGAGGAAGTCGGCGGCCGTCATGCCGGCCGAACCCATCCGCATGTCCAGCGGGGCGCCCGGACGGAAAGTAAAGCCGCGCTCCGCCTCGTCCAGTTGCCGGGAGGAGACCCCCAGATCGAGCAACACGAAGTCGGGATGGAAGTCCACCACCGCGGCGAGCGCGGCGGGCTCGCCGTACGTCGCCTCGAGGTAGCGGATTCCGCTCTCGCCCAGGCGGCGCCGGCTCACCGCGAGGGCGGCAGGGTCACGGTCGATCCCCAGGAGCTCCACGCCTTTCCGGCGCAGCGCCTCGGCGTGCCCTCCGTCGCCCAGTGTGGCGTCCACCACGCGGCGCGCGTCCGCGGCCGCCGCGAGCACCGGGGCGAGCAGGACCGGATGGTGTACCGGGGCGATCAGATCGGCCATGTCGGCGTCGAGGGGCGGAAACGCAACACCCCGTCCGCTGGGACGGGGTGGCATGTCTGACAGGGTAACCAGCGGGGCTGACGGGGCTCGAACCCGCGACCTCCGCAGTGACAGTGCGGCACTCTAACCAAGCTGAGCTACAGCCCCCTGTGACAGCGGGGTGAATATAGACGGACGGTAAGGGCGGAGGAAGTGCCGCATCACCGCATCCGCTACTTACACTTGTAGGCCTTGAGCATCGACGCGATCCGCGGCTTGTACTGCTTGATGATGCCGAGGTTCTTGTCGACCGCCTCGGCATTGACCGCCCGCCCGGCCGTCAGTGCCGTTTCCGACACGACGAGCAGCGAGTCCTCCTGCCTGGCCAAATCGCACGACTTCTGCTTCTCGGCGAGGGGGTCGATCTGGGGAACCTGGAACAGCGTCGCGAGGCCGAGCAGGTAGTTGGCGGCCGGATACACCTTGCCGGTGGGGTTGGCCGCCGCGACGGCCATGCGCAGCAGCTCGGAGGCACCCACCAGGTCCTGCGGCTGCTGCAGCAGGGGCGCGGCACCGGTGTACAGCAGAGCGGCCGCGTTCTCCTTGGCCTGCGGGTCGCCGTGCTTGATCGCGAAGTCGAGGAACGGCAGCGCCTCCTTCGGACGCTTGGCGTCGATCAGCGACTTGGCGGCCGAGAGCGCGGGCACGATGGCCGTGGTGTCCTTCGCCATGATCCGGTTGGTGACCGAGACGACGCTGTCCACCTGCCCGGTCAGGCTGTACGCCTTGTTGAGATAGCCGAGCAGCGTGGGATTGTCGGGGTACTTCCGGACCCCGATCTGGGACCACTTCTTCAGGCGCAACGTATCCGGCATCCCACCCGCCGCAGCGTCTGCCAATACCTTTTGCGTGTCCGCCTTGGTTCGAGCCAATTTAAGGAGCTTCGCGGTGTCCGGAACCTCGCCCTCTGCGGCAGCCGCGGAGATCTTCGTGAAGAAGAGCGTGTCCGCCTTTGTGCTGTCCGTGGCGTACATTGTCTCGAGGGCATCCACCGCGCACTTGAAGTTGCTGAGGAACAGACAGGCGTTGCTCTTGAGATCGTACAGATCGGCGTTGTAGGGATCGATCTTGAGCCCCTGGTCGGCCACCTCGAGCGCGGTCTCCGGATGGCCGGCCTGGAGGAAGTACTTGAACAGCTCCTGGCGCAGCTTCTGGTTGGTCGGGGCGACCCGGAGCATTTCCTTGAACGCCATCAGCGTGTTGGCGGTGTCGTTGGCCGCCTGGTACTGGGTGGCGAGCGCCGTCCACACCGGGAGACTCAGCGGGTCACCCTTGGTGGCCGCCTGGAGGTGCTTCACCACCTCTGCTCGCGGCGCCTTCTTGTCCGTGGCCAGCAGCGCCAGGCAGTAGTGGGCGAGGCCGTGGTTGGGCAGCACCTTGATCGCCTTGGCGGCTGCGTCGGCCGCCTTGTCGGGCTTCGCGGTCCGCTGCTCGATGCACGCCTTGGCGTCGGGCATCGACTTGACGGCCGGCTGGAGCGCCGCGGCCGCCCGCTTGCCGAACGCTTGGGGAGACTCGCCCGGTTTCTGGGTCACGGTCACGACGTTGCCGGCATCGTCACTCACCCCGACCAGTCGGGCGGTGACCGTGTAGCGGCCCCCCTCACCCTTGGACAGCGTGGAGTTGACCACGAAGCGCGCCTGGATGTTCTTGGCCAGCGTGGTGGCGAGCGCCGGGGTCAGAATGGCATCCACCGGGTAGCCATACTGCTTGAGCGCGTCGTTCATCTGGGTCTGCTCGATGACCTGGAAATCCCGGCCCACCACTCCCTTCATTTCCTCCCGTATGCCCGAGCCGATCTGGACCGCGGGTGCGGAGTCCGCCGGGGCGAACGCGAACGGATTGGCCACCATGAAGCGTGGCGCGCTGTTGACGGTGGTCGAGGTGCGCGCGCCGCGGGGAATCCCCTGCGACGCGAGTGGCGATGCCAACGCCCCACCCAGGAGGGCCAGACCAACGAGACGGAACAAGTACATTCCAAAGCCTCCGCGAAGGATCAGCCCACAGGGCCAGCAACGGCCGCGCTGGACGAGAAGAAGAATGGGCGAAGAGGGATTCGAACCCCCGACATCCTGCGTGTAAGGCAGGCGCTCTGAACCAGCTGAGCTATTCGCCCGTTGCCTCGCGTGGACCTGCCGAGAGGAATTACCTCCCTGTGCAGGCCCCGTGCCGTGATGAGCAGCATCTTCCTACAAGGCGATACCCAGCGGGAAGAGCACGCAGTACCCGATCACCAGGATTGCCGCCGCCGTACTGGCGTGGCCGGCGGAGAGGGTGATGTATCCCACCACGAGAACCACTAGCGCGGCCGCGAGGATCACCAGGTTCCGTCGGGCCAGGAAATGCCGTCGCGCGGGTGTCGGCG
>JBBSHB010000152.1:0-6875 GCA_038253515.1 Gemmatimonadales bacterium | reverse complement strand
TCGCTCCCGAGGGATGGCCGCGGAGCCCGGCGAGCTCCTGCCAGGTCCGCCCGCCGTCCACCGAGCGGAACAACGCCGCGTCTTCCACGCCGGCATAGACGGTGTCCGGATCGGCCAGCGACGGCTCGAGATGCCACACTCGCTTGAACTCCCAGGGGTGCTGAGTGCCGTCGTACCATTGGTGGGTGCCGGGAACGCCATCGTAGGCGAACTCGTTCCCGACCGGCTCCCAGGTGGTGCCGCCGTCGTCGGAGCGCTGGAGCAGCTGCCCGAACCAGCCGCTGGTCTGCGAGGCGTACAGCCGGTTGGGGTCCGCCGGCGATCCCTTGAGGTGGTAGATCTCCCAGCCGGCGAAATAGGGACCACCCACGTCCCATCGGTCACGCTTTCCATCCGAGGTCAGGACGAATGCGCCCTTGCGTGTACCGACCAGTACCCGGATTCCGCTCATCGCTTGCTCCTTCCTAAGCCCGTGAAGATTCTCCCGCCGAGCACCACGCGGTTCTAATCTCTCGTCGAACGGGCAGGTGTCAAATCGACATCTCTATCAGGAACGGCGCGTTGACGTACGGAGGCCGGCGTTCGCCCGATTGCGATGACCCGCGCGAGGAGGCGTAAGTCGAGGAACGCCAAGGAGGATGGACGGTACGTGGCTTGACACTTCCGAGCTAGACCAGATATTCGAGCATCCCATTGCTGAGTCGCTCGGTTTTCGCTGGGTCGCGCCGGTCGCTGCGAGACGCACGCTCCGATCTGGTGAAATCCTACAACAAGAGAAGCCACGGAGGTTGCGGGAGCAGCACCCGGATCCTTCCCTGGCTATCCGCCTCCGCAATCTCTCGCCGAACTCCCGATTTTGCGGTGTTTTGTCGGTGCCCCCGACACGGACTTCAACCCCGCTGTCGCAGAACCGGTTTCCAGAGTCCCGTGAGACCTGCTCGAGCGATTGCAGAGCGACGATGCAATAGCTTCGTGCATAGGAGCTTCGATGTCGTTCCCAGAATCCCTCCTAAAAGAAGCCCGCCCCGCGAGCCTCCATGACATCCCCAGGCCCGAGGCCGGCCTCTATCACCCCTCTCCAGTCGACTGGAGAGATGAGGTTCTCTATTTCCTGCTGCCCGATCGGTTCAGCGACGGCCGCGAGGCGAGCCGCCCGCTCCTGGACCGGAGCAAGCTGACCTCGGCCCGCCCGGTGCCCCCTGATGCACCGACGTGGCTCTGGAATCGCTGGTCGAAGTCGGGCGCCGAGCGGTGGCAGGGCGGCACCATCCCGGGCATCACCTCGAAGCTCGACTACCTCAAGCAGCTCGGCGTCACTGCCATCTGGGTCGGCCCCGTCTTCAAGCAGCGCGGCCATCTCAACACGTACCACGGCTATGGGATTCAGGATTTCCTCGAGGTCGATCCGCGCTTGGGAACCCGCCAGGAGCTCGCAACCCTCGTTACCGCCGCCCATGCCAAGGGCCTACGGGTGATCCTCGATATCATCTTCAACCATTCCGGTTCCAATTTCGACTATCGAATCGGGGAACAGCGGGTGAGCCAGCCTGGCTTTCTGCCATGGCCGAAGTTCTACGGCTCCGTCGGTTGGCGCGGGCCCAACGACGAATTGCTCGGCGGACCCCAGAATCCCGACGACGGCGTCTGGCCGGCCGAACTCCAGGATCCTGCCCGCTACACCCGGGCGGGGAGCGGCAACCTGGGCGCCGGCTCCATCGACGACCCCCATGCCGAACACAAGCGCTCCGACTTCTTTGACCTGCGCGACTTCAACTTCGACCCGCCGGAAGGCGCCGCGCCCGACCCCGGTACGCTGAACCTCCTGGCTCAGTGCTATAAGTATTGGATCGCCCTCACCGATTGCGACGGCTTCCGGATCGATACGCTCAAGCACGTTTCCTTCGAACAGGGTCGGAACTTCTGTGGCTCGATCAAGGAGTTCGCCGCCCGGCTGGGCAAGCAAGATTTCTTCCTGGTGGGCGAGGTGGCCGGAGGTGACACCGATGAGAATCGCTACTTGGACGTGCTGGGATTGAATCTCAACGCGGCGCTCGACATCGGCGAGATGCGGTTGACCCTGGCAGGCGTTGCGAAGGGATTGCTCCACCCCACGGCGTATTTCGATGGCTTCGACCCGGGCAAGGCGGTGATGGGGTCGCACCGCAATCTCGGGAAGCATCACGTGTCGATCGTGGACGACCACGACCACGTGTCAGGTGAAAAGATCCGGTTCTCCAGCGAGGCCGCCTCGGACCACCAGATCGTAGCGGCCATCGCGTTGCAGTTGTTCACCTTGGGCATTCCGTGCATCTATTACGGATCGGAGCAGGCACTGGCGGGACCGGAAGCCTCCGAGCGACAGTTTCTGCCGGGCTGGAAGGGGTCCGACACCTATCTCCGGGAGGCGCTGTTCGGACCGGAGCACCCACGGCGGGGTGGCCGGAGCGGGATTCCCGCGCCGCCAGCGGGGCTGGACCCCGACCTGCCGGGGTTCGGTCCATTCGGGACGGCCGGCCAACACGGTTTCGACTCTCGGTTCCCGACATATCTGCGTATCGGCGCGATGAATGCCGTTCGCCATCTATACCGGGTCCTGCGGTACGGCCGGCAGTATCTTCGACGTACCGCGGTTCCGGGAGAAGGCTTTGGCTTGCGCGGCCCGGGCGACATCCTGGCCTGGTCCCGCCTGCTCGACGACGAGGAGAGCGTGTGTGTCCTCAACGCTCACGGGACGGATCCGCGCGGCGGCAGGATCGAGGTCGACGCCAATCTCAACCCGCCCGGGAGCACTATGACCGTGCTGATCAATACGGCGGAAGCGGCGCAGCAGGGGCCGCCCGGCTTCCATCCGGTCGGCTCAAAGCTACCGGTCAGGCAGACGGCCGACGGCAGGGCCTTTGTCGAGATAGGAAACATTCCGGCGTCCGAGGTGCTGGTCCTCATGAACCATCCGTGAGGCGATCCTAAAGTCTACGCCGATCTGACCTGGCCGCTGCGGCGCCCTCCCTCGTCTCACGGCCCCCTGCTCGGCCCACGCTGCCGGAGCCCGGCACGGAGACATAAGTTGGGGAATGCCAGCGAATATGGGCCGTCGGACGTTTCTCCTCGCCGCCACTTCGGCGGAGGATGCCGGCCGGGTGGCCGAGGCGGCCGGCGTCAAGACGCTGGTGCTCTCGCATCTGGTCCCGGCGGAGGATCCGGCCATCACCGACCAGATGTGGATCGACGCGGCCCGGGAGCACTTTCATGGCCGAGTCATCCTGGGGAAGGATCTGATGGAGATATGACGCCGGAGCTGCCGCGTCTGTACGACGACCTCGCCGGCTGGTGGCCACTGCTGTCGCCGCCCAGCGACTACGAGGCGGAGGCCGCTGACCTGCTGCTCCGCCTGGACACATTCCCCGACTCACGGCCAGCGACCCTGCTGGAGCTCGGCGCGGGTGGGGGCAGTCTCGCCTCTCATCTCAAGCGCCATTTCCAGCTCACCCTGACCGACCGGGCCCCGGCCATGCTGGCGGTGAGCCGGGCGCTCAATCCGGAATGTGAGCACCTCCTGAGTGACATGCGATCGCTGCGGCTTGCCCGCCAGTTCGACGTCGTCCTCATCCATGACGCGATCATGTATGCCACGGAGCCCGCCGACGTCCAGGCGACGCTGGCCACCGCCGCACGCCATTGCCGCCCCGGGGGCACGGTCGCGGTCATCCCCGACCACGTTCGCGAAACCTTCGCGCCAGGGACCGACCATGGTGGCCACGATGCCGCAGACGGGCGAGGGCTCCGCTACCTGGAGTGGTCGTGGGATCCCGATCCGGCGGACGACACGTATCTCGTGGACTACGCGTTTCTCCTCCGGACCGCGGATGGGACGGTCACCGTGGCATACGACCGGCACGTGGAGGGCCTCTTCGCTCACGCCCAGTGGCTGCAGTGGCTCGCCGACGCTGGACTGGCCGCACGCAGCTCGGTCGACCTGTTCGGACGTGAGATCTTCCTCGGCACCCTGCGGTAGGGGAATCCATCGATGTTCCACAGCGTCTGAAGCAGGAGGTATGAGACGCTGCCCAGCCCTACGGTCTCACCTCATACGCCAGCTTCACGAAGAACCCATCGTTCACGCGCTCGAGTCGGGACCAGTTGAAGGCGCGATCGGTCTCGAGCGAGCTGCCGTAGCCCAGGAAGGCGACGGTCCCCGGGGTGGGCTCGAAGGAGGCGAGCAGGTCGAGCCGCAGGCCGTTGAAGTCCGTCGCCGGCTGGGACGCACCGGAGACGAGCAGCGAGTCGCCCGTGGCGGGATCGAGGAGCGCGGCCTGGCGCTCCGAGCGGTACTCTCCGATCACCCGGAAAAAGAGGGCACGGTTCGGCTGATACTCCAGCTTGAGCCGGGGAATGATCGAGCGGGCGAACTCGCTCCCATCGAGGCGAAACAGCCGGAAGGCCGTCCCCGTCGCCGTGACCCGCACGGTGGAAATGGGGCGCAGATCCAACTCGCCGGTCAGCTGCCAGCCGCGTCCCGTGGTCCCCTCCTGGAAGATCGCGGCCCGTCCCCGGCGGTAGGTCAGGGTGGCGCCCAGCTGCTGCCAGGTGGGTGTCGTCGCCTTGGTCTGCCACACGAACCCGGAAAAGTCGTCGGCCGGCCGATAGGCCAGCCCCGCGGCACTTCCGACCGTGTAGTCCGCAAAGGTGCTGTCCTGGAAGTTCACGAAGTCCCGCTCGACGTGCCCGTTGAGCTCCCATCCCCCGCGGAGCTGAAAGGTGGCGTCCAGCATCTCGTCTCCCTCCAGGCCCGGCTCGAAACCGAAGTGATCGTAGAGCCAGATCCGCTCCGGGCCGAAGAAGACGGTGAAGTTTTCCAGCGGCGCTCCGCGGGCGCCATACGAGGTGAAGCGATTGAAGGCATGGCCGTTCACCACTCCGCTGCGGAGCCGATTGACGAACCCCGCTTGATCGTCGAATCCGGCGCCCAGGCCGCTCACCAGATAGTTGAAGCCCCACGAGCGGCCGGTGCGGTCGTACTCGGCTTGCCAGATGGGAGCGCGGCGGGTGCCGCTGCCGGCGCTGGTCCAAGAAGCGCCGTACTGGAACTGGGCGTAGTAGAGGCTCCAGACGTAGCGGAAGTCGCCCGCCAGGACCCGGTTGTGGGCGTCGGACTGGTCGCGGTTGGTGAAGGTGACACCGGCGATGGAGTTGCTGCCGAAATCGCGGCGGAGCCGGGTGATGTTGAACCAGGCGTCACCGGCGTCCGTCTGGTCCACCGCGGTCAGATGGGCCACGCCCAGCTGGCCGAACTTTCCGGTGAGCTTGGCACCGGCCTTCGGATTGACGATGCGGCGGGTGTACACCAGCGTCTGGGGAGAGCCGAAGAGCTCGATGCCCTCGAGGAAGAAGGGCCGCTTCTCGGGAAAGAAGAGGGCGAATCGCTCGTTCACCGTCACCTGACCCTGGTCGCTCTCCACCTGGCTGAAGTCCGGGTTGAGCGTGGCGTCGAGGGCGTAGCTGGTGAAGCCGAGGCGCAGGTTGAGTCCGGCATCCGGGTTGACGTCGTCCCGGGCGAACTCGCCGCTCCCGGCATCGCGACGTCCGTTCGCAGTGGCGGTCACGAACGGCTGCGCCTCGACCGCGACGCCGCGCTTCAGGTCGTGGAGCCCGCCGATGCCACCCTCCTGGCCCAGGAAGCTGGCATTGGCTCGGCGAACGTCGGTCCAGGTGTCGCTGTAGCCGGTGCGTTGGATCACGCGGGTGGCGTTGAATCCCCAGCTCTGGGCATCGCTGCCCGGGTAGCGGAGACTCTTGAACGGGATGCGGATCTCGACCTGGTATCCTTGACCGGTGATCCGGCCTTTCGACTCCCAGGTGAAATCGGGATTCTTGTCCGTGCCGCCCGGAACGAGGCTGCTGACCTGGCCGGCGCCCTCGCTCCGGACCCCGTCACTCTGGGACCCCAGCGGGTTCACCCCGAAGAAGAAGGCGCGCCGGCGGTCGTGGAAGGTGTCGAGGTCGATGACGACGTAGTCATCGTTGTCGATGTTGTCTCGGTCCGCGACGGTCGCGCGGATGGCGGCTGGATTCCGGTCGTGGGCGATGATGCCGAAGTAGATCGCATCCGGCGCGTACCAGGCCAGGATCTCGGTCTGCTCCTCGGCGGGCCGTCCGTCCACCGGCTGGTACTGCCAGAACCCGGTCAGCCGGGTGGCTTGAGACCAGGCCGGTTCATCGAGGCTCCCGTCGATCCGGACCGAGGTCTCCAGGCGGGGGATGTCCGCGGTGGGCGAGCCCTTCCCCTCGACGACGGCGCCAGGAGCCTGGAGGAGCAGAAGGAGCGCGAGCACGATCCGCCGGGTTGGGGTCGAGAACGGCCGGGACGGGGACCGGAGAAAAAATAGTGCTGCAGAAACGTACGGGAAGATCGAGGGGGGAGTTTCCTGTCTGGTCACGCCTCGGCATCACCCCCGCGGGTCCGCGATGCTCCAGCCCCCAGGCGCAGCCACAGCCACTCGTACGCGATCCAGGTCAGGCACGCGGTGTACAGCGTGACCCAGGCGACATCGGCCCACCGATGATCGTGGGCCAAGGTCCCCCACGCGACGGCCGTGATGACGCTGAGCACGAACCCGCCGTACGAAGCCAGCCAGGGGATGACCAGCGCGGCGCCACCGACCACCTCGAGCTCGCCGAGCAGCGTCCGCAGCCACCGCGGAGAGTCCCAGAGCGCGAACGATGCCCCCCAGAATCCGTCGGACTCGAGCCCGCTCCACCCCATGCGCACGTACAGTTCCGCCAGGTAAATCCCGAGCAGCCAGGCGGCGACGAGACGCCCGCGACGCGGCCCGGTCACGGCGGGAGCGACGGGATCGCCATGTCAGTGCCTCCCGTGC
>JBBSHB010000151.1:0-6876 GCA_038253515.1 Gemmatimonadales bacterium | reverse complement strand
GCCCGCGGCGTTCTGCGGCGACTCGATCATGGAGGCGGCCAATGCGGGGATCCGGCTGGTCGTCACCATCACGGACGGAATTCCGGCGCAGGACATGATGATGGTCAAGCGCTATCTGTGGCGCTTTCCCAAGGAGCGGCGGACCACGCTGATCGGCCCCAACTGCGCCGGGGTCATCAGCGCCGGCAAGGCGATGCTGGGCATCATGCCCGGCCACATCTACTCGCGGGGAAGCGTCGGTCTGGTGACCCGCTCGGGCACGCTCGGTTATGAGGCGGCTTCCCAGATGAACGATCTCGGCATCGGGCAGACCACCAGCGTGGGCATTGGCGGTGACCCGATCAACGGCAGCTCCTTCGTGGACATGCTCAAGCTGTTCGAGCAGGATCCGGAGACCGAGGCCGTGATGATGATCGGCGAGATCGGGGGTCCGCAGGAGGCCGAGGCGGCGTTGTTCGTGCAGGAGAACATGACCAAGCCGGTGATCGGCTATGTGGCCGGCCTGACCGCGCCCAAGGGGCGCCGGATGGGGCACGCCGGCGCCATCATCTCCGCCTTCGGCGATACCGCCGCGGAGAAGGCCGAGATCATGCGGTCGGCGGGTCTCACGGTGGCGCCGAGTCCGGCCGAGCTGGGCTCGACGGTGGCGGCGGCGCTGGCCAAGGAGCCGTCACGGCGCACGGTCGTCGCGCAGTGACTGCCCGGCCGGCGGTGGTCGTCACCCGGCGGCTTCCCGGGCCGGTGGAGGAAGAGCTGGTGCGCGACTTCGACGCGCGGCTCAACGCCCAGGACACGCCGCTCGGCCCGGAAGGCTTGCGGGAGGCGTTGCGGAGCGCCGATGCCCTCCTCTGTACCGTCACCGACAAGCTGAGCGCGGAGGTGCTGGCGGTCGAGCCCCGCCGGACAAAGCTTCTCGCCAACTTCGGGGTCGGCTTCAATCACATCGACATCGAGGCCGCCAAGGCGCGCGGGCTCGCGGTATCCAACACCCCGGATGTGCTCACCGACACCACCGCGGACACCGCGCTCACGCTGTTGCTCATGGTGGCGCGCCGGACCGGGGAAGGGGAGCGCCACGTCCGAGCAGGGCAGTGGACCGGCTGGCGGCCGACCCACATGCTGGGGACCCAGGTCACCGGCAAGACCCTCGGACTGGTCGGGATGGGCCGGATCGCGCGGGCCGTGGCCCAGCGCGCCCATCACGGCTTCGGGATGAAGGTGGTCTTCCACGATCCCTACCCGCCGCCGCCCGACGTGGCGGCCGCCCTCGGCGCCGAGCCCCGCGCCACGCTGGAGCAGGTGCTCGGCGAGGCGGACTTCGTGTCGCTCCACTGTCCCGCCACGCCCGAGACCCATCATCTGATGAACCGTCAGCGCCTCGGCTTGCTCCGCCGCGACGCCTTCCTGATCAACACGGCGCGGGGAGACGTGGTGGACGAGGCGGCGCTGGTGGAGGCCCTCGTCGCCGGCCGCCTCGCCGGGGCCGCGCTCGATGTCTACGAGAAGGAGCCCCAGGTCACGCCCGCGCTCCTCACCATGGAGAACGTCGTCCTGCTCCCCCATCTCGGGAGCGCTACCAGGGAGACCCGGGTGGCGATGGGCCGGCGGGCGGTCGAGAATCTCCGCCTCTTCTTCAACGGGTCGCCCCTCCGCGATCGCGTCGTGTGACCTACACGGCCATCGAGCCGTTCAGTGCCACGGACCTGCCGGAGTCGCCGGACCCGGTCGCGGCCAGCGCGGCGCACTACGCCAACGAAGTCGTCGACCTGCTGTCGGGGCTGCTGCTGAGCCTGGTTCGCCAGCGGACGCCCGAGATCGAGCCGGTGCTCCGGGGCGAGCGCCCCCCGGCGGAGCTGAGCCCCGAGCTGCTGGCCCGCACCCTTCAGGTGCAGGGGATCTGGTTCCAGCTTCTCAGCGTCGCCGAGCAGAACGCGGCCATGCGCCGCCGCCGGCAGATCGAGGCCGAGCGAGGGTACGAGCAGGTCCGCGGCACCTTCGCCCAGGTGATCGCCGAGGCGGCCGTCTCCCGGGTGCCCGCCGCCAGCCTGCACACACTGCTCGAGGGGCTGCGGGTCCGGCCCGTCCTCACCGCCCATCCCACCGAAGCCAAGCGGGTCACCGTCCTGGAGAAGCATCGCCGGATCTACCGGCGGCTGGTGGACCTCGAGTCGCCCCGCTGGACCCGACGCGAGCGCCAGTCGCTGATCGACGGGCTCAGGAACGAGATCGAGCTCCTCTGGATGACCGGCGAGCTCCGGCTCTCCAAGCCGACGGTGCCGCAGGAGGTGTTCTGGGGACTCCACTTCTTCAACGAGACGCTGTTCGAGGCGGTGCGGGAGCTGCTGGAGAAGATGGAGCGGGTCCTGGCCCAGTACTACCCGGGCGAGCGCTTCGTGGTGCCCCCGTTCTTCCAGTTCGGCAGTTGGATCGGCGGGGACCGGGACGGCAATCCCTTCGTCACCAACGAGGTCACCCACAGCACGCTGCTGGAGAACCGGCTCACCAGTTTGCGCCGCTACCGGCAGCGGCTGGAAGAGCTGGTCCGGACGCTCAGCATCACCGAGCGCGCCATTCCCCCCTCGGATCGGTTCCGGACCGCGCTGGAGCGCGAGCTCGAGGCCACCGGCGAGGCCGAGGCGATCGCGGCGCGCAATCCGGGAGAGCTGTTCCGCCAATACCTCGGCTGCATGGTGCGGCGGCTGGCGGTGATGATCGCCGCGACGGAGCGGGGCGATACCCGTCCCGATCCTGCCGGGTACGCCTCGGCCGACGCGCTGATCGCCGATCTCAGGATGATCGAGGAGGAGTTGTCGGGGGGGAACCGGCCCGAGCTCGGCAGCGCAATCGTCCGTCCGGTGCGTCGAGAGGTGGAGTCGTTCCGCTTCAGCACCGTCCGGCTCGACATCCGGGAGAACACCACCCGGCTCAACGCGGCCCTCCAGGATCTGTGGCGCGCGACGACGGGAGCAGCGGGCGACGCGCCGGAACCAGGCCCGGAGGCGTGGCACGGCTGGGTCGCCGGCGAGCTGGCGCGCCCACTGATGCCGGACGCGCCGGCGCCGGCGCTCTCCTCCGAATCGGCGGAGACGCTGGGGATGTTCTCCCTGGTGCGGCGGCTCCGCGAGGAGATCGACCGGGAGGCGTTCGGCACCTTCGTGCTCAGCATGACCCGGAGCGTGAGCGACGTGCTCGGGGCCTATCTCCTGGCCAAGTTCGCCGGGCTCTACGCCGACACCGCGGGGGTGGAGAGCTGCACCCTTCCCATCGTGCCGCTGTTCGAGACGATCGATGACCTGCAGCGCGCCCCGACGATCATGCGGGAGCTCCTCGGCGTGCCGCTGGTGCGCCGGAGCGTCCGGACCCAGGGTGGCGTGCAGGAGGTGATGATCGGCTATTCCGACTCCAACAAGGACGGCGGCTTCCTCACCTCCAATTGGGAGCTGTACAAGGCGCAGATCAAGCTGACGCGGCTGGGCAAGGAGATTGGGGTGCCGATCGCATTCTTTCACGGCCGCGGCGGCTCGGTCAGCCGCGGCGGGGCGCCGACCGGGCGGGCGATCGCGGCCCAGCCGGCGGGCTCGATTCAGGGCCGGATGCGGATCACCGAGCAGGGTGAGGTGGTGTCGTTCAAGTACGCCAACCGGGGCACCGCCCAATACCAGATCGAGCTGCTCGCCGCCAGCGTCTTCGAGCACACGCTCAAGTCGGAGCGGGAGGAGGCCCTGGTGCCGACGGCCGAGTTCGACGAGGCGATGGAGGCGCTGTCGGGCGCGGCGCAGGCCGCCTATCGGCAGCTCATCGACCATCCCGACCTGCTGACCTACTATCAGGCCGGGAGCCCGCTGGAAGAGATCTCCCTGCTGAACCTCGGCTCCCGGCCGGCCCGGCGCTTCGGGGCGCGCTCCCTCAGCGATCTGCGGGCCATTCCCTGGGTATTCGCCTGGTCCCAGAACCGGCACTTCGTGCCCGGCTGGTTCGGCGTCGGGACCGGCCTGCTCACCTTCCTCCAGGTGCGGGGCGAGCGCGGGGCGGCGCTGATCCGGCGGATGTTCGACGATTCACGGCTGTTCCGCCTGATCGTGGACGAGGTCGAGAAGACGCTCTCCTACGTCGACCTCGGGGTCGCGCGGGAGTACGCCGAGCTGGTCCCGGACCAGCGAGTGCGGGATGAGCTGTTCGGGATGATCGAGGAGGAGTATCACCGGACGGTGAAGGCGGTGCTGCGGATCAGCGGCGACGCCGACCTGGCGCAGCGCTTTCCCCGGTTCCGCCGGAAGCTCGCCCGCCGGCTTCCCATGTTGAATCAGATCTCGCGGCAGCAGATTGAGCTGCTGCGCCGGTTCCGCGAGTCCGGCGGCGACCGCACCCAGGAAGAGCAGCTCTCGGCGCTGCTGCTGTCGATCAACTGCATCGCGACGGGGTTCGGGGCTACTGGCTAGCCACCGCCGCGCCTGCGGCTTTCCGCTTCCGTTCCGTCTCCACCTTCAACTGGCCGCAGGCGGCGTTGATGTCCAGCCCCCGGCTCCGGCGCACCGTCGCTTCGACACCCTGGTTTCGGAGCCTGCCGGCGAACGCCCGGATCCGGTCGGGAGCAGTGGGGGTGAGCTCCGGCGCGCCGCCGGGGTGGAGCGGCAGGATGTTCACCAGCGCGCCCAGCCGCCGGGCCAGCTTGGCGAGCCGGTCCGCGTCGGCGTCCCGGTCGTTCACCCCGCCGATCATGACGTACTCGAAGGTGATCCGCTTCCGAAAGCCCGCCGCCGCGGAGAGCACCGCCTCGAGATCGTACTTCTTCTCGATCGGCATGATCTCGCGGCGCTGCGCCGAGGTGGTGGCATGGAGTGAGATCGCCAGACGGAACTGCTCCGGTCTGCGGGCGAACGCGGTCATGCCCGGCAGGATCCCCACGGTGGAGACCGTGATGTGGCGCGCGCCGATGCCGGGCCCGTCCGGCGCGTTCAGGATGGTAAGCGCCGTGTCGACCGCCGGCCAGTTGAGGAGGGGCTCGCCCATGCCCATGAAAACGACGTTGGTGGGCGCCTCCGCCGGATCGCGCAGCACGATCTCCCGCACCTGCCCAGCGATCTCGAAGGGGCTCAGATTCCGGCGATACCCCATCTGTCCGGTCGCGCAGAAGCTGCAGCGGAGCGGGCATCCGGCCTGGGAGGAGATACAGAGCGTGCGACGGCTCCCCGACGGGATGAGCACCGACTCGATGGCCTCACCGTCGGCCAGCGCCCAGAGGAACTTGCGGGTGCCGTCGGCCGACTGCTGGATCACGTCGGCGGCCAGACGAGGCAGGGGAAAGTCGCGCGCGAGCTCCTCCCGCAGTGCCGCCGGGAGCTCGGTCGCCTCGTGCCATCGCGCCACCGGCGCCTGCCAGAGTCTCCGGGTGACCTGCTCGACGCGGTATCCCGGGAGCCCCCGGCCCTCGGTCCAGGCACGCAGAATCTCCCGAGCGGCCCCAGGGGTCCGATCGAGCAGGGTGAGCGGAGCGTTCGGCATCATTGAAGGAAAGATAACCCGGCCTCCCAAAACGACCTAAATGCGCTCCATTTCTCGCATTGCTCCCCCTCCGGACGCCGGTTACGTTTGTCCCATGCCCCCCCAGGTCGAGCCGTGATGCTGACCGAGCTGCTCACGCCGGACCGGGTCGTGCTCCCGCTCGCGGCCACCGACAAGAGCGGGATCATCGCGGAGCTGACCCGCCGCGTCGTCGCCGACGCCGGCGGAACATTCGAGGAGGTGCTCGGCGCGGTGCTCGAGCGGGAGGCGGTGCTCAGCACCGGGATCGGCTTCGGCGTGGCCATTCCGCACGCTCGGAGCGCGGGGGTCTCCCAGCTCACCATGGTCGGCGGCGTGAGCCGCGCCCCGGTGCCCTTCGACGCCATCGACGGCGAGCCGGTCCGGCTCTTCTTCCTGATCGTCGGTCCGGAGGCTTCGGCGGGACTGCACGTGAGACTGCTGAGCCGCATCGCCCGGCTGGTCCGGCGGGAAGAGGTTCGACGGCACTTAATCGAGGCGCGCACACCTGATGAGTTCCACCGCATCCTCGTCGACGCCGAAGCGCGTTGACTCGTCGTCCCGGCCGAGCGCCACCGCGCTTCGCACCCACCGCTGCGGCGAGCTGACGCGCGCTCAGGTGGGGCACCGGGTCAGGCTGGGCGGCTGGGTGCACCGCCGCCGGGACCTCGGCGGGCTGGTCTTCATCGATCTGCGCGACCGCGCCGGGCTGGTACAGCTCTCCTGTAATCCCGCCTGGACCCCTGCGGCGGTGATGGAGCTCGCGGCTGGCCTGGGTGCGGAAACCGTGGTGCTGGTCTCCGGCACCGTGGAGCTCCGCCCGGAAGCGGCCCGGGACCCCGAGCTCGGCACCCGAGAGGTCGAGCTTCACGTGGCGGAGCTCCAGGTGGTGGGACCGGCGGAGACGCCGGTCATTCCGGTGGCCCGGAAGAAGAAGGAAGAGCTGCCGGCTGAGGAGCTCCGTCTCAGGCATCGGGTGCTGGACCTCCGGCGGCCCGAGCTACAGCGCAATCTGCAGCTCCGTCACCGCCTGCTCCAACGGGCCAGACGCAGCCTCACCGAGCTGGAGTTTCTCGAGATCGAGACCCCGATTCTCACCAAGCCCACGCCCGAGGGGGCCCGGGACTATCTGGTCCCCAGCCGGGTGCACGCCGGGGAGTTCTACGCCCTGCCGCAGTCGCCCCAGATCTACAAGCAGCTGCTCATGGTGGCGGGCTTCGACCGGTACTTTCAGATCGCGCGCTGCTTCCGGGACGAGGACCTGCGGGCCGATCGCCAGCCCGAGTTCACCCAGATCGACCTCGAGGCATCTTTCGTCTCGAGCGAGGACATTCAGGACGTGGTCGAACGGGTCCT
>JBBSHB010000150.1:0-6922 GCA_038253515.1 Gemmatimonadales bacterium | reverse complement strand
TGGTCTGCAGGGCGGTGAAGCGTCCCTGGGGCAGCCGCACCTCGCTCCGTGACAGGCTGGTGCCCAGGATGAGCCTTCCGCCCGGTCGCCAGGTGGCGTCCAGGTCGAGTTCGGTGTTCGTCCCCCCGTAGAAGCGCCCGAAGCTCAGGAGCGGCGCCACACTCAGCCGGCGGCCAGGCGAAATCGCGTACTGCACCCCGCCCCGGGTCCACCAGTACCGTCCCGGTGGGACCGTCACGCCGCGGAAGACCTCGAACGAGGTGCTCGGCGCGTCGAGAAATCGCTGAATGTTGACCTCGAAATGGTCACCGTTCTGGAAGTCCCCGCCGGCCGGGCGCCACTCGAACTCGGCCGTCTGCCAGTCGCGGCTTCGGGTGATGGAGCCGTCGGCGGAGGCGATGATGTCCCAGCTCGGGATCGGGAACTCGAGATCGAGCTGACGAATGCCAAGCACCTTCGGGCGGGGCATGAAGTCGATGTGCCCAGTCGTCTCCCAGATCCCGGTCCGCCGCACGAACCCGAGGGTCGGAGCGAAGCCGGCGTCGATCCGGTACAGCGACACGAAGTTGTCGAACAGATCGTTGGGATAGTCGGTGCCGAAGCGCCAGGCCTTGGGGGTTCCCGGAACCCCCGGCACCTGGCTGCCGGCAATCCAGAACGATGGCTCGAGGTTGCGGCCGCCGAGCACGAGAGGGAGGTCCACGTCCAGGCCGGCTGCCTTCTCTGCGCCAAGGGCTAAGCCGGGCCCTGAACGGTGCATCACGATGGCGCCCAGGTAGGCGCGCTGCAGGAGATCGTGCTTGACGCGCAGGATCAGGTCGTTCGCCTCTTCGCCCCGGCCAGTGCGGGCCTCGATCGCGCCGATGGCCCATGGGCCAGCCTTCCCGTACACCCGGACGCCACCCAGGATCGGGACGGGGGCGCCCGCGCTATCCAGGCCGATGCGCCGGGAGTAGAAGAGCTGCGCCCGCTCGGGCGTGCCGAAGGTGAAGAGCCCGCTCGACTCCAGGAAGAACTCCCGTTTCTCGGGGAAGAAGACCGGAAATCGTGTGAGGTTGATGACCTCACGGTCGGCCTCGACTTGCGCGAAGTCGGTGTTGAGGCTGAGGTCCGCGGTGAGCGTCGGGAGCACGGCGATTTTGGCGTCGACACCGGCCTTCGCCGAGACGTCCCCATCCACGACTGCCATCCCATTCTCGTCGTACTGCGGAGTCACCGCCCGGGCGAGGGCGTACGGGCGCACATCCACCTCGCGCCGCCGCCGAAGTGGTCCCAGCGGGGCGAGCTCGCCCTCGTTCAGCAACTGGAGCAGGCCCTCCGTCCGGCCCCAGGAACGCCAGAGTACCTCCTCGTTTTTCCGCCGGATGAAGCGCTGGACGTTGAACCCGAAGGCCGTTTCACCGGCGTGGAAACGGAGGGTGCGATAGGGGACGCGGAACTCGGCGGTCCAGCCGGCGGCGTCGCGGCTCGTCGCGACCTCCCAGATGCCGTTCCAATCCTCATTCACATCCTCGAAGCCGGTGAGCTGGGCATCCCACATGGCTCCGTTGGGATTGGTGCGGAAGAGGAACGCTCCACGGCGGTCGCGGAAGCTGTCGATCAGGAGGGTCACGTAGTCATCGACCGTAAGGTCGGCATCCCGCCGGAGCTCGGTGGCCCGGATCCGCTGCGCGGTGCCGTCGGAGGCGCGCACCCCCACGTATAGGCCGTCCGTCCCCCGCAGGACCCACACGGCGGTGTGCTCCGTTGCGGGTGCGCCGGTGCGTGGCTCGCGCTGTCGGAAATCGACCAGCGAGTCTGCGGCCGCCCACGCGGCCTCGTCCAGGTGACCGTCGAGGCGGATGATCTCGGCGGCGTCGGCTGTCCGCAGCACCTGTGCGGCGACCCCGGCCGGCGCGGCAACCGAGAGGCCCATGAGCCAGGCTCGGGCGAATCCCGTGGTCACGGGCCGGATGTCTGCACCTTCATGTGGCCCAGAGCCGCGTGCAGCGTCCGGGCGAGCTTCACGGCCTCGTCGTTGGCCCAGAAGTGCATGAAGAAGAGCCGGGGCTCCTCACTGAGCATGTGACTGTGGAGCGCCGTCACGGCGATCCCGCCATCGCGGAGGGTCCTGATCACCGGGCTCACCTCGTCGGCCGTGAGGACGAAGTCGCCAGTGGTCGCGGCCTTGCTCTTGCCTGTCGGCTGGAAGTTGAGCGCAGTCGCCACGCCCATCGCCGGCGGAATCTCCATGCCTGCCATGCGCACCGGCTCGGCGCGAGGCACGCTCACCTGGTACACGCCGCCGTTGACCTTCCCGGCATGACCCAGAGCCGACGCGAGTCGCGCGGTGTCCAGCTCGAACGCACCCATCGCGGCGGCGTTGGCCGGCGGGGCAGGTGGCGTCTTCGTGAGGGCGAGTGCGGCGTGCACCGCGTCGGCGAGCTTGACCGGATCGCCCCGCGCCTCGATGTGCAGGTACATCACTGGTGGGGATTCATGTTGCAGATGGTTGTGCAGCGCGGTCGGCTCGACGCCCATAGCCTGCAGCTTGATCATGACGGGTGTGACCTCGCTCTCCAAGAGCACGAGGTCGCCCATGGCCATCGCCTCGCCGTTCGACCCGCCCATCCTCTTGAACGCGACCCAGGAGCCGAGCGCAAGCGCGGGCTTCACGGCCACGGTGCCCACCATGACGTGGAGATCGCTCCGTGGGAAGCTGTACTTCTGCACCTCACCGGGCTGCGACTTGCCCGGGCGGCCGAGCGCACGATCGACCGCTGTCCAGTCTGTGGTGCTGCCGGGGCCCTGCGCGTGGCCGAGCCCGGAGCGGGCCACGGTGCCGAGCGCCGCGGCGACCAGCGGTACGCTCCAGCGCCAAGATCCAGGGAGACGCGTCTGCCAAACGGACCGGGCGAATAGGAAGGACGCAATGCGATAGCGCAGGGACCAGTTCTCCTGAAGTCGTGTCAACGAGTGGTCTCAGCCCGCATGCCGCTCATCGACGGTCAGAGTAAAGAGGAGGACCCCGATGGCGCCGATGGCGCTGGCCATGAGGAACGGCACCGTGGGTGACACCTTCCAGAGCAGGCCGCCCACGGTGGCCGCGGGCGCGATGGCGAGGCTCCGGAGCAGGTAGTAGAGCCCGACGCCCCGGGCGCGCAGGTCGGGCCGGACGAGGTCGAGGATGAGCGCCTTCCGCGCCGGCTCGCCGATCTCGCGCAGACCGCCCACCACGAAGGCCGCGATCAGCCCCACCAGGGAGCGCGCGGCCACCACGGCGAGGGGGAAGCTTGCGAAGGCGACGAACGTGGCGATGACGAACGGCTTCCGCCCAAACCGATCCGCGAGGCGGGCCGCCGGGAAGGAGCAGAGGATGACGGTCGCCATCTGGACGCCGATGAGACTGCCGAACACCGGCGGGCTGATCCGGACGACGTTCACGGCGTAGAGCACGAGAAAGACGTCGACCATCGCGTCACACGTGCGGATGCAGATGTCCGAGACCAGGAGTCGCCGGAGCGATGCGGGGAGCGAGCGCCACACGACTCTGATATTCGCCGGGGCCGGGGCAGGGGGCCGGTCGAGCCGCATCCGCCGCACGACGGCGAGGGTCACCGGCGCGAGGACGACCGAAGTCAGGAGACCGGCGCGCACCCCTGCCCGGATTCCCGCTCCAGCGATGATCGCACCGCCCAGGGCCGGCGCCACGAGAATCGGTACCCGACGCAGGATGGCCTGCACCGAGAACCCCACCGAGCGCTGCCCGGTCGGCAGGGCATCGCCCACCACGGCGAACAGCGTGGGGCTGGCCATACTGGTCCAGCACATGATGAAGAGGAGACCGACGAAGACGACCGGCCAGGCCGGCGCGACCGCGATGATGACGTAGCCCACCGCGGCCAGCGTCACGAAGAGCAGGAGCGCGTGCCGGCGACCGTAGCGGTCGCTGGCCCAGCCGCCGGGATACTGGTAGAGACCATCGAGCGCGTCCTCCACGCTGCCGTACGCGCCGATGGCGACGATCGGCGCGCCGAGCGCCTCGAGGTACTTGGGCAGGAAACGTCGCCAGAGATTCTCACCCAGCGCCATGAGGAACATCGCGGCGACGACGGCCAGCGTGTTCCGCTCCAGCGCGAGCACGTGACGCACGCGGCCCAGCCGGCCGGGTGGCGCCGGCTGGGTCACTTGGTCAGGCGCTGGACCCATGCGTAGAGGCCATCGTAGAGCCGGTCGGTGAACCGCAGGAGCTCGTGATCGTCCGGGATCACGAGCCCCAGGCCGCGGACGATGGCGTCGAGCCCGGGCGCCTCGGGTGAGCGGAATCTGTCGTCGTCGAGATCGGCGTCGTGGACCATGGTGGCGATCTCGTGGAGCGCCGGATCGGTCAGCTGATAGCGCGCGAGGATGGTCTCGAACGAGCAGCGGCCCTCGTGATGGCCGAGCTCGACGCCGCGCATATCGAACGGCGTGCCCCCCAGGGCGGCGGCTGTCTCCGCGTCATCGGTGAAGCCGAACTGGGCCTCCGGATCCACGAAGCGCCGGATCAGCCAGGCGCACGCGGTGCGGTCAATGTGCGGCTGAGGTCGGGTGATCCAGAGCATGGTCGTCTCCCACGGGCCGAGTGGTGGAGCGCGGTAGGTCGAGAGCAATGACGGCGGCCGCGACGGCGGCGGCCGCGTTCACCCGGCCGGCGGCGCGGAAGTAGTCGCGCCGCCGCTCGAGGCGGAGGGCGCGCTCCAGTCCCCGGAGCTGGCGAAGCGCCGATCGGCGCTCACCTTGCGCGGCGCGCGGACGAGCCCGCTGGGCCGCGCGCATGAGGTCCCGGGCGGATTGGGCCAAAGCGGTGTAGCGGGCGTCCGCCTCCGCGCGGAAGCGGCGCACCAGCTCGCGGTTCTGCGGCTCGTCGAGACTCGCGGCCTCCCAGACGAACGCGGTGCCGCCCTGCTCGGCGATCTCCTCGGCGAGCCACTCGAACGCTTCCCGGGTCTTCGGATCGTCGGGCAGGACCCAGACGGCATCGTGGAGCAGCACGGCGCCCAGGCGTCGCAGACGGCGCCAGACGCCGAGGCGCAGGCGGCTGGGCTGGCGAGGGAGGCGGGAGGAAAGCAGGACCCAGCGGAGGGGGCGCATAGGGGGAAGGTAACCGCGGTTACATGAAGAGCAATCGTGACGGGTGCACCCAGTCCGACAAGTGCCGCGGACCCGGCGCGGTCGCTGGCCGGGATTCGAGATCGAGCCTGAGGCGAGATCCGCCCTCTATGCCCCGCTCGCATGGGTCATCATCGGCGGCCTGCTCTCCTCCACCCTCCTCGCACGGCTGGTGACGCCGGTGGTCTACAAGCTGCTGGCCCCCGCGGTGGACCCGCTCGAGACCATCCCCGCCAGCTCCGCGATGTGACCCGGCGCCCGCCCCTCCCGCCCCTCGCCCCCGCGCTCTACCACCACGCAGAACCCCTCGAACCGGTGATTCCCCCGGCGACCGGTCGCGGGCTCCGCGGTCAGCTCTCCCAGGAGCTCCGAATGGACCCGGGACACCGGAGCGCCGCCGCTCCAGCCCACGATTGCATCCGGCAGGTGCTGCGACCGCGAGCCCGGGAAGTCCTCCAGCGCGAAGCGGATGTCGCCCACCAGGGGGTCGCCCTCCACCGTCCGCCAGTCCCGCAGGCCGCGACAGACCCACTCGACGTACCGCGCAAGGCCGTCTCCCTGCGGGTCCAGCATCCCCCGCCGCTCGCGGCCGCGCAGATTCCACCGCAGATAGCCGTTGAGGTCGGCCAGCAAGGCGAGGCCCGGTGTGCGATTCCAGTCATGCCCCGCGGTCACCTGGCGGCTGACCACGTGGTCGCGCACCGGCACCGGCACCCGGCGGGCGATGGCGTTCTGCAGACCCGCCGGCAGCCGCTCGCGCAGCACTCGCGTGAGGCTGCGTTGCCCCGGGAGGGGCGTGACTCGGTCACCTGGCCGGATGCCGTCCGGCGGCAGGAATCGGGCATTCACCCGGTCCATGATTTTCGGCATGAAGTGCTCCTGCGAGCTGTTCCACCCCATGCCGTGCAGGGCGAAGAGAATGATGGTGTCGAATCGGTCCTTGAGCGCGTCCAGTACCTCCCCGACCGACTGGTCCACCGCGCGGTAGACATCGAGCAGGTCGCCGCTCTCGGGTTCCGACTCGGCCCAGAGGAGATGGCCTCCTCGATGAGTCTCACCGAAGACGGTAAGATAGAAATCCCACTCCGCCCGCTCGAGCACCCACCGCGAGAGCGCGCTCTTTCGCCGCGCCCCGGCCACCAGATCCCGGCGGATCCGTTCGAGCTGCGCCGGGCTCTTCCGCACCGGAATCTCCGACCCCATGGGGTGTCGGCCGAACCGCCGGCCGATCTCGCCCGCGAGCCAATCAGGTCGGGTGCGGAACGGGCCCAGCTCGTCGTGCGAGCCCCAGTTGATGATCTCGGTGCCGCGGTCCAGGCGGGATGGGAACGTCATCGGCACGTCGATGGCGGCCACCCGAAGACCCCGCCGCTCGAGCGCGTACCAGAACGGCTCAGCGTAGAGCCAATCCGCGCTCACCCGCCGGATCCGCATGGCGTCCGGGTCCCACTGGAGGTGGTGATAGATGCCGTGCGCGCCGGGAAGGGTGCCGGTGTAGAACGTCGGCCAGACGGATCCCGGAAGCTCCCGCGCGGTGGACCCGAGCCGGTGCAGGGTCCCGCTCTCCAGAATCCGCCGGAGGTGCGGCAGCGATGCCAGATGCCGCTGGATGAAGCTCAGCTCGGCGGCATCGAGCCCGATCATCGCGACCTTCCGCTGGAGTCTGTCAGGCATGAGCCGCGCCGCCCTGCGCGAAGTCCAGGTCGACCTCCTCGCCGACCTCGATCGACTTGGCAGCGGCGTCGAGCAGCGTGGCGCTCCTGACCGCGTCCTCGAACCCCGGCGAGAACGG
>JBBSHB010000149.1:0-6933 GCA_038253515.1 Gemmatimonadales bacterium | reverse complement strand
GGCTGGAGGAGCCGGTCGTAGCCCGGGGCGAGGATCGCTTCGTCCTCCGGAGCTACAGCCCGGTGACCACGATCGGTGGCGGCAGGGTGCTCGATCCCCAGCCCCCGGGCCGCCGGAGCGTGTGGCCCGTCGCCATCGCCTCCCGCAACCCCGCCGAGCGGTTCCGCGCGCTGCTCGATCGCCACCCGGCCGGGGTGACGGTGGGCGCACTCCCTGTCCTACTGGGCGTCGCGCGCGCTCCAGCCGCCGAGCTGGCGACCCGCGAGGCGTCGGCACGGCGGGTGGGGGAGCTCTGGGTCCGCGTGGGAGCACTCGAGGCACTCGCCGCTCGAGCACTGGAGACGCTCAAGGCGTATCATCGGTCCCATATGAGCGATCGGGGCATGCCGCTGGAGACGCTGCGCCGGTCGCTCGAGGCGGCCGACCCGCTGGTCGAAGCGGTGCTCGCCGACCTGTCCGCGCTGGGCCGGCTGCGGACCTTCGAGGGGCTGGCCGCACTGGCGGGCTTCGCACCCCGGGTCGCGGGCGGAGAGGAGGAGATCGACCGGATCGTGGGCCTGCTCGAAGCGGCCCACCTGAGCCCCCCGAGCCTGGCCGAGCTCCAGCGCCAGAACGGGCGGACCGACGTGGGTGCGGTGCTGCGGCTCGCCGCGGCCAACGGGCGGGTGGAGGCCGTAGAGCGCGACCGCTACTACACCCGGGGGGCGCTCGACCAGTTCACCCGGGCGCTGCTGGAGCTGGGACACGAGGGGGATATCGTGCCGGCCGCTCTGCGCGACCGGCTGGGGATCAGCCGGAAGTACTTGATCCCGTTACTCGAGTGGGCCGACGGGCGGGGCATCACGGTCCGAGTGGGGGACGTGAGGCATCTCCGGAACGCTTGACACCCCGAGTCGGCCGGCACCATCTTCCCTTCAACGTCCCGTTCTTGCGTTCCGCCATCGCGGAGGTGCTTACCGTTCGACAACTTGTGTGAAGAGGAGCGCCCATGGTCCGGATGGCGTGGCCGGGGTGGTGGCTCGGGCTACTGGTCGGGGTGGGCTCCCCGGTGGCTGCACAGGCGAACGTTTCACCGCCGCGCGTCGAGCTGAAGGAGAACTACCCCAATCCATTTTTTCCGGCGACGACGATCCCGTTTGCGATCGCTCCCGAGGTCTGTACCGGGGGACGTCTGCCGGTGGTGAGCCTGAAGATCTACAACGTGCTGGTACAGGTCGTGGCAGTCCCGAAGTTGCGCGGATCGTCGGAGCGGTTGGACAGCCTCGCCCTGAAGTGCGGGGAATACCTTGCCTACTGGGATGGCAAGTACCTCGACGGCAAGCGGGAGGCCACCCCCGGGGTGTACTACTACCAGCTCACCGTCGATGGCGAGCGGTATACCCGGAAGATGATCGCCCAGCGGAAGGTCACCAGTCAGCAGTAGAGCGAGGGATGGCCCCGAGGGCCATCCCTCTTCATTTTGCCGGCACCGACTGTCAGATCGGCAGTGAACGAGGGTACGGCGTTTGCCCCTGCGTGGGGCGCACCCGAAGCGAGGCGCCGCATGATTCGACCAGACCGACTGACCCTAAAGGCGCAGGAAGGCTTTCGCGACGCCGGCGAGGCAGCCCGGCAGCGCGGGAATCCTGTCGTCAACGATGCCCATCTCTTCGCCGCGCTGCTGGCCCAGCCGGAGGGGGTGGTGCAGCCGCTGCTGCAGAAGACCGGACTCAACGTCACAGCGCTGGCCCAGGCCACCGAGCGCGAGATCGCCCGATTCCCCACCCAGGCGGGGGGAGGGGCGGAGCCGACGTTCAGCCGCGAGGTGCAGCGGGTGTTCGACCGCGCCGAGGCCGAGGCTCGCCAGCTTGGCGACCAGTACGTGTCGACCGAGCACCTGCTGCTCGCGCTGGCGCACGAGAAGGGCACCACCGCACGGTCGCTCCTGAGCGAGCAGAACGTGTCGGCGGACGACCTCCGCACGGCGCTGCAGGAGGTGCGCGGCTCCCACCGGGTGACCGATCAATCGCCGGAGGACAAGTACCAGGCCCTCGAGCGCTACACCCGGAACCTCACCGACATGGCCCGCAACGGGAAGCTCGATCCGGTCATCGGGCGGGACGAGGAAGTCCGCCGGGTGATGCAGGTGCTCTCCCGCCGGACCAAGAACAACCCGGTCCTCATCGGGGAGCCGGGGGTCGGCAAGACGGCAATCGTCGAAGGGCTCGCGCAGCGGATCGTGAACGGCGACGTCCCCGAGTCGCTCCGCAACCGCGAGCTGGTGGCGCTCGACATCGGGCAGCTGCTGGCGGGCGCCAAGTACCGCGGCGAGTTCGAGGAGCGGCTCAAGTCGGTGGTGAAGGAGCTCACCGAGGCGCAGGGCAAGTACATCACCTTCATCGACGAGCTGCACACCATCGTGGGCGCGGGCGCGGCCGAAGGCGCGGTGGACGCGAGCAACATGCTGAAGCCGCCGCTGGCGCGGGGCGAGCTGCACGTGATCGGCGCCACCACGCTGGACGAGTACCGCAAGCACGTGGAAAAGGATCCGGCGCTGGAGCGCCGGTTCCAGCCGGTGCTGGTGGGCGAGCCGAGCGTCAGCGACACGATCGCGATCCTCCGCGGCCTCAAGGAGAAGTACGAGGTGCACCACGGTGTCCGGATCACCGACAACGCGCTGGTGGCGGCCGCCACCTTGTCTGACCGGTACATCGGCGACCGGTTCCTGCCCGACAAGGCGATCGACCTGGTGGACGAGGCGGCGAGCCGGCTCCGGATCGAGATCGACAGTCTCCCCCAGGAGATCGACGAGGTGGAGCGCCGCATCGTCCAGCTGCAGATCGAGCGCCAGGCGCTGCTCAAGGAGAAGGACCGCGCCGGCAAGGAGCGCCGGGAAGCGGTGGAGCAGGAGATCGCCCGGCTGCAGGAGCAGAGCGCGGGCATGAAAGCCCAGTGGCAGTCGGAGAAGCAGGCGATCAGCGGGATCCAGCAGATCAAGGCCGAGGTGGATGCGCTCCGGGGCGAGGTCGACCAGGCCACCCGCCGGGGCGACCTCCAGCGGGCGGCCGAGCTGCGCTACGGGCGGATTCCCGAGCTGGAGCGGAAGCTGGAGGAGGACCAGCGGCGGCTGCAGGAGGTGCAGGCCAAGGTCAAGTACCTGAAGGAAGAAGTGGACGCCGAGGACATCGCCGAGATCGTGGCCAAGTGGACCGGGATCCCGGTCTCCAAGATGCTGGAGAGCGAGCGCGAGCGCCTCACCCGGCTCGAGTCCGAGCTGGGTCTCCGGGTCATCGGCCAGCGGCTCGCCGTCACCGCCGTCGCCAACGCCGTCCGACGGAGCCGCGCCGGGCTCAGCGAAGCGAACCGGCCCACCGGCTCGTTCATCTTCCTGGGGCCCACCGGCGTCGGCAAGACCGAGACGGCGCGCGCCCTCGCCGAGTTTCTGTTCGATGACGAGCGGGCGATGGTGCGGATCGACATGTCGGAGTACATGGAGAAGCACGCGGTCGCGCGGATGATCGGCGCGCCGCCCGGCTATGTGGGCTATGAGGAGGGAGGTCAGCTCACCGAAGCCGTCCGCCGTCGGCCGTACAGCGTGGTGCTGTTCGACGAGGTGGAGAAGGCCCACCCCGACGTGTTCAACATCCTGCTCCAGATCCTGGACGACGGCCGGCTCACCGACAGCCAGGGCCGGCTGATCGACTTCCGGAACACGGTCATCATCATGACCAGCAACATCGGCAGCCAGATCATCGTGGACGCCGGACCCCAGGCGAGCGACGAGGCCTGGGGCCGGGTCGAGCAGATGGTGCGGAACGAGCTTCCGAACCACTTCCGGCCCGAGTTCCTCAACCGGGTGGACGACATCATCGTCTTCCGGCCACTGAGTCGCGAAGACCTGATTCGGATCGTCGACATCCAGCTGGGCAAACTGGAGGAGCTGCTCGCGGCTCGGCACCTCAAGCTGGAGGTGACTCCGGAGGCCCGCGAGTTCCTGGCGGCGCAGGGCTACGATCCGGTCTACGGCGCGCGCCCGCTCAAGCGGGTCATCCAGCGCGAGCTGCAGAATCCGATCGCCCTCGAGGTCCTGGAGGGCAACTTCCGGGATGGCGACACCATCCGGGTCGAGCGGGCGGGCGATCACCTGCGGCTGACGGGAGGAGCGACGGTGCCCGAGATGGCCAGTGCGTAGGGGCACGCCGTCGCCCAGTGACCTGACCGGAATGCAGGCGGCGCTGCGCCTGGCCCGAGCGGCGTCGGTGAGGGAGGAGGTGCCGATCGGCGCGGTCGTCATCGCCGAGGGCGAGGTCCTCGGCGAGGCGCACAACGAGACGGCGCAGCGGCGGGACCCCACCGCGCACGCGGAGGTGCTGGCGCTGCACCGGGCGCTCGCCAAGGTCGGGGAGGACCGGCTGCCGTTCGCCACGCTGTACGTGACGCTGGAGCCGTGCGCCCAGTGCGCCGGTGCGCTGATCCTCGCCAAGATCGGCCGGGTGATCTTCGGCGCGTACGACTCGCGCGTCGGGATGGCGGGGTCGGTGTACGACCTGCTCCGGCACCCCCGAATGAATCACCGTCCCGAGGTGGTCGGCGGGCTCATGGCCGACGAGTGCGCCGATCTCCTCAAGCGATTCTTCCTGAGCAGGCGCGAGGCGCTCTAGCGGACAGTAGGACTCCGAACGGAAGGGGCCCTCGGCGCGCGGCTGGTCGACCGGTCCAGGATGGCGTCGACCGCCGCGATCGCGATGACCGGCGGTGCGGCGGGAGGCACGGCCGCCGCGGTGACCCCGTTCGGCCTGTGGCCGCAGTTCGCCGTCTTCCTCAAGATCGGCGCGGCCCTCTTCGGAAGCGGCTACGTCCTGCTCGCGTTCCTCCGGGCGGACCTGGTCCAGCGGCTCGGCTGGCTCACCGAGCGCCAGCTGCTGGACGCGGTCGCGGTGGGACAGATTACTCCGGGCCCGGTGTTCACCACGGCGACCTTCATCGGCTTCCTGCTCGGCGGCACGCCGGGAGCGGTGGTCGCCACGGTCGGGATCTTCCTGCCGGCCTTCGTTTTTCGTGGCGCTGAGCGGTCCGCTGGTGCCCCGGCTCCGGCGGTCGCCGACGGCGGGCGCGGTGCTCGACGGCGTGAACGTCGCCTCGCTCGCGCTCATGGCGGTGGTCACCTGGCAGCTCGGGCGGGCGGCGCTGGTCGATTCACTCACGGTCGCGATGGCCCTGGCGAGCGTGGTGCTCCTGGCGCGCTTCCGCACCAATTCGGCGTAGCTGGTGCTCGGTGGGGCGGTGGTTGGACTGGTGCTGCGGCACGGGTGAGCGTGGAAAACAGTTGAGGTCCCACTGCCCGCGTCGGTCGGATCTGGCGCGCTATCTCATCGACCGCGCTAAAAAATCTTCCAGGTCGATCTCATGTCCCACCGGGCAGTCGAACCACGTGTGGTGTCCCTGATCCGGCCGGGCCCGTGAGCAGTAGGCGCGCCCTCTCGCACTGCGGGCCATCAGCGGAGCTTCGGGAATGCAGCGAAGGGGCTCACGAGCCCGACAGCTTGAGCGTCACCAGCGAGCAGCCGACGGTGGTGGAGCACGCCACCACTTCGACGCCAGCGCCCTGCAGTACCGCAATCAGATCCCCGTTGGTGGCCCCGCCGGCGTAGTTGAGCGCCGGCTGGCTGAAACCGATCGACCAGGTCCGCGCCGGCACCACGTTGTCCGCTCCGACAAGCACGCCAGCCCCTGTCGTGGTTCCATCAGCCGTGCCGTGGTAGACGAGCTGGGCCTGAACCGTTCCGCCCAAGCTGAAGTTGAGGAGGCGGCCACCCGAGCCATCACCAGCCGTGTAGAGCTCGGCCTGCGCCGGAAAGCTCAAGGCCAGCGCGGTGGTGAGAGCGCCCATCTCGAGACAGTTGGTGTGATACGGCGACGTTGGGTGAGCCTGCGGATTGAGCCACAGCCCGGCGTATCCCTCGGGCGAGGTCACACACTGGCCCTTGTTGTTGTGGCCCGGCCGGCCATCACTGTAGTACGCCACGCAGTTCGGATTATGTGGCCCGTACTTGTTGCCGAGCGGATCGGTCCAGGTCCCGTTGGCTCCGCAGGTGCCGAGATTGTACCGCGCGGCGCCGGAGGTTTGGAAGAGAAGGGCCGTGCTGAGGCCACCACTGCTGGCGCTCCCGGTGCCCGAGGGAGTGTAGACGGTGGAATCCACGGTCTCGGGGGTCGACGTCGTGCCGTCCGGGTTGGGCCAGGCGCCGTTGGTCACCGGGTCGCTATTCACCGGTAGGCCGCCGCTCTGGTCTCCGCCCCCGTCGCCCGACGGATCGGTGGCGGTGCCTCCGTCCTTGCCGCAGCCGTTCAGGCTGAGCAGCACGAGTACCATCGCCGGCAGCAGCTTCCGCAGCATGAAGGGACCCCTTGGAAACGCGCGTGAACCTGGCCCGGGTGCGGGCTTGAGTGGGGCTGGCACTAGGCAATGGCAATGGAGGTGCCAGCGATGGGCGGGAGGGGTAGGTGGTTCAGTTCATTGCAGATGGCAGACGAGGCCTGGCGAGCTCCTGATCACGGGAGTGGCGAAATGCGGAAGCGACTGTGCTTAATCGCCGTTATCGGCAAGCTCATCACTCCTCGACTTGAGTCCTCCCCGTCCCCTCGCTCCGCCCTTTGTGAAGTGCTCGGTGGCGTGTCGGCCGGCGTCTCGGAGCAGCTCGCTGGTGGGTTGAGGAACGGGTGCGCCTGGGCTATCCTGACACGCCGGGATCACCGATGCTCCCCGAGCCCATGCTCGAGGCGCTGGCTCCTGCAAAACTCGAAGGCAGCGATGTAAACTTCTCGCCGGAACGTAGTTGAGTCATACCAGGACAGGTGTCCGAGTGGCTGAAGGAGCCGGTCTCGAAAACCGGTGTACCCGCAAGGGTATCGTGGGTTCGAATCCCACCCTGTCCGCTCATTCCTCCGTCATGT
>JBBSHB010000148.1:0-7015 GCA_038253515.1 Gemmatimonadales bacterium | reverse complement strand
TCCGAAAGACCGGGCGCGCCAATCAATGTCTGCACATACGAAACGGGTCAGCAGCTCGCTGACCCGTCGACGTGTATTGGTGAACGTTGCGCCTTGCAGTGCGCCGCCTCGGAATCGAACCGAGAACCTAGTGATTAAGAGTCACTTGCTCTGCCAATTGAGCTAGCGGCGCCCGTTCCCCTCCACCCCCACCGATAGCCCCAAGGGGAGTCGAACCCCTCTCTGGACCTTGAAAGGGTCCCGTCCTAACCGATAGACGATGGGGCCGATGATCTCGATAGCGCTAACGGGATTCGAACCCGTGTTTGGGCCTTGAGAGGGCCCCGTCCTAGTCCCCTAGACGATAGCGCCGCGACATCGACAGGCCCGGCAGGACTCGAACCTGCAACCCCCGGTTTTGGAGACCGGTGCTCTACCACTTGAGCTACGGACCTCTGCACCAGTCCCGCCGACGGCGCCGCCGTGCGCGGTGACCGGGACCTACCAGGGGTGGCTGACGGGGATCGAACCCGCAACCTCCGGAGCCACAGTCCGGCGCTCTAACCGATTGAGCTACAACCACCGCGAGGAGCCTGCGCCCCGTAAACAAGCCCGCAAAATTACCGCATTCCAGGGGGTCGGGTCAAGGCCAGAATCGCTCGCTCAACGCCGCCGTGGATGGCTCCGCCGGCACCGCGACACCCTCGAGCGACGCCACCGGCACCACGCCACGCGCCGCGTTGGCCACGAACAGGGACCGGCCCCGGAGCTCCTCCACCGGCACCTGGCGCTGCTCCGGCTCGCCCACCAGCTCGGCGATCCTCGCCCGGGCGACCCCTGGGAGCACCCCCAGTTCGAGCGCCGGCGCGCAGAGCTTCCCCTCCTCCCACCAGAACAGGCTCCAGATCGCCGTTTCCGCCACGAACCCCCCGGTGGAGAGCATGATCCCGTCGTCCGCGCCGGCCTCCCTGGCCGCTGCCAGCGTCCGGTCGAACCGCTCCCGCTCGACCAGTTTATGGGGATACGGCTTATGCGCCACCTTGGAGACCAGGAGCCGCACCGGCGCCGTGCTGCCCACCGGCCGCTCGCCGGCCATGGCGCCGCGCCGGCTCACCAGCACCCGGTGCACCCGGTCGTGCCCGCCGGCCGGCGGGGGAAGCTCGAAGGGGATCGGCACACCCAGGGCCCGGCAGCTGGTGGTCAGGCGCCGCAGATGGAGCTCCCAGAGCGGCGCCGCGCCGTTCCGGACCCGGACCGTCTCGACCAGCGTTTCCATTGGCATGCTTCAGTCTACCGGATCGACGGGGAGTGCCGCCAGCGAGCCCGGGGCCGCCGCCCGCGCGTCGAACGTTCCCTTGACGGCCGTGGCGGCGAGAATGATCCCGCCGCCGAGCAGCGCCCAGGCGCCCGGCTGCTCCCCCTGAAAGACCCACGCCCAGACGGGGTTCAGCACCGGCTCGATCAGCAGGATCAGCGACGCCTCCAGCGCGGGAATCGCCCGGATCGCCGTGGTGACGAATACGTAGGCGAGCGCGATCTGGAAGACCCCGAGGTAGATGATCACCCCCCAGTCGGTGACCGGATGCGGGGCCAGCGGAAGGGCCAGCGGGAGCGCGACCAGGAAGGCGGTGATGTTCCCCGCCACCACTGCCGCGACGGGCGATCCGCGCGAGCCCTGCCCCGTACCCAGCCACCGGAGCCCGCACATCGTGAGCGCCCAGGTCAGACCGCTCGCCACCGCGAGCAGGTTGCCACGCACCGGATCCGGCGCCGTCACGGCGGGCCGATCGACGCCCACGAAGAAGAGCGCGAGCCCGAGCCCCACCATGGCCATGTACACCCCGTCCCGCCGGCCGATCGGCTCCCGCAAGAGCCACGGACCGAGAATGAGCAGGTACAGCGGCGCGGTGGACTGGAGGAAGATGGTGTTGGCGGCGGTGGTGAGCCGATTGGCGAGCACGAACAGCGTGAGGCAGCTGGCGTACGCCACTCCCACCAGCAGCGCGCGCGGGGTGAACCCCCGGCGCGCGGCCGGGGTCATGAGCAGGATGGCGAGCGCCGCCACCCCGGACCGGAAGCTCGCGATCTGCCAGCCGTTGAACGCCGCGGCCTTGATGGCGGCGCCGCCGGTGGAGAACAGGATGGCGGCGCCGACCAACCGGAGCCTGGCGGAGAGCCGGGGCGTCATCCGGCGAAGATAGCCTGGTCCTCCGAAGGACTCACCCCTCCCGCTCGACCAGCATCGGCTGCTCCGGCCGCCACCATCGGCCGGGTTGTGCGTTGGATCGCCGGAGCTACGATTGGGCTGCATGGGGGCGGCGGACGCCGCGACCTGCGTCACAGGATTCTCCCGTGGAGCGCACATGAGAGTCGGTACGGTCCTTCGCCTCCTCCCCCTTGCGCTGGTCCCGGTCTCGCTGGCGCTGGGTCGCTTCGAGGCTCCGCCCGCGGTGGTCTTCCTGGCCGCGGCCGCCGCGATCGTCCCGCTCGCCGATTGGATTCGGAAGGGCACCGAGCAGGTGGCCGCCACCGCCGGTGCCGCCATCGGCGGTCTGCTCAACGTGACGCTCGGCAACGCCGCGGAGCTGATCCTCGCGCTGTTCGTGCTGGCCGCGGGCAAGCCGTCGGTGGTGAAGGCCACCATCACCGGCTCGATCGTGGGCAACAGTCTGCTCGGGCTCGGGCTGGCCATCGTGGTGGGGAGCTGGGGCCGGGAGCGGCAGTCGTTTGATCGAGAGCGGGCCGGCCTCCTCGGCACCCTCCTGATCATCTCGGTCATCGCGCTGCTGGTGCCGGCGTTGTTCGATTACACCGAGCGCAACCTTCGTGGCGTGCCGTCGGTCGGGATCCTCGACGAGCGGCTGAGCCTGGGCGTCGCCGTGGTGCTGATCCTGGCCTATGGCGCGAACCTGGTCTATACCCTGGTCACCCACCGTGACATCTTCGGAGTCGAGGAGGAGACTCCCGAGCCCGGGCTCCGCCGCTGGCCGCTCTGGCAGGCCCTCACGGTGCTGGTGGCCGCCACCGGGGCCGTGGCGTTCGAGGCCGAGTTGGTGGCGCACGCCCTCGAGGCGACGGCGCAGGCCCTCGCCCTGACGCCGTTCTTCCTTGGCGTCATCGTGCTGCCGCTCACCGGTAACGCCGCCGAGTACTTCGCGGCGATCTATTTCGCCCGCCGCAATCGGATGGATCTGGTCATGACCATCGCGGTCGGCTCCAGCATCCAGATCGCCCTGCTCACCGCACCGGTGCTGGTGCTGGTGGCCTACGCGCTGGGGACGCCGATGGACCTGGTGTTCAGCAACCCCCTGGAGCTCGCCGCGGTCGCGGCGGTGGCGTTCGTGGTCAACTCCATCACTCAGGACGGGGAAACGACCTGGCTGGAAGGCGTGCTGCTGCTGGCGGTATATGCGGTGCTGGGGCTGGCGTTCTTCTTCGTGCGATAGGCGGTTTCACCGCGCTAGATCAGGCCTCAGCCCCGGTCGACGCCGAGCGAATGTCAGCAGTGTAGCTCTCCTCTCGCACCGGGCGAAAGCCGCGCTGCACGTAATTGGGAAGCGCGGCCGGGTGGTCCAGCGTGCAGGTGTGGAGCCACACGCGTGCCGGATTCAGGCTCCACGCAGCCCGCACGGCCTCGGCGAGGAGGAACTTGCCCCATCCCCGGCCGATGTAGTCCGGCAGCAGGCCGAAGTAGGCGATCTCCACCGAGCCATCGCCATGTTGTCGGAGCTCGAAGTACCCCGCCGGCGCCGCCTGCCAGGTGAGCAGCCAGAGCGAGATGGTCGGGCTTGCCAGGTGACTCTCGACCATGGCGTCGGTCCAGCCCAGCCGGTCGATCCAGTGGAAGGCGCGGCCAACCTCCGTGTAGAGGTAGCGGAAGAAAGAGACCGGGCACTCGCCGATCCGCTCGATACGGGGCGCGGGATCCGGAGCTGCGGTCGCGCGAAGCTCCGCCGGCGAGCCCATCTCTAGATAGGTGCGGGTAACCTGAACGGAAGGCATGCGGGGAGTGTAGCCGTGCTGCCGCCCGAGCGCCACGCGGACCAGGCCATAGCAGAACGGCCCCGGCGGGACTCGCCGGGGCCGTTCGGACCTGATTCGCGTTCGTTACTACTTGGGCTGACCGGTGGTGTCCGACGGCGCGCTCATGGACGAGCTGTCGTGGGACATGGAAGACGTGTCGCTGGGCGCGGCCGGCTTGTACGAGCTGGTGTCGGGCACGCTCTTGGTGGTGTCGCTCGGGCTCGGGGCGGCCGGCGGGTTCATCGTGGTGTCGCTCGGCTGCTTCATCGTGGTGTCGCTGGGCGCCGGCTGGGGCGCTGGAGCGTACGTGCTGTCAGGCTTCGCAGCAGTGGTGTCTGCCGGGGCCACGCTCGGGGTCACCTTAGTGGTGTCGCCGCCCCTGTCGGGCGCCGCACCCGTTTCCTCGGACTTGTTGTGGCAAGCGGCTAAGGAGGCCGCGGCCGCTAGCATCCAAATCATTTTCATGGTCTCTGCTCCTCGGAGCGACAGACACCCGCCTGCCGGGGCGCTGTCGTCGGTGGTGGTCAGCCGCGGGCCGTGAGCCCGCACATTCTTGGAGTTGAGAAGGTACGCCCAATTTGGCCGATGCACTAGGTCATGCATCACATTTTGCGGACTCAGTTACGTCCTCAGCTCGGCCAAATCCCGGAAGTGCTGCAACGAAGCTGGGTTAGCCAGGACATCCAGATTCCTGACCGGACGCCCGTGAATGACCTCCCGAACGGCGAGCTCGGTGATCTTGCCGCTGATCGTTCGGGGAATGTCCGCCACCTGGAGGATTTTCCTGGGGACATGGTGCGGTGTGGTACGCTCGCGGATCCGCCGGCGGATTCGCTCCGCTAGAGGTTCGTCGAGGATGTGCCCATTCCGGAGGCGCACGAACAGGACGATTCTCACGTCCCCTTCCCACTCCTGTCCCACCACCAGACTCTCCATCACCTCGGGCAGCTCCTCCACCTGCCGGTAGATCTCCGCCGTGCCGATGCGCACTCCACCCGGGTTGAGCGTGGCATCGCTGCGGCCGAGGATGACGAGCCCATCGTGCTCCGTAAGCCGGGCCCAGTCGCCGTGCCGCCACACGCCGGGATAGAAGTCGAAGTAGGCCGCCCGGTACCGGGCCCCTTCCGGGTCATTCCAGAATGCCACCGGCATACTGGGAAAGGGACGGGTGCAGACCAGCTCCCCCTCCTGCTCTCGCGTCGGGTGGCCGTCCGGGTCGGAGACCTCAACCGCCATCCCCAGTCCGCGGGTCTGCAGCTCGCCGCGCCAGACCGGACCGGTTGGATCTCCCAGCGCGAAACAGGAGATGATGTCGGTACCGCCGCTGATGCTCGCGAGATGGAGGTCCCGCTTGATCCGGGTGTAGGCGTAGTCGTAGCTGTGACCGGCCAGCGGACTGCCGGTCGACAGCAGCGTCCGGAGCGCCGACAGATCGTGCGTCCCGCCAGGCTCGAGCCCCTCCTTTTCGGCCATCGCGAGGTACTTGGCGCTGGTGCCGAACACCGTCACCCGCTCGGCGGCCGCCATCTCCCACAGGATGTGGGGGGGATGCAGGGGTGCGCCGTCGTACAGCACCACCGTGGCGCCGACCGCGAGGCTGGAGACCAGCCAGTTCCACATCATCCAGCCACAGGTGGTGAAGTAGAAGACCCGGTCGCCCCGGGTGAGATCGGTGTGCAGCACCAGCTCCTTGAGGTGCTGGAGCAGGGTGCCGCCGGCGCCATGGATCATGCACTTGGGCAGTCCGGTCGTGCCCGAGGAGTACATGATGTAGACCGGATGATCGAAAGGGAGCCGGGCGAACTCGAGCACGGTGCCGCGATCCGGCGCGCTGAACTCGCCCCAGCGCTCCGCGCCGGGGAGCCCGCCCAGATCGGGACTGTCGTGGAGATACGGCACCACCACCACATGCTCGATCTCCGGGATCCGGGCGCGGACCTCGCGGACCCGGCCGAGGGAGTCGATCTCCTTGCCGGCGTAACGATAGCCGTCGGCGCAGAAGAGCACCCGCGGGCGGATCTGGCCGAAGCGGTCCAGGACGCCGGTGGCGCCGAAGTCCGGAGAGCAGGAAGACCACACCGCCCCGATGCTGGTGGCCGCCAGCATCGCGATCACGGTCTCGGGAAGGTTGGGAAGGAACCCGGCCACTCGATCGCCCGGGACGATGCCATGCCTGCGGAGCGCGCCGGCCAGAGCGGCTACCTCGGCCCGGAGCCCGCGGAAGCTCAAAGACCTCCCGGGGCCCTGCTCGTTCCAGAAGATCAGCGCCGGCTGGTCGTCGGCGTGGCGGAGCAGGTTCTCCGCGAAGTTGAGCCGAGCACCGGTGAACCAGCGCGGACCCAGTCGAGGGTCCGGGGGCGCCATCCGCTCCCCGCCGACGAGAGCCTCGTCCCAGGGTGGGCCGCCGGCTCGCTCCGTCGCCACGACCCCACAGAAGCGCCACACTTCGGGCCAGAACACGTCGGGGCGGTCGACCGACCAGCGATACAGCGAGGCGAAGTCGCGTACCCCCTCGGACCCGCTCGATGCTCCCCGCCGCACCCGTTCGATGAACGCCGTGACCTGCGCCTGCGCGACCCGCTCCGGTCCCGGCGTCCAGAGCGGCCCGCTCATCAGCCGATGCTCAAGAGGTCGGCGGATTGAACTGAGCGTGCTGGGCGTCGAGCCACGACCGGTGATAGGCCGGATCCTCGATCGGCACCGCCGTCTTGGCCACCTTGAGCGGCCGGAAGCTGTCCATCATGACCGCCAGCTCGTCGGTGTACTTCGCCCCGATGCTCGCCTCCGCCCGGCCCGGATGCGGGCCATGGGGTATCCCGTCGGGATGGTGGGTGATGCTCCCGAACTCGATCCCTTTCCGGCTCATGAACTCGCTCGAGGCATAGTAGAGCACCTCGTCCGAGTCCACGTTGCTGTGGTTGTACGGCGCCGGCACCGCCTCGGGGTGGAAGTCGTACGGCCGGGGACAGAAGCTGCAGACCACGAAGCCGTCGCCCTGGAACGTCTGGTGCAC
>JBBSHB010000147.1:0-7057 GCA_038253515.1 Gemmatimonadales bacterium | reverse complement strand
GACAATCGCGCGACGAACCGGATCATCATGGGCATCTTCGCCACCTCGGTCGGAGTGGCGGTGACGCTGGTGGGGGTGCACAGCCGGCCGTTCGCCGGGGAGATCTCGGTGCGTCCGGCCGTGCTGCTCCAGGTGATGCCGGAGGCCGGGCCGGCCGCCCCGAACCACTGACCGCAGGAGACTCGATGCGAGATGTCTGGTGTGGCGTCCTCGCCCTGCTGCTCCCGGCCACCGGCCAGGGGCAGCAACCCTCGTCCACGCCGCTCTTTCGGCTCACCGAAGTCATGGTCCCGGTCCGGGACGGTGTCCGGCTCCAGACCGTCATCCTCGCGCCGAGCGGGCAGACCGGACCGCTGCCGATCCTGTTCCGCCGGACGCCCTATGGGGTGCCGGACAAATTGCCGACAGAGATGCCGCCGAGCATGAAGGAGCTGGCCCGGGACGGCTACATCTTCGTGATCCAGAACCTCAGGGGACGGTTCAAGTCGGAGGGGGTGTTCAAGCTCACCTCGCAGGTGGATCTGACGGACTCGACCGCCAGCAACGAGACGACCGATGCCTACGACAGCATCGACTGGCTGCTGAAGCACGTGCCGAACAACGACGGCAAGGTGGGCATGTACGGCGTGTCCTACGACGGGCTGACCACCGCGCTGGCCCTGCTGCACCCGCATCCGGCGCTCAAGGCGATCAGCGAGCAGGCGTCCCCGTTCGATCAGTGGATGAACGACGACGATCACCGCTACGGCGCGCTGCGGGAGAGCTACGCGTTCGAGTATGCCGTGCTCGAGCAGGCGGACAAGTACAAGAATTCGCACTTCGCGTTCGAGACCTACGACACGTATTCCTGGTACCTGGCACTAGGCCCGATCGCGAACATCAACGCCCGGTACCTCCACGGCTCCATTCCCTACTGGAACGACGTCGTGGCGCACCCGGACTACGACGAGTTCTGGAAGAAGGAGGCGTGGATCCGGCAACTCCACGCCTCGACCGTCCCCGACCTCAATGTTGCTGGCTTCTGGGATCAGGAGGATCCGTGGGGACCGTGGCAGATCTTTCGTCACGCCCGGGAGCACGACCCGGACCACACCAACTTCATGGTCGCCGGGCCCTGGTTTCACGGCCAATGGCGGGCGCCCAAGGGCGACAGCATCGGGCTGATCGCGCTCGGAGGCCACGAGACGGCCCGGGAGTTTCGCGAGACCATCGAGGCCCCGTTCTTCCGCTATTACCTCCATGGCGAAGGGGAGAAGCCCGGGTGGCAGGCCACGATGTTCCAGTCCGGCGCGAACCGCTGGCGCACCTACCGGACCTGGCCGCCCAAGGAGGCGAAGCCCACCAACCTGTATCTTCACGCCGACGGCACGCTCTCGTTCGACCGGCCGGCAGGAGGGCGGAGCAGGGAGTACCGCGACTACGTGTCGGATCCGGCCAACCCGGTTCCCTACCGGCAGCGCCCGATCTCACCGACCTATCCCGCGGGCGATTGGCGGACCTGGGAGGTGGCCGACCAGCGCTTCGTCGACCGGCGGCCCGACGTGCTGACGTTCGTGAGCGCGCCGCTGGAGCACGATCTCACGGTCACCGGCGAGCTGGCCGCCGATCTCTTCGCCTCCACTTCCGGCACCGACGCCGACTTCATCGTCAAGCTGATCGACGTCTACCCGGAGGACGCGCAGCCGAACCCTTGGGACCCCGAGGACGGCCCCACGCCGGCTCAGTACGCTCGATCGGTCAACGGCTACGAGCTGCCGATCGCGATGGAGGTTCGCCGTGGCCGCTACAACTCGAGCTACGAGCACCCCCGGCCGCTGGCGCCCGAACACGCCGATCGAGTGGCGGATTCCGCTCCGGGATCACGACCACGTCTTCCTCACGGGGCACCGCCTGATGGTGCAGGTGCAATCGACCTGGTTCCCCCTGATCGACCGCAATCCGCAGAAGTTCCTGCCCAGCATCTACCGGGCGACGGCGGCCGACTTCACCAGGGCCACCCAGCGGGTCTATTGCTCGCCGGCTCGGCCGTCGCACATCGTGCTGCCCGTGGTGCCCTAGCCCGCGCGGATGCGCGAGCGAGAGCTCTGATCCTTCCTTACGGTGTTGGAACTTCGTAGAACCGTAGTTGCGCCAGCTTCAGACCCTCGTTGTCATACGACCAGAAGTACGAGAGCAGGTTGTTGCTGAAGAGCGCGATCTGGGCGACGTTGGTGCACACGTCGTCTGCGGTACCAAGGACGCCGTCGATGCCAGCCGCCCAGGCGGTGCAATAATCGACGAAGAGAAGATCCTTGGAGACGTTGACGAACTTGGCGACGCCGCTCTTGGTCCGCTCGATCGTGATCGGCTGGACTCCGCCGGCGAAGTCGACGGCACACCAGGTGCCGGTCGCGTCCTCGTAGCACGACTGCATGGTAGCTTTGCCGCCCGGCTTGCCGAGGGCCCGGACGTAAACCGAGTACGAGGTGGCGCCATCGCCGTCCGGATCGGGGTTGGGCAGCTGGAAGGCCGCTACGCCGTCGGTGCCGTTGGCGTCGAGCACGGAGAAATCACCCTCGATCAGGTTGATGCGGGTGTTTGCCGCCGCGCCGGTTCTTCCGAGATCGACGAAGATGCGGTGCCCGTCACCGCCCGAGAAGTTCGGCGATTTGTCCTTCGCCACGCCGATGATGTTCAGCGTGTAGTGCGCACCGCTGGGTGCGCCGTTTCCGGTGGCCGAGGTGGAGAGCGCGGGTGTGACGGCCGGGTCGGCGGGGCTGGTCGTCTCGTCATTGCACGCCGCCAGCGTGGCGGTGGCGAGCGCCGCGAGAACGAGCCCGTGGGCCGTGAGAGTCCTCATCGATTCCTCCTAGGAAGAGCCACTTCGGTGAGCGCCCAACCACGCCGGTCCCAGCCGCCACCCTTGGGCTGCCTCACTATCGTCACTCAGCACCGCGACGACAATTCCCAGGATTGCGACGATGCATCAGAGCTCGACACAACCACCGCTCGGCCCACGTATCGTACAGGCAGAGTGCGAGAGGACGCTCCCGCCGGAGGTGCGAAGTGCGACGGGCTCTCTCAGGACTGCAAGCGCGTGCGTTCACGACGGGGGACACGTGCTGAGTGCCGCCGGCGAGGATGGCAAACTGTCTGGAAAAAGGAGGGAACATGTGGACGAGCCTGTGGGCACTCTCTGCAGTGCTCTGGACAACACTCGCAGTGTCCCCGATACCCAACCGCCGACTGACGTTCCCATCGACTGACTGTTTCCTGGAGAGATCATCGTGAACACGCGCCGGCAGTTCCTGATTCGTGCTCCCATCGGCCTGCTCGGCGCCGTCGCCGCGTGCCGCGGCGAGCAGAGAGATGCCACCGTTCCGCCGCCACCCAGCGCACCGCCCGGCGCGCCACCCACGTTCGGCACCGCGCCCGGCGCCGGGCCCGAGGTGTCGTCGTCCACCTTCGAGGAAGCGGAGAAGCTTGCGCAGGTAAGGCTCAGTGCCGCCGAGCGGGAGATGGCGGCGGCGAGCTGGCGAAAGTCGCTGGCCCCGCTGCTCGAGCGGCGCGTCGGGCCGCGCAAGGTGACGCTCGACCCGGCGGTCTCACCAGCGACGCGGTGGAATCCGGTTCTCTCCGCCGCGAACGCCGGCCCGTCGCGCGACCGATTTGTCCGCAGCGCGAGCGATCCAGGGCCGCTGCCCACCAGTGACGATGCAATCGCCTTCGCCCCGGTGACCCAACTCTCGCGCTGGATCGAACAGCGAAAGCTCAGCGCCGAGCGTCTGACCAACATTTATCTGCAGCGGATCGACCGCTTCGATCCCAAGCTCCGATGCGTCATCACGCTCACCCAGGACTTCGCCCTCTCCCAAGCGAAGAAGGCCGATGCGGAGATCGCCGCGGGCAAGTATCGCGGACCGCTGCACGGCATCCCGTTCGGCGTCAAGGATCTCCTGGACACCGCCGGCATCGCGACGACATACGGCGCCGAGCCGTTCAGGAATCGGGTGCCGAAGGACGACGCCGCGGTCGTGAGCCGCCTCCACGACGCAGGAGCGGTCCTCATCGCCAAGCTGAGCCTGGGCGCGCTCGCGCTCAACGACATCTGGTTCGGGGGCCAGACGATGAATCCGTGGCTGCTGGAGGAAGGCGCGTCCGGTTCGAGCGCGGGCCCGGGCGCCGCGACGGCGGCGGGGCTCGTCGGGTTCTCCATCGGCAGCGAGACCGGTGGCAGCATCGTGAGCCCGGCCATGCGCTGTGGGATCACCGGGTTACGTCCCACCTTCGGCCGGGTGCCGCGCACCGGTGCGATGACACTCTGCTGGTCGCTCGACAAGCTCGGGCCGATGACCCGCAGCGTCGAGGACGCGATGCTGGTGCTCCTGGCCATCACCGGACCCGATGCGGGTGACCTCTCGAGCGTGCCAAGTCATCTCGACTACGACGCGGCGGCTCGGGTGGACGGTCTTCGCGTCGGCTACTTCCCGGCGTGGATGAAGGAGAGCCCGGCGACCGATGTGGATCGCTCAGCGCTCGACGCCGTGCGCAAGCTGCGCATGGTTCCGGTCGAGGTGAGCATTCCGGACTGGCCCTACGGCTCGCTCCTGCACATCCTCTTCAGTGAAGGGGCGGCGGCGTTCGAGGAGCTCACCCTCAGCGGCCAGGTCAGCCAGCTCAAGGTGCAGGTACCCGACGCATGGCCCAACCTGTTCCGGATGGCCCGGTTCCTCTCGGCCGTGGACTTCGTGCAGGCCGATCGGTTCCGGCGCCGGGTAGCGATCGAGATGGCTCGGGTCTTCTCGCAGGTGGATCTGCTCCTCGTGCCGTCGCTGCGGGACGAGATGCTCACCATCTCGAATTTCACCGGGCATCCCTCGCTCACGCTGCGCGCCGGGTTTGTGAACGTCTCACAGGCGCGGAGCGACTGGGCACCCGACCCCAAGCATCCGCTCCCCACGTTCTCACCGGCGCGGCGGGTGCCCCACGGCGTCACGCTGCTCGGACGGTTGTTCGACGAAGGCACGATCGGGCGGGTGGGGCTCGCGCTGGAGCGCGCGTTCGGGGTGGTTGTCGAGCGGCCGGCTGGGTTCTAGGCCTGCATCCGTCTCTCCCAGTGTGCCGAGGCTCTCGATGACCGGCGACTATCAGCGCGCGTACGACGAGGCGGTCCGATCCCCCGATCGATTCTGGGCCCGCGCCGCCGAAGCCATCCACTGGCTCAAGCCATGGGATACCGTGCTGGACGCGTCCGACGCTCCGCTCTACCGGTGGTTCACCGGCGGCCAGCTCAACACCTGCTACAACGCCATCGATTATCACGTCGAGCACGGCCGGGCGGATCAGCCGGCCGTCATCTACGACAGCCCGGTCACGGGCACGCGGCGGATCCTCACGTACCGGGAGCTGCTGGACGAGGTCGCCCGCTTCGCCGGGGTATTGACCTCGCTGGGCGTGAGCAAAGGGGATCGGGTGGTCATCTATATGCCGATGACCCCCGAGGCGCTGATCGCCATGTACGGGTGCGCCCGCATCGGCGCGGTCCACTCGGTGGTGTTCGGTGGGTTCGCCTCCCAGGAGCTGGCCGTGCGGATCGAGCACGCCGCGCCCAAGGTGGTGGTCTCGGCGTCTTGCGGCATCGAGATCGCGCGGATCGTGGAGTACCAGCCGCTGCTCGACCGGGCGCTGGAGATCTCGCGCCATCAGCCCGCCCATTGCATCACGCTGCAGCGACCGCAGCATCGCTGCGTCCTGGTGCCCCCGCGCGACCTCGACTGGCACGAGCTGATGGCGTCGGCCGGGCCGGTCGGGTGCGTGCCGGTGGCCGCGACCGACCCCCTGTACATCCTCTACACCTCCGGCACGACCGGCATGCCCAAGGGCGTGGTCCGGGACAACGGCGGCCACGCCGTTGCGCTCAAGTGGTCGATGCAGCACATCTACGGCGTCGAGCCGGGGGAAGTCTTCTGGGCCGCCTCGGACATCGGCTGGGCGGTGGGCCACTCGTATACGGTGTATGGGCCCCTGCTGCACGGGTGTACCACCGTCATGTACGAGGGCAAGCCGGTGGGTACGCCGGACCCGGGGGAGTTCTGGCGGATGATCGAGCAGTACCAGGTGCGGGTGCTCTTCACCGCGCCCACGTCCATTCGGGCCATCAAGCGAGAGGATCCAGGCGGGGAGTTGTTCCGCAGGCACGACGTCTCCGGCCTTCGCTCCCTCTTTCTCGCAGGCGAGCGGCTCGACCCGGACACCTATCACTGGGCCGGGGCGCTGCTGCAGCGGCCGGTGATCGATCACTGGTGGCAGACCGAGACCGGCTGGCCGGTCGCGGCCAACTGCATGGGGCTCGAGCCACTGGTGTTCAAGCCCGGCTCGCCCACCAAGCCGGTGCCGGGCTACGTGGTCGAGATCCTGGACGAGGAGGGCAACCCACTCCCGCCGAACCGGGAGGGCGCCGTGACGATCCGCCTGCCCCTCCCGCCCGGCACCCTGCCCACGCTCTGGCGGGACGACGAGCGGTACCGGCAGACCTACCTGACGCGCTACCCCGGCCGTTACCTGACCGGCGACGGAGGCTACATCGATGAGGACGGATACCTCTTCATCATGGGCCGCATCGACGATGTCATCATCATCGCCGGGCACAACCTCTCGACCGGGAGCATGGAGCAGGCGCTCGCCAGTCACCCGGACGTCGCCGAATGCGCGGTGTTCGGCGTGAGGGACGCGCTCAAGACGCAACTGCCGGTCGGCCTGGTGGTGCTCAAGGCCGGAGCCCGGCGCGACCCGGCGGTGATTCGGGAGGAGCTGATCCGGATCGTCCGGGAGCAGGTGGGGCCGGTGGCGAACTTCAAGCAGGTGGCGATCGTCGCCCGGTTGCCCAAGACCCGCTCGGGAAAGGTGCTGCGAGGCACGATGCGGCAGATCGCCGATGGGGATCCCTGTCAGGTCCCGCCGACGATCGACGATCCGGCGACCCTGGACGAGATCCGGGTCGCGCTGGAGCGGCTGGGATACGCCAACCAGTCGGTGGCGAAGATCGGAGGATAGACCTCGGCCAATGCCGGCACCCTGG
>JBBSHB010000146.1:0-7064 GCA_038253515.1 Gemmatimonadales bacterium | reverse complement strand
GTTGCTGGAGGAGCAGCCGGTGCCGAGGGGCACCTACAGCATCTGGGCGATTCCCGGCGCGGAGCGATGGACCTTCATCCTGAGCCGTGCGGCCAGGGTGTTTCACGAGCCGTATCCGGAGGGGAAGGACGCGCTCAGAGTGTTGCTCAGGCCGGTGACCGGACCGTACATGGAGACCCTCGGCTTCTACTTTCCGATGGTGGACGCCGACAGCGCCCTCCTCTACCTCCACTGGGGCGAGACGGTGATCCCGCTCCGCCTGCGAGCCAGGACACGGGACGCCCGATGAGAAGCGTTGCGCGCGAGACTCTCCCATGGCTTTCCTGCGGGTGAGCGACATGCCGGCGATGTGCCGGAGAATGGATCGACCATGACAAAGAGGCGACAACAGGGTATCCCGCCCTGGCTGTCCACCGGCCTCGCGGTGGCGTGGTTCTCCGGGCTGGTCTGGCTGGAGCGGCGGCAAGCACTCCGTCAGAGGCGCGTCGAGTCGAAGCTCCGGCGGAATGTCCGCAATATTGCGGTCGGCGGGTTCGGTGCGATCGCCCTGCATGTCGCGGAGCGGCCGATCGTCTCCGCGCTTGCCGCGATGGTCCGTCGCCGCCGCTGGGGGTTGCTCCAGCGCATGCGACTTCCGCTCTGGGCCGAGACCGCCGCGGCCGTCGTCCTGATGGACTACACTCTGTACCTGTGGCACGTGCTGGTGCACAAGGTGCCCGGGCTCTGGCGGTTCCACATGGTGCACCACGCGGACCTCGACATGGATGCGACGACGGCGCTGCGATTCCACTTCGGCGAGCTGATCGTCTCGGTGCCCTGGCGAGCAGCCCAGATCCTGGCGATCGGAGTCTCTCCGCCCGGGCTCTCGGCCTGGCAGACGTTTCTCTTCTGCTCGATCCTGTTCCATCATTCCAACGTGCGCCTGCCGATCGGGGTGGAGTGCCGGTTGAGCCGGCTGGTCGTGACACCGCGGCTGCACGGAATCCATCACTCGATGCTCGAGAACGAAGCCAACTCGAACTGGTCGAGCGGTCTCACCGTCTGGGACTGGTTGCACGGCACGCTTCGCCGGAACGTGGGACAGCCGGTCATCGTGATCGGAGTCCCCGGGTATCGCGATCCCGCCGAGCTCACCCTGCCGCGGGTGCTCGCGCTCCCGTTCGGCGATGAGCGAACCGGGTGGGAGAATTCGGACGGCACCCGTCCCGTCAGGCCGCCCTCGGAACTGGGTCCACCCGGCCTCCTGCAGGCGTAGATCCCCGGCTCAGCCGCAGCTCCGTTCCCGTGAGAATCATCCTCCGCACCTTCGCCATCGTTCTACTCGCCGCCGTCGTGCTCTTCCTCATCACGCTGGCGCTGCCGGTCAAGGCGTGGCGCAAGGGTGAACCGGTCGGGCCTTCATTCGACGAGACGGCGGCCCCGCCGAGGTGGTCCCGACCGTTGAGGCTCTGGGTCGACACCGATGCGGCGTGCGGGCTCAGTCCTCGAACCGATCCCGACGACTGTCTGGCCTTGCCCCTGCTGGCGCGGTCTCCCGAGGTCCAGCTCGTAGGAATCTCCACCGTGTTCGGCAAAGCCGAGCTCGCAACGACCGACTCGATCGCTAGGGCGCTCGCCGGCCGCCTCTCGGCGGACCGCGGTCGGCGGCTCCTCGTGTTTCGCGGAGCGGCGAGGTCAATGAAGGAGTCGGCGAAGGAGTCGGCCGCCTCGGATGGAGCGGGCGGCACGCCTGCGAACCGTGCCCTGGAGCGGGCGCTCGAGGACGGGCCGCTGGTCGTTCTCGGGTTGGGGCCGCTCACGAATCTCGCGACCCTGTTCCGCGAGCATCCCGGCCTTCGGGCCAGGGTGATCCGAATCGTGGCCGTGATAGGACGGCGGAGGGGACACCTGTTTCATCCCGTCGAAGGCGGGACGGCCCATAGCTTCTTCGGCCACGGCCCGGTGTTTCGCGATTTCAATTTCGCGAAAGATCCGGAAGCCGCGCGAGAACTCCTCGGCATGGGTCTGCCGGTGACGCTCGTGCCGTACGAGGCCGCACGTGGCATCATGGTGACCGGTAAGGCCCTCGACCGCGTGGCCGCCGCCGGAGACGCGGCCCGCTGGGTGGCCGGACGCGCCTGCGGGTGGTTGGGTTACTGGGAGCACGACATCGGCCGAGCCGGGTTCTATCCGTTCGACCTGGTGGCGGCAGGCTACGTCGTGCGCCCCGAGATGGGCCGATGTGCAACGGCGCTGGCCTGGATTGGAAAGGATGCCGGAGTCCTCGGTTGGTGGGGCCAGCGGGGACTCTTCGTCCGGCCCCCGATGGAGCGGCAGGGGACGAGCGGAGCCGCGCCGGCACGGTATTGCCCGGACGTGGTGCGGGGCGCTGGGGAGTGGCTCGTGACGCGGCTATCGCGCGACCGCGTCGCGAGCCAATCCGCTGTAGTAGGCCTCACGCCCGCCGAGCGCGTTGACCTCGCACATCGGCACGAGGCGCTCGCCCAGCGGGACGTGAAAGACGCAGAGGCTCAGCCGCTCGCGCCCAACCGGAGTTTCCGCCTGCACTCGATTCATGAAGTGATGGCTGATGATGACCACCGGCGTGAGTCGGGCACGCCTCAGGAGCAGCCGGGCGCCCAGCCGCATCGGGTGTGCGCGGTCGAGGCGTCTGAGCCAGTGTCGGCTCCAGCGCGGCGCGTTCGACAGCATGAAGGGGAGGTCGCGGCGCAGCATGCCGACGCAGCGTGCCGCCTTCTCGAGTCCGGAGTCGCGGCGGAACGAGATACCGCCGAAGCGTGCCAGGAAACCGTCCACGACCTCCTCGTCGAGTCGGTCTCCCGACTGACGGACCGCCTCGAACCGGGGTGCGAGCCCCGGCCGCGACAACACCAGGCCGGGGAGGTAGCGGTTGCAGTCCGGGTGCCCGACCCAGAGCTGTCCTCGCGTCGCCCGCTCGGCCTCGCGAGCGTCCCCATAGAGCCCGGCCGCGATATGGCTCCACAGGTCCTCCACCGTGATCGGACGGAGGCTCGCGTCGGTTCGGCCCACGGCGGCCACCGGCTGAAAGCTGATCAGGCGGAACGCGTCGGCATTACGGAGCAGCCACTCGATGACGGCCGGCACGCCCGACAGGTTCTCGGCGGTCACAGTCAGCGTCGTGGCCACCCGGAGAGGCCGGCCGGTGTTTCGCTTCGCCCGCCGCACCATCGCCGCGAACTCGTCGCGGAGCGGCATCAACTCCTCCTCGCCCTCGGCCTGCCGGTACTCGGCGCCGAGCCTGCCGCGCTGGGTCGTGTCGATGTGGATGCTGACTTCGACCAGGTCGCCCTCGACCATCAGCCGCTCGAGCAGGCCGGGCCGGCGGCGGAACGTGTCCCCGTGGGTCATGAGCATGGGAATGAGTCCGAGGCCCTGGGCGTATCGGAGGAGCTCGATCACCTCTTCAACGGGGCGCAGGGTGATCTCGCCATCGGTGAGCTGGAGGTTGCCGGCGTTGCCGAGGGTCGGGCGTAGTCGCCGCATCTGGGCCTTGATCGCTTCGACCGGCTCCGGCGGGATCCGGTTGGCTTCCTCGCCCAGATAGCAGCCCCTGCACGCGAAATCGCAGCGGGGCATCGCGCCGATCGTGGCGCCGCAGCCGGTGCCGCCGCGGCCGAGCATCTGCTGCGGCACTCTGAGCCGCTCTGGTATCCGTGCCCAGGCGCGCGCGAGGTTCTCCCGCGTCTCGGCAAGCAGCGGTTCCCGGATGATGGAGGCGAGGTGCCGGAGCGTCTGGAGCACGTGTCGCGACGTCAGCGTGGCCGCGAGCCCGCCGCCATGCGGGCCTGTTCCTGGCTGTTGAGCGTCCAGTCGTACTCGGTGTACTCGAACTTCTTCCACCTGCCGCTCTCGAGCAGCTCGCGCTCGGGGCCGGACGGATGATACCGGGCGATGAACCTGGCCACGGCCTCCTTGCTTCCGCCGAAATCCTTCTGGTAGTCGCGGAATTTGAAAACCTGGCTGACGTACACGACACGGTGCTCGACGTCGACCCGATTCATCGACGGCGAGTGCAGCAGGAAGGTGCGCGCCTGGTCGTCGAGCTGCCGGTCGAGCCGCTCGCCGGTGTAGGCCTCGCTTCGAAGCGGGGGACATCCCATCGCCGCGCACACGAGCGCGAAGTGGATCCGCGGCTCCCTGAATTCGGGACGGATGATACCCTGCTCGATCTCGTCCAGCCCGTAGGCCGAATCACCCACCACCGCGAGCTTCTCTTTCCACGGTCCGTACCCTTTGATGAACCCGATCGACTTGTTGATGTTCCGAATGGATTTCCGCTCGTGGTGCTCGAGGATGAGCCGGATCGTGTAGGCGTTGTACGCGTTGATCCAGAAGGCCAGCCGCTCGTTGGTGGCAAGATGACTCGGGTCGAACTTGCTCAGCCGCTCGAGGTATCCGGCGAAGTCGGGAGATTGCTCGAACGCCGGGTAGTCCACCAGGCCTGAGTCCACGTACGCGTGGAGCAGCCGGTCGAAGGCCGAGTGGTCGAAGTGAGTCTGAGCGCCTGCGGGTCCCGGTGCCAGAAGCACGAGCACCATCGCCGGGATGGCGAAGGCGGAATGGAAGCGAGAACGGTGTCCGCGGTTGTGGAAAGCGGTCGGGCGAGCAACGCTCATGGATTGAGTACGCCTCCGGACCGGCCCCTGGATCCCGTGGTCGGGATCTCGCTTCGGCAGGAGTCGGCAGGGTCTGGCGCCCGGATCAGGGCAGGGTGAGTCCGTTGAGCCGCGCGTTGTGCCGGAGACGGCCCCGGAGGTCGGCGACCTTGCCGTTGCATCGGTTCAGTCCCTCCGGCGAGAGCAGCGGGATCAGCGTCCCGCCGACCCGCGCCAGAATACCGGGAAACTGCTGGCCGATCGCTTGGCGGACGTCGGCCGGCATGTCGTCGCGATGGTAATAGGACACTGGCACTCCCAGCGCGGTCTTGCACTCCTGCCACTCGGTCCGCTCGCCGGCCAATCCGTGCGTGATGCTGCAGAGGGTGCAGCCATTGACGCGAAACAGCTTGCGGGCGCTGTCGATCAGCGCGCCGACCTTACCGCCGTCGGCGTTGTAGACCAGGATGAGCTCGTCGATGTCGCCGGTGGCCATGGAACCCTCGGGTGAATGGGAATCGCGAGTCACTGCAAGAGCAAGCCCCGAGCCAGTGCGCGGGATCGGGGACGAGGGCCGCAACCGTCGCCTCTAACGGTCAGGCAGCCCCGAGCACCCGGCGGGCTCGCGCGGCACCTCGCGATTCGCCACTCCACACCCGGTTCGCGCGAATTACTGGAGGGAGTCAGGGCGTCGCGACGATCGACGCCTCGGCGACCGGCGTATTGAACGGATCGCACCACACCAGCACCCAGGTGTAGCTGACGCCGGCCGGGACCTGGAAGGCGTATCGCTGGGCGCCGCTATTCCGCTGCAAGGCGGCCACGCGGAGCGGCATTCCGGTGTTGGCGTTCATTGGTCGTGTTCACATAGACGAAGGGGCCCCGCACGCCGCTGACCCCGAAGTCGGTTCCGAACTCCAGCAGAGCTTGGCCGTCAACGAGGGTCAGGCTCACCGCTCCGACTCCCCGGTGACCGTCCGCTCCGGCGAACCGGCCCTGCGCCGGGGTGCCCGCCGGCGGGGGCGTCCCGGGATCGATCGGGTTTGCGTCCGGCGCGGTGGGTGGAGTAGCCGAGCAGCCGACGAGCAGGATGGCCCCGGCGAAGAGGTGTCGAAGATTCGCCATCATGTTTGCCTCAGCTCGAGTCTCCGCCAACCGCTGGCGGCAGGTCCAGCCTGAGTTCCCGCACCTCGGCTACGGCCCGGCCGCCGGTCTGATCGGTATCCTGCATCAGTCCGATGGCTGTGATCGCGGGCGGGTCGCGGTGCCAGATGCGCCGGTAGTCCGCCGTGAGGTCGGCCATGTGATCGCGCCAGCCCCCACGATCGGCGGCCCCGTCGACCCGTATGATGTGGATTCGTCCGCTCACATGGCTCGAGGCGGCATAACCGTCCGGTTCCTCGTTGCCGAAGCTGTAGAAGACGATCCGGCCCGGCCCGCCGAACAGCGCTCGGGGATTGCCGAACACCACGTACACCCGGATCGGCGAATCATCCGCCTGCTTCACCCTCATGTCCGCCGAGAGCGGCGCCTCGAGTACCCGCCACGACCAGCGGAGAATGCTGCCTCCTGGCACGCTGGCACGACGGAGGTCGCGGTACAGCCAGGCCGCCTGCCCGGTGCCGGAGATGCGGAGCACGCGATCGGGCCCGTCGCCGCGAATCTCGAATTCAGGGGCGCTCCGCCCCTTTACCGGTCGGACCTGCCAACCCGGCGTCGAGCCCCGCCCGATCTCCGCGCGATCGAGCCGCAGGAGATCCCCGGTGCTCATCGATATCACCAATCCGGCCATTATCCCCGCGCGCACCACGGTCCCCTCCTCTGGTCGAGGAGCAACGGTGCGAACCTCGCGCCGGTTTGGCCGGCCGGCGGACACCGTGACGACTTCACGGAACCGCCCGGTCGGTCGGGTCGTTGTGATGGCGTGATTGCCCCTTTTTCTCTCGTTTCCTTCTGGAGATCGGCCTCATGTCACACTCCACGCGCGCGCTGCTGCTCGGTTGTACGGTCCTCGGCTTCGGGCTCTTTTTCACCCGGCCTGCCGCCGGCCAATCCCCGGACAAGGTGGCCAAAGACACCGGAATGATGGCGCACGATTCCATGGGCAAGGACGCCATGGCCAAAGACCGTATGTCGAAAGACGCTATGGGTCACGATTCAGGGATGGCCATGGCGCCCCACGGGATAATCGGTGGCGCCGAGGGACACAAGGCGAGCGGAGCGTTCGAGATCACTACGGCGAACGGCAAGTCCCAGGTCAAGCTCGGAGACGACTTCTCGGTCGAGAAGGGTCCGGATGTGTACGTCCTGCTCAGTCGGTCGGAGAAGGGTGGGCAGAGCGGGTCGGTGAACCTGGGCAAGCTGAAGAAGTTCAGCGGCGCGCAGACCTTCGACGTTCCGGCGGGTACGGAACTGTCCGGATTCTCGCACCTCGTGCTATGGTGCAAG
>JBBSHB010000145.1:0-7097 GCA_038253515.1 Gemmatimonadales bacterium | reverse complement strand
CGCCGGTGCGATCACCCTGATGCGCGGCGATCCGCTCGGGGCGGTCACCGCGATCGCCCTGGCGCGGCGGACGATGCGGATCATCCGGCAGAATCTCTTCTGGGCGTTCATCTACAACGTGATCGGCATCCCGGTGGCGGCTGGGGTGTTGTATCCGCTGTTCGGCCTGCGCCTCACCCCCGCGATGGGCGCCGCGGCGATGGCCCTGAGCTCGGTGAGTGTGATCTCCAACAGTCTGCGGCTGCGCCGGTTTTCCCTCCGGGAGGACCTGGCATGAACGACCTCACCGCTCCCTGCGCCTGCGCCGCCCGTCCGGGGGACGGCACCCACGCCACCGCCGTCGACCCGGAGATCAAGCGCGCGGTTCTCACCCGCCTGCGGCGGATCGAGGGCCAGATGCGGGGCCTCCAGAAGATGGTGGACGAGGAGCGGTACTGCGCCGACGTGCTGATGCAGGTCTCCTCGGTGCAGGAGGCACTCCGGGGCGTGGGCCGGTCGCTGCTCCAGAACCACCTGAAGCACTGCGCCACCCAGGCGATCCGCTCGGGGGATCCGGACCAGGCGGAGGCGATGTACCAGGAGCTGATGGAGCTGATGTCCCGAAGTCTCAGATGACCAGGGGCTCGACCGCGACCCGCGCCATGTCTCGAGCCACGGTTCGCGCGGCTCCGAGGAGCACGAGGCCACCGGCGAGCGCCACCCCGGGCAGGACCAGCACGGCCCGGTCGAGCCCGAACCGGTCGGACAGTGCGCCGACCAGGGGGAACGCCACGGTGTCGCCCACCAGGTGGATGAAACACAGATAGGCGCCCGCCACCGTCGCGGTGATCCGCGCCGGAACCACGTCGAAGATCACCGCCGCGATGGGACCGTTGTACCAGGAGATGAAGAAGAACGCCGCGCAGAACACCGGGACGAACACGGCGAGATCGCGCACCGTGAGCAGCCAGACGGTGAGCGGTGCCCCCAGCAGAAGCCCGATCGAGATCGTCAGCACCCGTCCCGTCTTGGTGTAGCGTCGGAGCCAGTCGGCCACGACGCCCCCGCAGAGCGCGCCGGCGATCCCCGCCATCAGTCCCCAGGTCCCCAGCAACGTCGCCGCCTCGGTCACCTGGAGGCCGAGCTCCCGGGCCATGAACGTCGGCGCCCAGCCGACCAGGCCGTTGACGCCGAAGGAGATGAGTGCGCCACCCAGAAAGACGTAGACCAGGGTAGGTGTGCGGAGCACCGCCGCCAGCGATTCGGCCAGGTCGCCGAATACCCGGACCAGCGGACTCGGGCCCGCGGCCGGCGCCTGCGCGAAGCGCCGGACCCATACCCTGATGTTGAAGGCGAGTCCGATCGCCACGGCCGCCCCGAACGCCGCGACGTCGATCTTGGAATCTGCGCCCGAAACTCGATCGAGCTCGAAGGCGAGGAGGCCGCCCACCGCAACGCCGATCACCAGGGGCGCGAAATGGCGCATGACGGCCGTGAGCCCCACCTCGAGCTCATCCAGGGCGGCCCTCGCGGACACCATCCGGGGCCGCCGGACCGGATCCCGCAGCCTCGCGGTCAACGCCGCGAGCACGAAGCCCGGCAGGCTCACGGCGAAGAGGGCGGTCCGCCAGTCGTAGGCCGCCTCCAAGCGACCCCCGAGCCAGATCCCCAGCACCCCGCCGAGCGTGATCCCTGCCGAGAGGATGCCCATCGCCACGGCGCGCCCGCGCGAGGGGAAGTAGTCCGCGGCCAGCGACTGGGCCGCGGCGCCGAACGCGGCCCCGCCCGCGCCCACCAGCGCGCGCGCGAGGAGCAGGCCCCCGAAACTGCCGGCGAATCCGCTCGCCAGCGTGCAGACGCTCCAAAGCAGTACCCCGCCGGTGATGACCCCGCGACGGGAGCGCAGGTCGCCCAGCACGCCGAACGGCAGCGCCGCCAAGGCGAACACCAGCACGTACGACGAGGCCAGCCACCCGAGCTGGGCGTCGGAGATGTGCAGGTCCCGCTTGATCGGCTCGAAGAGCGCGAAGACGATGTTGCGGTTGACGAAGCTCAGCAGGTTGGTCAGCGCGAGGAGGCCGAGCGCGTACCGGCCGTAGGCGGAGGACGGCGGGTTGAGCGGCGGGGTCACCGCCGCGCCACCGTCTCGGCGCCGCCGGCGCCCGGGTGCATGTGGCTCAACGACTCCTCCGCGCGCTGATCGCGGAACGCCAGGGCGGCGCGGTACTCCTCGATCAGCCGGTCCATCATCTCCTGCCGGCGGCCGAAGAGTCGCTTGAGCGGGCGGGCCTCCCGCCGCTCCTTGGCGTAGGCCGTGAGGAGCGGCAGGGCGATGGAATTGTCGGTGTACACCACGACCGTCCCGGGGAGCTGGTCGGGGTCGATCTTTCCCCAGCTCACCGCCTCGGCCGGCGTGGCACCGGAGAGCCCTCCGGTGTCGGGACGGGCATCGGTCATCTGGAGGAAGTAGTCGTGCCCCCGCTCGTCGATCCCCAGGACTTCCTGAATCTGGGGCTCGGTCTGCAGCATGAAGTTCTTGGGGCTCCCGCCGCCGACGATGAGCACCCCGCTCTTCCCTCCCGAGCGCTTGGCCTGGAGGACGATGCTGGCCGTCTCGTTGACGTCGGCGCTCACGTCGAAGCGGAGCTTGCTTCCCGCCAGGGCCTGCTCGGCCACGTTCATGCCGATCGAGCTGTCGCCCGGGGAGCTGGTATAGAGCGGCACCTGCAGGTCGTGGGCGGCCGAGAGCACGGAGCGGCGGCTCAGGCCCAGCGCCTTCTCCCGCTCGCGAACGTACCCGCCCAACAGGTAATGGTACTCGGCACTGCTCATCGGCCGCTGGAACTCCTCGCGCGCGGACACCTCGCGAACGAACGCGTCGGTGGAGAGCAGTACGTGGTAGTCGAAGAAGATATCGTAGATCCGCACCACACCCTTGTCGCGCAGCTCGACGTCGTCCGCGTTGGGGGTGCCGCGATGCATCGCCAGGCCGAGCGCGAAGTGGGCGTCATGATACAGGTTGGCCCCGGTCGAGATGATCCAGTCGACGAAGCCCGCCTCCATGAGCGGAATGAGGCAGCTCATGCCCAGTCCCGCCGGCGTCATGGCGCCGGTGAGGGTCATGCCGACCGTGACGTCCGGCTCGAGCATCCGCTGCACGAAGAGCTGGCAGGCTTCCCGCAGGCGGCCGGCGTTGTAGGCCAGGAAGGCGTTGTCGATCAGGCCGGCGACCGTCTCCCGCCCGGAGATCGCGGCGGGGTCGATCCGCTGCCCCCGGAGATAGGGGGCCGAAGGGAGCGTCATGCGATCATCCTATGATCCGCGCGGCGGGATCGTCCGGCTTCTCCGCCCGCGCCTCGATGACCAGTCGGGCGGCCTCCACCGGATCGTCCGTCACGCTGAAGAGCAGCAGGTCGGTGGCGTTGATCTTCCGCTCTTCTGCCACCGTGCGCTCGAGCCAGTCGACCAGCCCGCCCCAGTAGGCCCTGCCGAACAGGATCACCGGAAAGTGCTTCACCTTTCCCGTCTGAATCAGGGTCAGTGCCTCGAACAGCTCGTCCAGCGTGCCGTAGCCGCCGGGGAAGACGATGAATGCCGTTGCGTACTTGACGAACATCGTCTTCCGCACGAAGAAGAACTTGAAGTTGAGGCTCCGGCTGAGGTAGGCGTTCGAGCCCTGCTCGAACGGCAGCTCGATGTTGCAGCCGATCGAGAGTCCGCCCCCTTCCTTCGCTCCCCGGTTGGCCGCCTCCATGATGCCCGGGCCACCGCCGGTGAGCACCGGGATGCCCGCCCGGGCCAGCAGCCGGGCGGTCTCCACCGCCTGCTGGTAGTGCGGATCGGTGGGCAGGGTCCGGGCGGAGCCGAAGATGGTGACTCCGTCGCTCACGTCGGCCAGGTTGTCGAAGCCCCACACGAACTCCCCCATGATGCGGAGCACGCGCCACGAGTCGGAGCGCAGGAAGAGCGCCTCCGGCCGTTGCGGCGGCGGGCTCTCGAGCAGCTGCTCGTCTTCCGTGGGCAGCTTCTTGTCGTCCATGTGCCGGTAAGGGCTATTGGTCATGGGTCAGACGCTCGATCGCCGCGCGGTGGTCGTCGCGCACGTTGTAGAAGTAGGGGGAGATCCGCACGTGCCCCGGACGGGCATCGGTGACGATGTGTGCCTCCGCCAGGCGCCGGACGTCCCGGGCCGGGTCGCTGCTCGGCAGCATGACGATCGCGGACCGCTCCTCCGGCGAGGACGCCACTCCAGGCCGGAGGCCCGCCGCGCGGGCATGGTCGATCAGGTCCTCCGCCAGCGCCATGGTGAGGCGGCGGATCTCGACGGCTCCGATCTCCTCGAGCAGGTCCAATCCGCCGAGCTGCGCATAGACCGGAAGCAGTGCCGGTGTCCCGGTCTCGAGCCGGCGGGCATCGGCGTGCAGCTCCAGCCCTCGCGGATCGAAGCTGAACTGCTGCCGGTGGGAGAACCACCCCGCCGACCGCGGGGCGAGGGTCGGCAGCAGCTCGGGCCGGGCGTAGAGGAACGCGACGCCGGCGCCGCCCAGCAGCCATTTGAGTCCGCCGCCGCAGTAGAAGTCGACGTCGAGCGACTGCACGTCGACCGGAAGCTGGCCCGCCGCCTGGTACCCGTCGATCAGCAGCAGCGCGCCTCGGCGGTGGGCCAGCTCCGCCAGCGCACGCACGTCCTGAATGGCGCCGCTGGTGAAGAAGACGTGGCTGGTGGCTACCAGCGCGGTGCGGTCGTCGACGGCCCGGGCGATCGCCTCGACCGGCACGCCGATTCCGTCGGAACTCTCCACCACCACGAGCTCGACTCCCTCGCTTGCCTTGGCCAGCCACTGGTAGGGGACCGTGGGGAAGTCGAGCGCGGTCACCACCACCTTCGGGCGCCGGCGATAGTCCAGCGACTCGGCGACCGCGGTGAGCGCGCTCGAGATGTTGGGGTGCAGCGCGACGGCGCCGTCCGCCCCCCCGATCAGGCGCCCGTAGCGGCTCCTGAGCTCCGCCAGCGCCGCCCACCAGACGTCATACCAGGCGGCCGCGCCTCGGCTTTCCCAGAGATCGAGGCACTCGTCGACCTTGGCGCGCGAGCGGCGGGAGAGCGCGCCCAGCGAGCAGCTGTTGAGGTAGATGGAGTGGCGGAAAATGGGGAATTCCGCCCGGTAGTCCCGGGGAGGAGCAGGGGCGGCGGCGGTGGCCATAGCGAGCCCAATATAACCGGCTGCCGGCCCGCGGCAGCACCCGTCGCGAGGGGTGGATGTATTATGCAGCATGTTCATCCCTGGCGACTCCTGGGATGCCGCCGCGCCGACATACCGCGGGTCGTGGCTGGGGCTGACCGGGCGACTGGCGGCGAGAGCCCTCCTGCGCCCTCGTCTCGCGCTCGATCTCCTGGCCACCGCCTGGGCCTTTCGCCGGCGGCGGTGGTGGGCGCGGTCGCCGTTCCTGCCGCTCCCCGACCGCGAGTATCTGCGCTGGCGGATGTACACGGCGTATGCCGACGAGGATGCGATCCCGCCGGCCAAGGACGTGGTCCGCTTCGCGACCTGGCGTCGCGAGACGATGGGTCTGTAACCTGAGGAGCGCGAGGTGACCGGAGCCCCCGACAACGCTGGACTGCCCCATCTGGTCATCGTGGGAGGCGGATTCGCCGGATTGTACGCCGCCAAGGCGCTGAGCAAGGCGCCGGTGCAGGTGACCCTGGTGGACCGGCACAATCACCACCTCTTTCAGCCCATGCTCTACCAGGTCGCGACGGCGGGTCTCAACCCCAGCGACATCGCCTCGCCGATCCGGTCGATCCTCCGCCGCTCGGAGAACACCGAGGTGCTGCTGGCGGAGGTCGATGCCATCGACCCTGACGTCCACCGGATCCACCTGACCGATGGCGACGCCCTGAGCTACGACTATCTGATCGTCGCCACCGGCGCGCGCCACTCCTATTTCGGCCACGACGCCTGGGAGCCGCTCGCGCCCGGGCTCAAGAGCCTGGAGGACGCGCTGGAGATCCGTCGGCGGGTGCTGCTGGCGTTCGAACGGGCGGAGCGGGAATCCGATCCGGTGCGACGGCACGCCTATCTCACCTTCGTCATCGTGGGCGGCGGGCCGACCGGGGTCGAGATGGCCGGGGCGGTGGCGGAGATCCGCCGCTACGCGCTGCGGCGCGACTTCCGCCGCATCGATCCGGGTGAGGCCACCGTGATGCTGCTCGAGGGCGGGCCCCGTTTGCTCCCCTCCTACCCTCCGAGCCTGAGCGAGCAGGCGAAGCTTAAGCTGCGCCGGCTGGGCGTCGAGGTGCGCACCGAGACTCTGGTGACCGATATCCGTCCGGGCTCGGTGGGCGCCGCTGGCTGGACCATCCCGACCCAGACGGTCATCTGGGCCGCCGGCAATACCGCGAGTCCGCTCCTCAAGAGCCTGGGCGCGCCGCTCGACCGGATGGGACGCGCACTGGTCGAGCCCGACTGCACCATTCCGGGGCATCCCGAGGTGTTCGTGCTGGGTGACGCCGCGGCCTTCGAGCACCAGGCCGGCGGCACGCTCCCCGGTATCTGTCCCGTGGCCATTCAGATGGGGGTCTACGCCGCGCGCAGCATCGAGGGCGATCTCGCCGGCAGACCCCGGCGCGCGTTCCACTACTGGGACAAAGGCCAGCTGGCCGTGATCGGTCGGGGCCAGGCGGTGGCCGATATCTGGAAGCTGCACTTCGGCGGATTCCTCGCCTGGCTGACCTGGATCTTCGTCCACATCTTCTTCCTGATCGGATTCCGCAACCGGATTATGGTGCTGCTCCAATGGGGCTGGTCCTACGTGACCTACAGCCGGGGCGCCCGGCTGATTACCGGAGAGGTGTGCCTGCCGACCGCCCCGCTCGGGCCGGTCGGAGTTCCCACCGCATCGCCGTGACCCTCTCGTCCTCCGTCAAGGCGCGCGCCGCCGAGCTCGGCTTTCTGGGGTGCGGGATCACCGACACCCGTCCGATCGCGCACGGTGATCGACTCGATGACTGGCTGGCCCGGGGCTACGCCGGCACCATGCGCTATCTCCATCGGCAGGCGAAACGGCGCAAGCGTCCCGGCCTCATCGTGCCCGAGGCGCTCGCGATCGTCGTCCTG
>JBBSHB010000144.1:0-7180 GCA_038253515.1 Gemmatimonadales bacterium | reverse complement strand
TCTGGCGCTCGTCCCGGCGCAAGCGAATGACATAGGGGCTCTGACGTGGCATGGCATCCTCCGGCTCGGAGGAAGCATGCCACGACGGCCGGCGGAAGTCCAGAATTATACGTCACTGTATTTATGTTCACGCTGTACTAGAGGAGCATCAAGGCCCCATTTGCGACAGCCATAGGGCCCATTTGCGACATTTGCCACATCCGTTTTGTGCTGCCCCCGTTCATCGACCCGATCTACGTCGCCGCGCTCGCCGACGATCTGCTCAACGCCCTGGCCGGACTGCTCCCGGATGGCCCGAGCGGGCCCGCCCGCGGCGCCGGCGGCGTGCAGCAGATCGCGGCGCTCGCCGCCGGCACCCTGGTGCACTTCGTCGATCCCCACGGGGGTGTGTACCGGAAGGCATTCGGCGGCGCCGACATGGTGACCGTGAACGCCGGCAACGCGGTGACCGGCACGGTGACCGCCAGCGGTCTGGCGACCTGACCCCGGGTGATCGCATCCGCGCCGCCACGGGATGGCGGCCGCCTGCGGTGGGGCTGGGGGACGTTCGGGGTGATGGGACGGGACACGCTGACCCCGCCGTCCCTGCCGGCCGGTACGACCCCGGCGCCAGCCTTGCCGCGGCAGTTCTTCCGTGTGGCCGTGGTGGACGCCATCTGGACGCTGCTGCCTGCACCCAGATCGGGTTCGGATCCACCGAGAGCCGCGGAAAGCGGTACGCCAGCTCGTAGGCGTACTTCCAGTGGACGGTGGCGCGCTGGTCCGTCAGCACGCCGGCGTGGGCCAGGATGAATGCCGAGATGCAGACCGCGCCCACGCGCCGGCAGGTCGGCACGGTCCGCCGCAGCCACGCGGCCAGCTCGTCGTCGCGCCGGTTCCGCGTCCGCACGCCGCTCACCAGGAGCAACGAGTCGATCTCTCCCTCGACCTGCCGGTAGTGCCCCTGGGCGACGATGGACAGCCCGCTCTCGCCGGCGATCACGCGATGCCGGGTCGTCGAGACGACCTGGATCTGGTAGGCCGTTCCGCCTCGCCGCATCAGGCGGGTCGCCGTGTTGAGCACCTACACGGGACCGACCAGGTCCAGCTCCTCGATCGGCGGCACGACCAGCACCACCATGCGGCGGGGTTTGCGCATGACGGCAATATGCGCGATGGAACGGGAGGGTCCCAACAGGTTGGCCGAAAAGGATGGAAAGTCGTCCGATCTTGCGCGTGGCGCTGCGATATACTGGTCGCGGTCCGGGGTGAGCTCCGGCGATTGCCCGGCAAGATCCCTCGCTTCGCTCGGGATGACATGACAGTCATGAAACTGGGATGGCAGTCATGAAACAGGGTTGGTTCGGAGCCATCAGCATCGCGGTTCCGGCCATGCTCGTCGCCCAGACGGGACCGGGGCCTTACTTGCGCGTCGCGCGTCTCGCCCTTGGAGAGGCGAATGCCGCTCGCCACTGGAAGGCGTAGAGGTCTTCAATCGTGAGCTGCTACTCGACTTCCATGGGGCATCAACTCCGATCGGCTGCAAGCCCTGTTAATCTTGGTGAATAACGAAACGCGTCAAGCGTACTCGCGCGGTGAAGCCGCCACTGTGACCTCGGAGCCGACATGACTGACCAAGTCTTCCGCCGGGACCTCGACGCGGCCACCGGCTACCAGGAGCTGCTGGTCCCCGCACTGATGCAGGAATGGGCGCCGCGGGTAGCCGATGCGGCGGGGGTTCACCCGGGTGACCGGGTGCTCGACGTCGCCTGCGGCACCGGCGTGCTCACCCGCGAGGCCGCCAGCCGGGCCGGACCCACCGGAGTGGTCACCGGCCTCGATCTGAGCCCGGAGATGCTCGCGGTGGCGGCCCGCCTGAGTCCAGGCCCGCGATGGCAGCAGGGCAGCGCCGACGCGCTGCCGTTCGCGGACCAATCCTTCGACGCGGTGGTCAGCCAGTTCGGGTTGATGTTCTTCCCCGATCCGGTGGCAGGACTCCGGGAGATGATGCGAGTGCTGGTGCCCGGGGGGCGGCTCGCGGTGGCCGTGTGGGGCTCGCTCGCCGACACCCCGGCCTACGCGGCGGAGGTGGCGCTGGTGGAACGTCTCGCCGGCAGGGAGGCCGGGGACGCGCTGCGGGCGCCCTTCGTGTTGGGCGACCCGAAGCGGATGTCCGAGCTCGGCGCCGCGGCTGGAATCCACGGAGCACACGTCGCCATGCGGCCGGACGGGGGCACTTTCCCAGCATCCGAACCATGGTCGAGGTGGATGTGCGCGACTGGCTTCACATCGTGGGCGTCACCCTGGACGACGGCCTGATCGAGACGATTCTCCGGGAATCGGAGACCGCCTTGCGGCCGTTCCTCACGATCGATGGCGGCGGGGTCGGGTTCGATTCGCCCGCGGTGCTGGCGACCGCCACGCGATGAGGGATTCGGTGCGGAGGGCTGTGAAGGGAGCAGGCCCACGGGCTCGAGGGGTCGGTTAGATCGGGGCCGATCACCCCGCCCGGCTTCCACCCACGATGAGCACGATCGCCGCCAGCGCGCACACCACCCCTGCGACCTGCCGTCCGTTGAGCCGCTCCCCCAGCACCACTCGCGCGAGCAGCACCGTGCTCGCGGGATAGAGCGACGCCAGCGTCACGACCACGCTGAGCGGTCCTATCCTGCTGGCCACCAGGTAGAGCGCGTTGGCCGACATGTCTACCGCGCCGCAGACCAGCGTGAGCACGAACACCCCCGGCAGTCGGAGCGAGCGCCGGCCGGCGGTCACGGCCACCGCGGCGCCGAACAGCATCGCCGACGTGGCCCGCGACACCAGGAGCGGCCACATCCCCGCCTCCGGCCGCGTCTGCGCCAGCGAGAGAAAGAACAGGCCGATCGCCACGCCGGACACGAGCGCGATGCCCACGCCGCGGGGGAGCCGGCCTGTCGACCCCCCGTCGCGCGTGCCGGCGCCGGCATCCGCCGATGTCTGCTGGCTCACCAGCACGATGGATCCGACGCCCAACAGGATGCCGGCGACGGCGGGCGGCCCCGGCCGTTCGCCCAGCAACACCGACACGATGACCGGGATGGCGACGGCGCACACGGCGGTGGTCGGCGCCACGACCGCCATCCGGCCGATGGCGAGCGCGCGGTAGAGGAGCGCGACGCCGACGCCGCCGCTCAGCGCCGCCGCCAGGCCCCAGAGCAGGTCGGCGCGCGACGGCGAGGCCGCCGGTAGCAGCGGTAGGAGCAGCAGGAGCAGCACGAGCCCACTCAGCTGCGACACCACGACCACCGGCAGCACGCCGGCGCGCCGAGTGGCGAGGCCGCCGGTGAAGTCGGCCGCGCCGTAGAGCATGGCGGAGGCGAGGGCGAGGAGATAGGGCATGGGGCGGTGGTAGCGGGTTTACCGGGTCCGCACGAACGCGGCGACGAAGAGCAATCCGAGCACGAGGTCCGGGGCCCCCGGAGCAGCCTGCGCCAACTGCAGTCGTCCGCTTGCATACAGGGCGGCGAGCGAGGCTACATAGCCGAATTTCTCGAGCATCGCGGCGACCATCAGCGGCCGGAACCGTGCCGGATCTCGCGCGATCACCAGGAACGCCACCTGCCAGGCGAGGGCGACCGTCACGAATCCGAAGTAGAAGTCGGGATGGGTGATGGGGGGTGGATAGCGACGGCCGACGGCCTCGAAGAGGAAGTACATCGGGGTCAGGACCAGCAGGCCCCACACCCCGGCGATGGTGAAGACGATTTTCGCAAAGCGCATACGGGCCTCTCTGGCAGTATCACGGGTTGGCGCCGCCACCGTCGTTATACTTGTCGTGGTGCCGAACCCAGCCGATGTGCTCGGGATTGACTTCGTTGCGACCCTTGGGGGTGAGATCCAGGTAGTTATACGTTCCGATCAGGAGGTCGCCACCCCGCGCGTATGATGAATACGTGTGGTACACAGTGTCGTCGTCCTTATAGAACACACTGATGCCCGGTTGCTCATCGCCGCGTGACTTGAGTACCCGGTAGTTGTAGTACATCTCGCCCTTGGCCAGGTCCTCCTTCGTGGCCGACACGTGATAATCGAAGTTGAAGTCGCTGCCATACGACGACACCCAGGGGGTCGCCACGGCGCTCGTGAGACCGCCAGCAGCGTCACGTCATGATGATTGAGATGCGCTAGAGTGCCGTCGATATGATCCGACAGGAACGAGCAGATCGGGCAACCCTCTTTCCATTCGGGACCGAACATGAAGTGGTAGACGATCAACTGGCTGCGGTGTCGAAGAGATCGGCGAGGTTCTGCTTGCCCTTCGGGCCGTCGAAGACGTACTGCTTGTCAACGGTCTCCCAGGGCAACTCCAGGCGCTGACGATTCAGCTCATCTCTGAGCCTGGTGAACTCCTTCTCTTTCCGGAGCAGCTCCGTGCGAGCTGCAAGCCATTCACTCTGGTTGACGACCTTGTGGTCCTGCGTCCCTGTGCCGGTGGTCAGTGTCGCCATATCGGGCTCGTTTCTGGTGTCGTGGTTTTTGTAGCCGATCCGGTTCGATGGCGTCCGGAGTGACCAAAAGATGTGCGCGTCACATCGCTACCTGCCAGCCCTAGTCTATCCTGGACCGAGTCGGAGGATTTACCCGCGGGGCCAGCCAGAGGTGTGCGATGGGAGAGATTCGCGAGTGCCGATTGCGACCCGAATATGGCCACCTCTACGAAGGGACGCCTTCAGGGGTGTGGAGGCCGGCGGGGGAAGTCGCAGAGCAGCTGGTAGTGCGGGCTCGCAAAGCCAGGATGTTGAGAATTCATCAGCGCACCTTCGATCCGCGGCACTTCGAGTTCCGTGGCGGTCCGCCGCCGGGGGAGCGTCGGCCGAAGTCGCTCACCCGCCGAGGCGACCAGGGTCCGACAACGCAGAGGAGGCCTGAACGATGACCGACAAGATTGACGTTGTGATCGCTATCGCGGCGAGCCTGTACGCGAGCCGCGCGACTGACGATGCCGTTCGAGCTGAGCCGGATATCGAAGCCTTGGCCAACGAGGCGTGGGACCTGTACTACAAGATGGATCGCGCGGTTCGCATTTCCGAGGGTGAAGCGCGGGGGAGGGCTCGTCTGCCGGACCCCTAATCGGCCGAGCCCGGCGGCGAGACGACGAGTAAGCCAAATGGGGGCGCGGCACCGATTTTTACTTTGGGCGGGCGCTCGACGAATCGCGGGTCGGCGGCTCGAGGCCCATCCGCGCCGTCAGCCGTTCGAACCTCGGGTCCTTCCGCAGGGGATCCAGGAGAGGCTCGAAGAGATTCTCCGGGAGATAGATGTCGTGCTGGTCGATGGCCCGGTTCAGCCATTGGATCCCGCGAGTCGCGTCACCCAGACCAGCATACCCGGCGGCAATAGCAAACGGCGGGACGAGCTCCTGCGCCGAGCGGCGCTCCAGATCGTTCACGATCGCCATCGCCGCCGCCCGATTACCCGACACTCCATAGGCGAAGGCGAGCCCGGCAGCGGCATGGGGATAGAACGCGCCCAGATCGATCGAGCGCTTGAGTGAAGCGATGGCCTCGGGGTAGCGACGTTGCTGGATCTGGACCAGGCCGAGCCGGAGATGCGCCTGGGCATAGTTCGGGTCGAGCTCGAGGGTCTGGCGGATGTGCGCCTCCGCCTCATCGTTCCGGTGCATGAGGTAGGACACCCATCCCCACTCGATGCCGATCTGCCGCGACAGCGGATCGAGCTGGTGGGCGCGGCTCATCTCCGCCAGGCTCTCGGGCAGCCGGCCGCGCCCGGCCAGGAAGTCACCGTACCAGTGGTGACCCGTGGCGTAGTTGGGATCCGCGGCGATGGCTCGCCGGAAATTCTCTTCCGCCACCGGCCAGTTCCAGCCGTAGATCATGTTGCCGTAGCCGAGGGAGGTGTACGCCTCCGCCGAGGTGCTGTCGAGCGCCAGCGCCTTTCCCGCCGCGGCCTGGGCCTTCAGCCAGGTGTCGGCGGGCGAGCCGCCGGCATAGGGGACGACCAGGATGTAGGCGTCGGCGAGCGCCGCCCACGCGCGGGCAAAAGTCGAGTCCCGGGCCACCGCCTGTTCCAGGTAGCGCACCGCGTCCCGCAGGGCGGGACCGTTCCGCTGATTCCAGGCGAACCGTCCCTTGAGGTACAGGTCGTACGCCCGGAGGTCGCCGGTGGGTCGGACGGCCAGCGCTGAGTCACGGGCGGGGGCGAGTCGCACCCGAAGGGCGGCGACGATGGATCGCGCGACGTCCTCCTGCACGGCGAAGACATCGGCCAGGTCACGGTCGTAGGACTCGGACCAGAGATGGTACCCGTCCTTCACGCTGATGAGCTGGGTGCTGACCCTCAGCCGGTTGCCGCTCTTCCGCACGCTCCCCTCCAGCACGGCGCCGACGTCGAGCCTCCGGCCGACCTCGTGCACGTCGAGACTCTGGCCCTTGAACTGAAAGGAGGAGGTCCGGGCCGCGACCCGGAGTCCCGGCACCTGACTCAGCGCCGTGATCAACTCCTCGGTGAGGCCGTCGCTGAAATACTCCTGATCCTTCTGAGGACTCAGGTCCACGAAGGGAAGGACCGCGGCAGAGGCCGGGGGCGCAGCTCCCGCGGGCCTCGCCCGCCGGACCGCGACATATCCACCGAGCGCCAGGAGCAGCAACGTGAGACCGACCGCAACCGAGCGGGCCATCGGCCGGCGGAGGCGCGGCGCGACTACGGTCTCCCCACCGTCGGCGCCATCCTCCAGGCGGTCCCCCTGCAGCGCGGCGGCGAACTCGGCCGCGGTGGAGAACCGATCGGCAGGCGATCGGGCCAGCGCCCTGGTCACGGCGCGCTCGAGGGCCACAGGCACCTCGCGGCCGGTGCGCAGGTGCGGGACCGGCTCGCTCAGCCGTTTGGCCAGAACCGCCTGGGCGGTCGGGCCGGTGAAGGGCGGCTCTCCGGTGAGCATCTCGTAGAGCACGCAGCCGAGGGAGTAAACGTCGGTGCGCTGATCGACGTCCCGCTCGGCCATGGCCTGCTCGGGACTCATGTACTGGGGCGTGCCCAGGCTGAGTCCGCTCTCGGTCAGCCGCTCGTCCGATTCGGGCGCGAGCGCGCGTGCGATCCCGAAGTCCGCAACCAGGGCATGCGAGCCGGCGAGCAGGATGTTCTCCGGCTTGATGTCGCGGTGGATCACGCCGTGCTGGTGGGCATAGTGGAGGGCATCGGCCAC
>JBBSHB010000143.1:0-7196 GCA_038253515.1 Gemmatimonadales bacterium | reverse complement strand
GTGCGTGGCGCAGGGCGTGCCCTTCGCCCGGGAGTACGGCGGCCTGCTGGCCAACCGCTCGTTCGGCGGGGCCCAGGTCTCGCGCACGTTCTACGCCCGCGGCCAGACGGGGCAGCAGTTGCTGCTGGGCGCCTATCAAGCGCTGGAGAAGGAGATCGCCCGCGGCGGGGTCACGATGTATCCTCGGACCGAGATGCTGGACCTGGTCGTCATCGACGGCCGGGCGCGGGGGATCGTGACCCGCGACATGGTGTCCGGCGCCATCGAGCCGCACGTGGGCGACGCCGTCGTGCTGGGCACCGGCGGGTACGGCAACGTCTTCTACCTCTCCACCAACGCCAAGGGGTCGAACGTCACCGCCATCTGGCGTGCCCACAAACGGGGCGCGGCGTTCGCCAACCCGTGCTACACCCAGATCCACCCGACCTGCATTCCGGTGAGCGGGGAGTACCAGTCCAAGCTCACCCTGATGAGCGAGTCGTTGCGCAACGACGGGCGCGTCTGGGTACCCAGGCAACCGGGCGACACCCGGCGGCCGGATCAGATTCCCGAGGCCGAGCGGGACTACTACCTCGAGCGACGCTATCCCAGCTTCGGCAACCTCGCCCCGCGGGACATCGCCTCGCGGGCGGCCAAGACCGTCTGCGACGAGGGACGCGGTGTCGGTCCCGGCAGTCTGGGGGTGTACCTCGACTTTGCCGACGCGATCAGGCGGCTGGGCGCGGCCACCATTCGAGAGCGGTACGGCAACCTGTTCGAGATGTACCAGCGGATCACCGACGAGAATCCGTATCAGGTGCCGATGCGGATCTTCCCCGCGGTGCACTACACCATGGGCGGGCTCTGGGTCGACTACAACCTGATGAGCACCATCCCGGGGCTCCACGTGATCGGGGAGGCCAACTTCTCCGACCACGGGGCCAACCGTCTGGGCGCGAGCGCGCTCATGCAGGGACTGGCGGACGGCTACTTCGTCCTCCCGAACACGATCAGCGACTACCTGGCCTCGACCAGGCTGGAGAGGGTCGACGCCACCCATCCCGAGTTCCGCCGGGTGGGCGACGAGGCGGCGGCACGCACCCGCCGGTTCCTCGAGATCAAGGGATCCCGCACGGTCGATTCGTTCCATCGGGAGCTCGGCAGGATCATGTGGGACAAGTGCGGAATGGCGCGGAACGCGGCCGGGCTCCGCGAAGCGTTGGAGCGTATCCCGGCGTTGCGGGAAGCGTTCTGGCGGAGCGTCAACGTGCCGGGCAGCGACGCGGAGCTGAACCAGGCGCTGGAGAAAGCCGGCCGGGTCGCCGACTTCTTCGAGCTCGGCGAGCTCATGTGCCGCGACGCCCTGCACCGGGAGGAGTCCTGCGGCGGGCACTTCCGGGAGGAGCATCAGACCGAGGACGGCGAGGCCAGGCGTGACGACGAGCGGTTCGCCTACGTCGCCGCCTGGGAATACACCGGCGCCGACAGGCCGCAGCAGCTCCACAAGGAGGCGCTGGAGTTCGAGTACGTGCACCTCGCGCAGCGGAGCTACAAGTGAACCTGATCCTGCACATCTGGCGTCAGGCGGGCCCGGCGGCGAAGGGAGGCCTGGTGCGATACGACGCCCAGGACTTGAGCCCGGACATGTCGTTCCTCGAGATGCTGGACGTGCTCAACGAGCGGCTCATGGAGCGGGGCGAGGCGCCGATCGCCTTCGACCACGACTGTCGGGAGGGGATCTGCGGCGCCTGCAGCCTCATGATCAACGGCGTGGCGCACGGCCCGAACCGGGGAACGGCCACCTGCCAGCTCCACCTCCGGAGCTTCCGGGATGGCGACGAGATTTACGTCGAGCCCTGGCGGGCGCGGGCCTTTCCCGTGATCAGAGACCTGGTGGTGAACCGGAGCGCGCTCGACCGGATCATCGCCGCGGGCGGTTACATCAGCGCACCGACCGGCTGCGCGCCCGACGGCAACGCGCTCCTCATTCCCAAGGACACGGTGGACACCGCCATGGACGCGGCCCAATGCATCGGCTGCGGCGCCTGCGTGGCCGCGTGTCCCAACGGCTCGGCCTCGCTCTTCACCGGCGCCAAGATCGCTCACCTGGGATTGCTTCCCCAGGGACAGCCGGAGCGGCTCGATCGAGCGCGGCGCATGGTGCGGCAGATGGATCTCGAGGGGTTCGGCCACTGCACGCTGTACGGGGAATGCCAGGAGGCGTGTCCCAAGGAGATCAGCATCGACACGATCACCCGGATGAACCGGGACTTCCTGCGGGCCAGCCTGGCGGCCGGGCAGGGCGCGGTAGCCCGATCCGACTGACTCCTCTTCACCTGGGCGCGTCGTCCTCCCTCGTGCTTGTGACGCTCGTGCTGCTCCGGCCGGCCTTGCTCCGGGCGCAATCCGGCGCCTGGGCCAGGGTCGGGGCCCAGGCGGTCGCGGGATGGGAGTGGGCCGATCCCGTGCCTGGCGGCGGCTCCCTGGACGAGATCAGGCTGGTCCAGCCGGCGATTCAGCTGCACGCGGGTGCCCTCGGGCGCCTCCGGCTCATGGCCATGCTCAACCTCGAGGGCCTGACGATGCCGGAGGGAGAGCTGGCGCCGGGCGACTGGGGCGAGGGCTTCGTCGACCGCCGGCATCCGCACACCTACGCGCATGAAGTGATCCTGGCGGCCGATGATCTGCTCGGCCGGATGGACGGCGAGGCCCGCGCGTCAATCAGTATCGGCAAGGGGTTCGCCCCATTCGGAACCGATGATCCGATGGTCCGGCCTTTCGTCCGGTATCCGGTCAACCACCACCTTTCGCAGATACTCGAGCGCGCGGTGGCCATCGCCGCGGTGCGGACCCGCAGGGTGGCTGGCGAGCTGGGCGTGTTCAACGGCGACGAGCCGGAACGGCCGGGGCAGTGGCCCCGGGTGGGTCACCGGTTCGGGGATTCCTGGTCCGCGCGGCTCACCCTCTTTCCCCTCGAGCGACTGGAGCTTCAGGGCTCTCACGCCCAGGTGCATTCGCCCGAGCACCGGCCTGGAGCCGGCACCGACCAGTCCAAGTGGAGTCTCTCCGCCCGGTGGTCCGGCCCGGTCCACGGCAGACCGCTGTACGCGATGGTGGAATGGGCCCGTACCTCCGAAGCAGGTGGCTTCTTCGTCTTCCACACGCTGCTGGCGGAAAGTGCATGGAGGCTGGGGCGCCATCGTCTCCAGTATCGCGTCGAACGCACCGAGCGTCCGGAAGAGGAGCGAGTCTCCGCCTTTCGGGCGCTCCGCCCCCAGATCGAGAACTCCGTGCTCGGAATCACCCGCTGGACCGTGCAGACGGTCGGATACGAGATCGACGCGCTCCACACTCGCGCGCTCGGGTTGCGGCCGCTGGCGGAGATCTCGTACGGCAGGATCGCCAAGGTGGGCGGGGGCCTCTTCGACGTCGGCGGCCTCTACGGCGATGACGCGTTCTGGTCGCTCACCGTGGGCGTGCGGCTGGGGCTGGGCGAGCCGCTCCACCGCATGGGACGCTACGGCGCGCTCGAGGAGTCGGCTGCGATGGCTGGTCACGCACACAGTGGACACACGGAGTGACGACGCGCTCCCATCGGACGGCACGACGAAGCGGCGTGGCGAGCGCCCTGCTGGCGATCCTGGCGTGCGGCGGTGGGGACAGCGGCACCCCGCCGCCCGCGGGGGCCGAGTTCCAGATTCAGGCGGGGGGAAACAACGTCCCCGAGCGCTACACCTCGGACCTCTGGGTCCACGGAGCCTACGCCTACACCGGCACCTGGGGAGGCGTGCCTCGGGGAGGCCAACCGGGGGACGTGCTGAAGATCTGGTCTCTCGACGCCTCCGGCGCCCCCACGCTGGCGGAGTCGCTCAAGACCCCCCTGATCAACACGGTCAGCGACGTGCAGGTGAGCGACGACGGCGCGCTGCTGGTATTCAGCGCCGAGCGCGGCACCAACGCCGGGCTCTATGTCTACGGACTGGCGGATCCACTGCATCCGGTGTTCCAGGACAGCGCGCTGGTGGCCGAGGGGATCCACACGGCCACCGTGGCCGACATCGCGGGCGGACGTTACGTGTTCGCGGCCAAGAACCCCGCGGACCCCGCGCTGCTGATCTACGACATCAGCTCGCCGACGGCCATTTCTCTGGCGGCGTCGGTGCCGATCCCGCCGGCCTACGGGATTCACGACACCTACGTCCGTGACGGGCTTGCCTTCGTGTTCGCCTGGAACACGGGGGTGATCATCTATGACGTCGGGAACGGGATGCGCGGCGGGTCGCCGCGGCAGCCCAGAGAGGTGAGCCGCTTTCTCCCCAGCGACAACGGCGTCTCCGGCGGAGTGGCGGCGCACAACGGGTGGTGGTTCCACAACCCGGTGAGCGGGGAGAACCGCTACCTCTTCATCGGCCAGGAGGGCGCCGGCGTACTCGGCGCCCAATCGAGCGGAGACATCCACGTGATCGATGTCGAGGACCTCTTCCATCCCAGGGAGGTGGCCTTCTTCCATCTCGATGGCGCCGGCACCCATAACTTCTGGATGGACGAGCAGCGGCAGGTTCTCTATGCCGCGTACTACAACGCCGGGGTCATCGCGCTCGATGTGTCGGGCCTTCTCTCCGGTGACCTGTCCCAGCGGCTGATCAGCCGGGTCGAGCCCGGTGGACCGGGGGACACCTACACCTGGGGCGTGCAGCTTCAGGGAGAGTCGCTCTACGCCAGCGACATGGTGAGCGGCCTGTGGCAGCTTCGGGTGCCGTAGGGGAGCGCGCTGTCATCCCGAGCGCCGCGCTGTCATCCCGAGCGCCGCGCTGTCATCCCGAGCGCCGCGCTGTCATCCCGAGCGCCGCGCTGTCATCCCGAGCGGAGCGAGGGATCTTCTCCCCCGGGGCTCGAGCTCGGCCCAGCAAGATCCCTCGTCGCTCCGCTCCTCGGGATGACAGTGGTACCCTCGGATACCCGGTGGCTGCGTTCCGCCGCCGCCCTACCGCCCGACCGCCTTCTTCGCCCCCACCGGCCAACTGTTGTTCCCCCGATCGACGTCCGGATACCACCCCTCGGGGTCGACGATGACGCCGGTCACTTTTCCGGGACCCGGGACCAGCAGCGAATACTGGTCCCCGGCATACCACACCTCGACCGGCAGGGAAACGCGCCGGGTGGTGCCATCCTCCATGGCGAGCGCCAGCTCGACCGGCATCGGCATGCTGCCGACGCTGCGCAGGTACACGCGGGAGAAGCCGCCGGCGGAATCGGAGCGAGCCACCGAATCGGCCGCCTGGTCGAGCTGCGCGGTGGTGTAGAACCAGGAGCGCCAGAACCAGCTCAGGTCCTCTCCCAACCCGTCCTCCATGGTCCGGAAGAAGTCCGCCGGCGTGGGGTGCTTGAACGCCCAGCGGCGGATGTATTCCCGGAACACGGGGTCGAATCGCTCGGGTGACGTGATGTGTTCCCGCAGCAGGACCAGGCCCACCGCCGGCTTGTTGTAGAGACCCTGCCGCCAGTTCTCGGTGGTCCGCATGCGGTCGGCCGGCATCATGATCGGCTGCTCGTTCCCCGACTTCGCGTTCTTGAGGTAGGTCTCCGGCACGCCCCGCGCGGTGGGGAGGGGGGTGTTGGGAAACTGCATGGGAAAGTTGTAGTGGTTCATGAAGCTGTTGAACCCCTCGTCCATCCAACCATAGAGCCGCTCGTTGCTTCCCACAATCATGGGGAACCAGGTATGCCCGAATTCATGGTCGGTCACGCTGTACAGGGCGACCGGATCGGTGCGGTTGTGGCAGAAGACGATCATCGGGTACTCCATCCCGCCTTCGATCCCGTTGACGTTGCTGGCGACCGGGTAGGGGAATGCGAGCCACTGCTTCGAGTAGTGCTCGATGGCGGCCTTGGCGTACTGGGTGGCCCGGTTCCAGATCGAGTCGGCCGACGGCGGGTAGAAGCTCATCGCCATCGTCTTCCCGCCGTTGACGCCGACCGCGTCCCAGATGAAGTGTCGTGCCGCCGCCCAGGCGAAGTCGCGGACGCTGTCGGCGGTGAAGTGCCAGGTGAGCGTGGCGCGCGTGGTCGGCGGGCGAGAGGACGAGTCGCCGATCTCGGCCTTGCCGCGGATCACCACGGTCTCGCTGGAGGTTCGCGCGCGCGCCAGGCGGGCGCGCTGCACCGCGGTGAGCACTTCATCGGGGTTCTGCAGCACGCCGGTCGCGGCGACCAGCATGTCGGTCGGCACCGTGAGACTCACGTCGAAGCTGCCGTACTCCAGGTAGAACTCGCCCTGACCGAGGTACTGCTCCGTGTTCCAGCCCCGGACGTCGTCGTACACGGCGAGCCGGGGATACCACTGCGCCACTTCGTACACGGTGCTCCCGTCGATCTCCTCGGTGCCCATGCGGTTGCCGTTCGGCCCGAAGGGAAACGACCAGGCCAGCTCGAGCGCCTGCCTGCCGCCCGGAGGCAGCGGCCGGGCGAGGTCGACGCGCATCATCGTCCCGTTCACCGCGTAGGCCAGCGGCGTGGCCCGCCGGCCGGCTTTCCCCTTGGCCGGTGGCGCCGCGGGCTCGGCCACCGTCGTCAGGCTGACGCTGACCTGGGCGCCGTGCGATCCGAATCGCGGATCCTGGCCGAACACGAAGAAGCCGCGGCTGTGATCGTTGAAGAGATTCTGGTCCAGCTGCAGCCAGACGTAGCGCAGCGTGTCGGGAGAGTGGTTGGCGTAGGTGATCCGCTCCTCTCCGCTCACCGACTTGCCGGCCGTGTCGAGGCTGGCCTTGATCACGTAGCTGACCCGCTGCTGCCAGTAGCCCGGGCCTGGGGCACCGCTGCCGGTCCGGAGAGTGGTCGGCGTGGGGAGCTCGAGGCGCTGAAACGGCGAGGGCTCGGGCGAGGAGGATTGTTGCGCCACCAGCGGCGTGGCCCCAAGGCAGAGCAGGAGCAGCGGGGAGCGGACGGACATGGGAGCCTGGGTTCAGGGGACTAGCGGGCGAGGGCGCGGTTGCTGTATTCCCGTTCACCGGTCACTTCACGCACGACGTACGGTTCGAGCCACTCCGGGAGGGGAAGCTCCGGCGCGTCACCGCCGAGCTGGACCTGGGCGAGCACGAGATCCCGATCGAGGAACTGCTCGATGCCCCAGGTCACGCCGTAGTCGGGCACCTCGTGCCGCCGCTTGACCACCCGGCGGCCCTGGGTGAGCGGCCAGACATCCTCGAACAACCCGC
>JBBSHB010000142.1:0-7215 GCA_038253515.1 Gemmatimonadales bacterium | reverse complement strand
TGGTGACGATGACTTCGCGGATGGTCATGACGGGTAGTAAGACGCCTCGCCGGTTCGCGCAAGAGCGCGCGGCGCGCGATCATTGCCCATGATCCGACTCGATCTCGAGGTGCTCTACGCTTCGGCGCTCTCCCGGCTGACCACGGCGGCGAGCGTCTTCGTCTTCGTCTGCGACTGCTCCCGAAAAGAGATCGCGCTCGACGGGGCCGACGCCTTCAACGAGGAGACACCCTATCCAGGCCGGTGCCGGGACCGGGGGCTCGAGCCGGCTCCGGGCCGGGGTATCCGCTCCGCGTCGATCCTGGCGAGGAGCGCTTCGTAGACGGACGCCTCGGCGAGCAGCGTCAGCACCCCGCGGAGCAGTGCGGCGATTTGCTGCTGCGGGATCGCCTGGGCAACTGGAGCTATCAGTTCGCCGTCGTGGTGGACGACCTTCGGCAGGGCATCGATCTCATCGTCCGAGGAGAAGACCTGCTGAGCTCCACCGGCAGGCAGGTGCGGCTCGGGCGCCTTCTCGGTCGGGCCACGCCGCCGGTCTTCATGCACCATCCGTTGATTCGGAAGCCCTCCGGCGAGAAGCTGAGCAAGGCCGCGGGCGACACCGGTGTGCGTGAGCTGCGAGCCCGCGGAGTGGAACCCGCGGCCGTGCTCGGTCGCGCCGCCTGGCTCACCGGGCTCATCGACCGGCCGCGCGATCTCGGGCCGGAGGAGCTGGCCGGTCTGTTCGGCGCGGGTTAGAGTGCGTTCGAGAACACCTGGTGCGGTGGCCTGGATTGGCATCGGGAGGAGAGGCGCGACGCCGCTGTCCTCGGGAGGGAATGGAGCGCCGCTGCTGTCATCCCGAGCGAAGCGAGGGATCTTGCTCGGGTGTTCCGGACATTCGCGAGCAAGATCCCTCGTCGCTACGCTCCTCGGGATGACAGGCGCGGGGCTCCGCTTGGGATGACACCGTTCCGATGATGCCTTACCGATGACACCTTAGCGACGACACCCTGGTATTGAGGCTCGGCGGCGGCTCATGCAGCGACTTTGGAAAATCGACGGTCTTCCCTCGAACCTGAGCGTCTTGGCCCTGGCCGTGCTCTTCACGTCCGGGGCTGTCCCCGCTGTCGCACAGGATCTGCCCCGGGTGCTGATCCAAACCGTCGCGGGCGATATCGAGGTGGAGGTGGACTCCCTGCGGGCACCGATCACCGCCGCCAACTTCCTGCGCTACGTCGATCTGGGGTTCTACCGCTTCGGCCGGTTTCACCGGACGGTGCGGGCGGACAACCAGCCGGACAACGCGGTCAAGATCACGGTCATCCAGGGGGGGCTCGACTCCCTGCGGGTCAAGGATTTCCCACCGATCCCTCTGGAGCGAACCAGCGTCACCAGGCTGGCGCACAAGGACGGCACCATCTCTATGGCGAGGGACGGTCCGAATACCGCCACCTCGGACTTCTTCATCTGCATCGGCGACCAGCCCGCCCTCGACTTCGGCGGAAAGCGGAATCCCGACGGTCAGGGGTTCGCCGCCTTCGGGCGAGTCCTGCAAGGCATGGAGGTCGTCCGCCGCATCAATCTGGCGTCCGCGGCCGGCCAGCGGCTCACCCCGGCGGTCAAGATCCTGAACATCGTGAGGCAGTGATCGCCTCCAGGCGCCACGACCTTCCTTACGATCCCGTCCTCCCCATCAGAATTCCCTCCCGGATCCGCCCAGCCTTCTCGGAGGCGTTCGGGTCCGTCTCGATCCGGCTCTCCATTCGGGTGACCAACCGCACCTTGCCGTTGAGGGTCAGCGTGTCGGTGCCCCGCCGGACCTTGATCGGGAGCGGCTGCCCGTCGCTGGAGGCGAAGCGCTTCCGGTATGCCGGGCCGAAGTCGGGACCGGTGATGGAGAGGTCTCCCAGAGCGAGAAGCTGATCTCCCACCTGCACCCCTGCCTCAGCGGCGACACTGTTGGGTTGCACCTGCTTGACCACGACGGCGTGGCCCGAGTCCGCGTCGGCACCGATGCCGAGGCGCGGTTCGCGGATGGTGTCCGTGACCTGCCGCATCCCGGCGAGCGGGAGGACCTGGTCCCAGGGAAACGGCTCTCGGCCGTCCACGTATTTGGTGTTGAAGGCAACGAAGCTCTTGCCGCCGGCCGCGGTGCTCACCGCCTTCCACCAGTCCGCGGCCGTGAAGCCGCGACCCTGCTTGTACGTCGTCCGATAGAGCCCGCGCATGACGTCGTCCAGCGAGCGTCGATTGTCGCTGGCGTCACGGATGAGGATGTCCAGCATCAATCCGGCGAGGGAGCCCTTCGGGTAGTAGATGTACTGGGTCCCATCGGTCGGGTGGATCCAGGTCGAGAGCGAGGCGTCCTCCAGCGCGGTCGGTGGGGCGTCCGCCACGTTGCGGATCTTCTCCGTCGTGGCATTCATGAACTGCTCGGGGGTGATGATCCCGCCGCGCAGGATGGCCAGGTCGGCGTAGTAGTCGGTGATCCCTTCGCTGACCCAGAGCCAGGGGGTCGGCTCCGAGCGGTCGTAGCCGTACGGCACCATGTCCGCCGGACGGAGCCGCTTCACGTTCCATGCATGGAAGATCTCGTGGGCCGTGATCGAGGCGAGAACCGGGTTTCCGATCAGCCGCGTGGCGTAGATCCCGACATGCGAGTTGGTGTGCTCCAGCGCGCTCCCTCCCCCGAAGGCGGAGTCGAAGATCGCCATGATGTCGTAGCTCTTCCACGGCGTCTCCCCGAACACCGCCACTTCAGCCGGAATCGCCTTGCTGACCTGATCCCAGAACTGAGCCCGCGCAGGACCGGTGAGCGCCCCGGCCGGGTAGGTGGCGAGCCGGGTCCAGGCACCGGCCACCTGCATGCTGTCGTAGTCCATGCGGCCGAGAAAGAACGGCTTGTCCACCAGATCGTGGTAGTTCGACTCGCGGTAGGTCCCAGGCTGGCCCGCGGGTTCCATGCCGGTCGCGACGATCCATCCCGGCTGGGTCCTCACCGTCACGGTGGCCGCGAAGTCGGTGCCGCGTCCCTCGGGATAGGGAAGCACATTGGTGCCGTTGAAGAGCAGGAAGTCGGGCCGACCCCAGGCCATCGCGTTGTCGAGCGTGTCGGCCAGGTAGGCGAACTTCACCGTCATGGACCGGGCGCCCGCCGGCTGCACCCGCCAGGTGTCGTAGTCACGCTTGTCCCAGGTAAGCGGCTTCTCGCCCGCGCTGGCGGAAAAACCCGACACCCAGCGGGCGAAGTAGCTGAGCTCATAGGCTCCCGGCGTCCACGCGGGCAAGGAGAGCAGCACCGGTCCCGGTCCCGCCACGTCGAAGCTCATCGTCACTGCGATGCTCCGGTTCTGCGCCGCGGCCGAGTCGTAGGCGATCTCGTAGCGCAGGTTCGTGAGGGGCGCCGAGCGGGCCGGGGCGGCCGGGGTCGACTGCCCCCCGAGCCTGGCCGCCGTACTCAACAGCACGAGGGCAAAAGCCATCCCGCCTCTCAGCGAGCGATGGAGCGTCATGTCAGTCCTGGGTGGAGGGTGCGAGACGTGGGTCGCCAGAGCCTGGCTGGTAAGACGGCGGAAGCCCCCTAAAGGGTTTCACGGCTGGGCGGTGTCGAACTCCCCCTCCCAGCGTGCCATGACGACGGAGGCCAGGCAGTTCCCCAACAGGTTGATCGAAGTCCGGGCCATATCCATGAGCGCGTCGACCGCCAGGATCACGGCCACCCCCTCGAGCGGGAGCCCGAAGGTCGACAGCGTCCCCGAGAGAATGACCAGCGAGGCCCGGGGCACCGCGGCCACCCCTTTGCTCGTGAGCATGAGGGTCAGCATCATCCAGATCTGCTTCTGCACCGTCATCTCCACACCGGCGGCCTGGGCCACGAACACCGAGGTCACCGCGAGATAGAGCGTGGAGCCGTCCAGGTTGAACGAATAGCCGGCGGGGAGCACGAAGGCGACGATGCGGCGGGGCACGCCGAGCTTCTCCAGGTTCTCCATGGCGAGCGGCAGCGCGGCTTCCGACGAGGCGGTGGAGAAGGCGATGAGCCACGGCTCCCGCACCCAGTGCCAGAACCGGCGGAGGGGCACCCGCGCCAGGAGGGCCACCGGCAGCAGCGCGAGCAGAACGAACGCGACCAGCGCCCCGTACAGCGTCAGCACCAGCTTCCCGAGGTTGACCAGCACGCCCAGTCCGCTGTGTCCGATGGTCACCGCGATCGCCGCGCCGATCCCGATCGGCGCGAACTTCATCACGATCTCGGTGAAGCGGAACATCACGTCCGCGAGACCCTCGCAGAAGCCGAGCACCAGGTCTTTGGACCGGCCGGTCACCCGGGTGAGCGCCACGGCGAACAGAATGGAGAAGAAGACGACCTGGAGCACCTCGTTCTTCGCGGCGGCATCGAAGAAGCTGGCGGGGACGGTGTGCTCCAGCACGCCGGCGAGGGTCGTGTGGGTGCTGGCGAACTCCTTTCCCTGCTCGGCCGACGCGGCCAGGGCGACGCCTACCCCGGGCTTCACCAGGTTCACTGCCACCAGCCCCACCGCCAGCGCAACCGTCGTCACCAGCTCGAAGTAGAGAATCGACTTGAAGGCGAGCCGGCCAACCCGCTTGAGGTCGTCGCCGTGCCCCGCGACTCCCACGACCAGGCTGGCGAAGATGAGGGGCACGACGATCGACTTGATCATCCGGAGGAAGATGGTCGACAGCGGCTGGACCATCGCGGCGACGTCAGTGTCGAGCCAGACCTGGTTGTCCAGGTAGCCGACCGTCACCCCCACCAGCATGGCGATCACGATCCATCCGGTGAGGGAGATGCGCCGGAGCGGACCCGGCATCAACGACCCACCAGCTCCCCGGCCTTGGCCTCGATGCCCGACAGCAGTGACCGGTACGACGCGGCGAACTTGGCGACTCCCTCCTCTTCCAGCTCCCGGGTCACCGCGGCGAGGTCGATGCCGGCCTCGGCCAGCGCCTTCATCTGGGCCGGCGCGGTGGCGAGTCCTTTCTGGATCCGCACTGCCGGGCGCCCGTGGTCGCGGTAGGCGGCGAAGGTCTCGGGCGGGAGGGTGTTCACCGTGCGCGGGGCCACCAGCGCCTCGACGTAGTACACGTCAGGGTAGTGTGGGTCCTTGGTGCTGGTGGAGGCCCATAAGGGGCGCTGGGGCCGGGCACCGGCCTTGGAAAGGCGATCCCAGCGGGGCGTTCCCAGCGACCATTGGAACAGCCGATACGCGGCGCACGCGTTGGCGATGGCAAGCTTGCCCCGGAGGCCGGCGGGATCGCCCTGGCGATCGAGCAGCGGATCGATCTTGCCATCGACCCGGCTCACGAAGAAGCTCGCGACCGACGCGATCGGCCGGAGCGGGAGGCCGGCGTCGAGCCGGCGGTCCAGCCCGTCCAGGAAGGCGTCGATCACGGCGGCGTAGCGCTCGACCGAGAAGAGCAGGGTGACGTTCACGCTGATGCCGGCCGCGATGCAGTGGGTGATCGCGGGCAACCCCGCGGCGGTCCCCGGAATCTTGATCATCGCGTTCGGCCGGTCGAGCGAGCGCCAGAGCCGCTCGGCCTCGTGAATGCTCGCGGCCGTGTCGTTGGCCAGGGTGGGGGAGATCTCGAGCGAGACCAGGCCGTCGCCGCCGCCGGTGGTCCCGTACACCGGCGCGAAGACGTCGCACGCGGCCTGGACGTCCGCCACGGCGATCGCCTCGAAGATCTCCTGCGCACTCCGGCCACGGTCGGCCAGGCGCCGGATATCGGCGTCGTAGAGCCGGCTGCCGGCGACGACCTTCTCGAAGATGCTCGGGTTGGAGGTCATCCCGAGCAGGCCGTCTTCCGCGATGAGCCGGGCGAGCTCACCGGAGGCGACCAGATCGCGGGTGATGTAGTCATACCACGGACTCTGACCCAACTCGCCGAGACCCACCAACGGGTTCGCCTTCATGCGGACCTCTCTGCCAGGAGCCGCCGCACCATCGCCGCCGCACGCTCGGGAGTGAACTTGAATTCCTGGAACAGCCGGTCACCCGGCGCGGACGCGCCGAACCCTTCCATGCCCAGCATGGCGCCCTGGTCGGTGGTCCAGCGCAGCCAGCCGAAGGCGGAGGCGGCCTCGATGCCCAGCCGGCTCCGCACGGCCGGCGGGAGCACCTCGTCACGGTACGACTGGGGCTGGGCCGCGAAGAGCTCCCAGGAGGGCATCGACACCACCCGCACCCGGACCCGGTCGGCCTGAAGCAGCCGCGCCGCCGCCAGGGCGACGTGCACCTCGGAGCCGGTGGCGATCAGGATCGCCTGGGGCACGCCGCCGGACGAGTCCAGCAGCACGTACGCGCCGCGCCGCACACCGTCGGCCGCTCCCAGCGCGGTGCGGTCGAGCACCGGAAGCTTCTGCCGGCTGAGCACCAGGATGGTGGGGCCGTCGGTCCGCTCCATCGCGACTCGCCACGACTCCACGGTCTCGGCCCCGTCGCCGGGCCGGAGCAGCACGACGTTGGGGATCGCCCGCAGCATCGCGAGGTGCTCCACCGGCTGGTGGGTGGGGCCGTCCTCGCCCAGGCCGATCGAGTCGTGGGTCCCGAGGTAGATGACCGGGAGCCGCATGATGGCCGAGAGCCGGATCGCCGGCTTCATGTAGTCGGAGAAGACCAGGAAGGTGCTCCCGAACGGCCGCAGCCCGCCATGCGCGGCGATGCCGTTGAGGCAGGCGGCCATCCCGTGCTCGCGCACGCCCCAGTGGAAGGTCCGGCCGCTGGTTGCGGGACCGAAATCACCACCCTGAGCCAGCGTGGTCCCGGTGCTGCCGCCCAGGTCGGCGGATCCGCCGACGAGATTGGGCACCGCGGCGGCGATCGCCTGGAGCGTGAGACCCGAGGCCTGCCGGGTGGCCAGCGGGCCCTGCGCCGGGGTGAGAGTTGGGAGTGCCTGCTCCCACCCCTCGGGCAGCCCGCCGCCGAGCCAGCGCTCCAGCTCCAGGGCGAGCTCCGGGTGCGCGCCGGCGTGCGCGGCCACGCGAGCCCGCCAGTCGTCCTCCAGCTCCGCCCCACGATCGACCGCCTGGCGCCAATGGTCCAGCGCATCGTCGGGCACGAAGAAGGTAGGCTCGAGCGGCCAGCCCATGACTGCCTTGGTGCGGCGGACCTCATCCTGGCCCAGCGGCTCACCGTGCGCCTTGGCGGTGTTTCGCTTGGTTGGCGCGGGATCGGCGATATAGGTGCGGAGCGCCACCAGCGTGGGTCT
>JBBSHB010000141.1:0-7223 GCA_038253515.1 Gemmatimonadales bacterium | reverse complement strand
GACGAGGTGCGGGCCAAGTCGGCCACCGCGATCGGCCGGCTGGGCGACCGCCGGGCCATCACCTATCTCCTGGAGCAACTCCTCAGCGATCCGGCGCCGTTCGTCCGCGCCCGGATCGCCAGCACGCTGGGTCAGTTCGACGACCCCGAGGTGATCGACCGTCTGGTCCGCGGGCTGGGCGATCCGGCCTGGTGGGTTCGCATGCGGAGCGTCGAGGCGCTGGAGCAGATCGGCGCCACCGCGGAAGGCCCGCTTCTGGTGGCCCTGGACGATCCGGATCCCGAAATCCGGATCCGCGCCGCCGTCGCCCTCGAGCGATTGAACGTGCCCGCCGGGCTGGTGGCGATGATCGAGCGGGGCGAGCGGGTGCCTGAAGCGATGGAGACGCTGGTGAAGTTCGCCACCGCGGGCGCCCGCGAGCTGCTGGCCGAGCTGCTGCTGCACCCGGCGCCGGCGGTGCGGACCGCCGTCGTGAGCGCCATCCGCCGCGCCGCCCGCCGCGATCTCGCCCCGGAGCTCGCCCAGGTCGCGAGAGGTGACGCCGATCCCGCTCTGCGGTCGGCGGCGTTCGACGCCCTGCGCGCGCTCGGCGCGTCCGAGGCGGTGCCGCACGCGCTCGAGGGGATGACCGAGCCGGACGAGCGGGTGCGGAGCGCCGCCATCACCCTGCTGGGAAGCCTCGGCGGGCCGGAAGTGGTGCAGCGCCTTCGGGGCCGGGTCGGCGACCCGGAGCCCGCGGTGCGGGTGGCGGCCGCGCGTGCACTCGGGCTGCTCCGCGCCGACGGCGCCACCCCCGATTTCCAGCGGCTGCTCGGCGATCCCCGGCCGGAGGTGCGCGAAGCGGGGGCCCGGGGAGCGGCCGAAGCCGGCGCGCGCGCGCTCGTCCCGTCGTTGATCGACCTGCTGGGCGACAGCGAGGCCCCGGTGCAGCGGGCCGCGGTCGAGGCCCTGGGAAGCTTGAGGGATCCCTCCGCCGTGCCGGCGCTGGTGCGCACCTTCGCCGGGGCGGGCCCCGATCTGCGGGAAGCCATCGTGGAGGCCATCGGCCGGCTCGACGTGGCGACGGTCGCGGGGCTGGTGGACGTCCTGGTCGCCACCCGCGACGAGGTCGGCAAGCTGGGGGCGATCCGGACGCTGGGACGGATGCAGTCGCCGGCCGTGGCAGGCGTGATCGATCGGCTGTGGCAGGACCCCGAGCCGGCCGTGCGCGCCGCGGCGCTCGAGGCGTTCGGGCGGATCGGCGGCGAGGCCGCCACGGGCCCGGCCGCGACCGGTCTGAACGACCCCGACGAGGCGGTCCGCGCCGCCGCGGCGGACGCCTGTTCCCGGCTCAACCTGCGCTCGCTCGGGCCGGTCCTGCTCGCCCTGCTGCAGCAGGATCCGTCTCCCCTGGTGCGGGAGCGCGCGGCGCTGGCGGTCGGCCTGCTCCAGGTGCCGGGCGGCGCGGCGGCGCTCGGCGCGGTCTGCCATCGGGAGGAGCCGGTGGAGGTCCGTGCCGCCGCCGCGCTCGCCGGCGGGGCGTTCGAGGACGAGAGCATCGTGGCGCGGGTGGTCGAGATGGCCGACCAGGCGGCCGTGCGCGAGGAGTTGAGACAGCGACTCAAGGAGGACCCGGTGGCCCGGCTGCTGGTCCGCAAGCTCTCCCCGGCGCGCCACATCGAGCTTCGCTCGCTGGGTACCATGACCAGCGGGGCCGCCGAGCGGTCGCTGGCGGAAGGGATGCGCAGCATTCTCGATTCCGGCGAGCGCATCCGGCTCATCAGCGGCCTGCGCGCCTTCCAGGGTGAGCAGAGCCGAGGAGCCCTTCTCCAGGTCATTCGCGGCGATCCCAGTCCCGAGGTCCGGACCGCCGCCCTCGCCGCGATCAGCGGGCTGCTCGAAGGCGATGATCTGCTCGGCGTGGCGCAGCGCGCCCTGGGCGACCCCAGCCTCCTCGTCCGCCGGGCCGCCGTCGGTCTCTTCGCCAACATCCCGCCCGAGCGCGGCCTCCCCAGCCTGCTGCAGACGCTGCGCGCCGACGATGACCCGGCGGTCCTCGCGGCCGTCGCGGAGCGCGCGGAAGTCGCGTTTCACGCGTTCGTGGATCTCGCCCTGGGCCTGCCGCTCGATGGGCAGGAGGCCGCCCTGGCGGCCCGGGTCGCCCGCTACATCCACCATCCCGAGCTGCCGCGGCTCCTCCCGGTGATGGCTCGCAGCGGCTCGCCCGAGGTGCGCGAAGCGATCGCCGAGCTCTGGAGCCATCGGGCCGACGTGGTCGACGCCGCGTCGCTGGAGGCCCTGGTGATGGACCCGGTGGTCTCGGTGCGCCGGGTGGCGGCGGGCGCCGCGGCGGCGGGGGAGCGCTGGGAACTGCTCGCCCGCATGGTGGAAGATCCCGATCCCGGCGTGCGGCGCGAGGTCGGGCTGGTACTGGGCCAGGCCGACCATCTCGACGCCGAGGGCGGGGCAGCGCTGGAGCGGTTGTCGGGAGATTCGGAGACCGCGGTCCGCGCCGCGGCCTACGTGGGACGGCTGCTCCAGGGGACGCCGCTCCCCCTGCCACCGGGGCTGGACCTGCAAGCGGCCGCCTCGACCCTGGCAGCGGTCGCGGATCGCGGCAAGCTCCGAGAGGCGGCCCGGACCGCACCCGGCGAGGACCGGCGTCTCGCGGCGGCGCTGGCCCTGGCCCTGCTGCAGGATGACGTGGCCCGCGAGGTCGCCCGAACCGACCCGGTGCCGACCATCCGTCATCGGGTGAGCGGCACCCTGGAGCTGGCCGCTCCGGCGGTCAACGGCGGGACCCGATGACCGAGCGGCTGATCCAGATCCTGATCGTCGTCGCCCTGGTGGTTCAGCCGGTGTTCCTGGGCTACTTCCTGCTCTACAATTCCTACACCATGTGGCTGGTGATCCTGTCCGCCCGGCAGGTCCGCCGGCGGGTCGCCGGTCACTTCGTCGAGGACCTCGACCTCATCGATCAGGGAGATCTCACCAAGCCGCTCACCATGGTGGTGCCGGCCTTCAACGAGGAGGTGACCATCGTCGATACGGTCAGCAACCTGATCCACAGCGACTATCCGCGCTATGAGATCGTGGTGGTCAACGACGGCTCGACCGACCACACCCTGGAGCGGCTCAAGCAGGCGTTCCGGCTGCGGCGGACGGACATTCCCTACCGTGAGGCGATCGTCACCGCCCCGGTCCGCGGCATGTACGAGGCCACCATCCCCCTGCCCCCGTTGGTGTTGCGCGTGGTGGTGATCGACAAGGAGAATGGCGGCAAGGCCGACGCGCTCAACGCCGGAATCAACGCCTCCACGGCCCCATATTTCGTCTCCCTCGACGCCGACTCCATCCTCGACCAGCACGCGCTCAAGGAGCTGATGCGTATCGTGCAGGAGGATCCCCGGGTGGTAGCGGTCGGCGGCCAGGTGGCGATCGCGAACGGCTGTACCATCCACCAGAGCCGGGTGGTGAGCGTGGGGCTGCCGGCCCGGTCGCTGGCCCGGTTCCAGATGGTCGAGTACCTGCGCTCGTTCACCACCGGGCGCACCGGGCTCGATCGGATGGACTCGGTCCTGATCCTGAGCGGCGTCTTCGCGGTCTTCGAGAAGGAGACGGTGATCCGCGCCGGCGGCTATCTCACCCCCTTCATCCGGCACCGCATCACCCGGGAGTACGTCGGCGAGCGGGTCGGCACCGTCTGCGAGGACATGGAGATCGTGGTCCGGCTGCATCGCTACGTCCGCGACAAGCTGCAGGGGCGCAGGATCGCGTTCCTGCCCCATCCGGTGGCCTGGACCGAGGTGCCGGAGACGCTGGACTCGCTGCGCAAGCAGCGGGGCCGCTGGTATCGCGGGCTGCGCGAGTCGCTCCGGTACCATCGGGCCATGCTCTGGCGCCGGAAGTTCGGCCGGATCGGCTGGTTCGCCTTGCCCACCTTCTGGCTGTTCGAGTACTTCGGTCCGCTGGTGGAGCTGGGCGGCTACATCCTCCTGCTGTTTCTCTTCGCCATGGAGAAGCTGCTGGGGCATCAGTTCATCAACTACGACTATCTCTGGGCGTTTCTGCTCGTGTCGCTGGGCTACGGCATTGTGGTGAACGTGTTCGCGGTGCTGGTCGGTGCCTGGCGTTTCCGCTTCGGTCTCGCCGACCGGCTGCAGCGTGGGTTGCTCCCCTTCAGCCGGCGGCGGGACGTGGTCATCCTGCTGGCGTATGCGGTGCTGGAGAACTTGGGCTATCGCCAGCTCACGCTGTACTGGCGGCTGCGGGGATTGTGGGATGCCTGGCGCGGCAAGACCGGCTGGGAGAAATTCGCCCGCGTCGGTTTCCGCGAGGGAGTGGCGCCGGCCCATGCTTGAGGCGTCGGATCGCCCCCGGGTGCTGGTGGTGGACGACGATCCGTCGCTCGCCCGTCTCATCCAGCACCTGCTCACGGTGCAGGGCTTCGGCCCGACCACCCATGTGACCACGGGGCGGGACGCGCTGCAGGCGCTGGACGAGATCGACATCGTCCTGCTCGATCACGAGCTCCCCGACGCCAGCGGCCTGGAGATCCTGGACGCGATTCGGGCGCGGCCGGCCCCGCCGGCGGTGGTCATGATCACCGCGCACGGCAACGAGTCGCTGGCGGCCACGGCGCTTCGCCGCGGGGCCGACGACTATCTGGCCAAGGACCCCTCGCTCGCCGAACTGCTGCCGCAAGTGCTCGAGCGCGTGCGGCGCAGCCGGGAGCTGCGCAAGGCGCTCGGCGCGGCGGAGCGCGATCTGGTCCGCGCCGAGCGGCTGGGAGCCGTGGGAGAGATGACGGTCACCCTGCACCACGGTATCAACAACCCGCTCATGGCCGCGTTCGCGGACGTGGACCTGCTGGCCGACCCCGACCTCCCCGAGGCGCAGCGCCGGCAGGCGCTGGACAGCCTCCGGGAGGCGCTCCGCCGCATCCGGGACATCGTCCGCCAGATCGGCGACCTCCGCGCGCTCCGGAGCAAGACCTACGTGCCCGGCGTGCAGATGGTGGATCTGGACCAGGACGCATCGATCACCCACCCGCCACGGCGCGGAGCCGCCCTGGTTCACGTGCCGGAGGAAAATCTGGCTCGAGTCGTGGCCCTGCTGCTCCGCCATGCGGGGTTCAGCGTGGAGCGGGTGGCGGGCGTCGACGACCTCCAACGCGCGTCCCGCGCGATCGGCGTGTCGCTGGTGGTGGTGGTCGGCGGGTCCAGCGCGGCAGGCGTGCACCCCCTGGGCGGGTTCGCGCCCGATGGCGACCGGACCTACCGGGTGGTCGCGCTGGTGGCGGGTGACGGCCAGGCGGCGCGCGCCGGCGGAGCGGACGTGGTGGTCCAACTCCCGTTCGATCCCGGGAGCTTCACCGCCGACATGGTCGCGCTGGTGAGCTGACTCGCCGACCCGGTCACGCCGGGCGTCCCGGGAGACTCTCCGCCTCGCGCTTGGCCGCTTGATAGCTCATCCCCTGGAGCCGGATGATCCGCTGCCGGACCGGCGGGTGCGAAGTGAGCGCGTTGGCCAGGAATCCTTCGTGAGAGGAGAGCAGCCCGGGCGCCGGGTCGACGATGCAGAGGTGCGCGGCGCCGCGGGTGATCGATCTGGTGGGTGACGAGGCGGCCTCGAGCTTTTCCAGCGCCGCGGCCAGAGCGGCCGGATTGCGGGTGAACTGCGCCCCGGTGGCATCCGCCAGGTACTCGCGCTTCCGGCTCACCGCCATGGCGAGGATCCGTGAGACGATCGGGGCCACCAGGAGGGTCAGCACCCAGAGGACCAGGATGATGATCGCGAGCGGGTTCCCCCCCTTGCCTCGCCCGCGCGACCCTCCCGACCCGCCGTTCCCCACGTAGCGCGCGCCCCGCACTATCCGCCCCATCCCATCCGACATCAGCGCGATGGCCCCGACCATCGCGGCGAGCAGCGTCATCAGGCGGACGTCGAGATTCTGCACGTGCGCCATCTCGTGGGCGATCACCCCCTGCAGCTCGTCGCGCGAGAGCGCACGGAGCAACCCTTCGGTCACCGCAACGCTGGCGGTCGCGGCGTCGCGCCCCGTGGCGAAGGCGTTGGGGTCGTCGTCCGGCACGATCCAGATGCGCGGCCGGGGCAGCCCAGAGGCGATGGCCATCTCCTCGACCACGTTGACCAGCTGCTTCTGCTCCGGGGTGGCCGGCTCGAGAAGCTCCCGGGCGCCCGTGGCCCAGAGCACGCGCTCCGCGCCGTAGCGCCAGGAGTACCAGCAGATGCCGCCGGCCACCAGGGTGGTGAAGATGCCGATAAACGGAACCAGGTGGTGGTAGGCGCCCGGCGGCGCGTCGGCGGTGAGCAGGCCGAAGGCGAGGTCGCCCCCGAAGCCGACCCAGGCGAAGAAGACGATGAACCCGATGACAAGCCAGGTGGAGCGGCGGCGGTTGGACTCCTGCTGAGCGAAGAGGTTGCCTGGCTCGCTCACGGCGCCGGTTTGTTCATGGAGAGATCCACCACGGGCACCGCCCGCTCCGTGGCATCCTCGAGCTGCCAGAGCTCGACCGGTGAGGCCTTGGCCAGCCCGGCGATCATGCTGGTGGGGAACAACATCTGTTTGGTGTTGAACTGCGTGGCCACGTCGTTGTAGAGCTGGCGGGCGAATCCGATCTTGTTCTCGGTGCTGGTCAGCTCCTCCTGCAACTGGGCCACGTTGGCGGTGGCCTTGAGATCGGGATAGGCCTCGGTCAGCGCGAAGAGGCGCCCCAGCGCCTGGGTGAGCTCGCCCTCCGCCTGCGCGGTCTGACGCACTCCGGTGGCGCTGACCGCCTTGTTGCGCGCCGCGATCACCGCCTCGAGCGTGTTGCGCTCGAAGTCCATCGCGCCTTTGACCGTGTTCACCAGGTTGGGGATGAGGTCGTGCCGCCGCTTGAGTTGTACGTCGATCTGCTTCCAGGCGTTCGCGACCTGGTTCTTGAGGGTGATCAGGCCGTTGTACGCCCCGATGACCCAGAACACCAGGAGAACCAGAAGCACCAGGAGGATGATCGTAGCCATGGTCGATGCTTCCTCGGGTGAAGTTACGGCGTGATCAGCGGCGCGAGCGCCAGGCGGAACGCCTCCGCGATCGCGCCGAGGTCGCCGTTCAGTCGGATGACGGGATGCTGCTCGTCGATCAGCACCTCGACGCCCGGCGCCACGACGATGCGCCGGCAGGTCGAGCCCAGGGCCGAGGCGCCCTCCACCGGCGTGAGCCACCCGAGGACGGCCCG
>JBBSHB010000140.1:0-7293 GCA_038253515.1 Gemmatimonadales bacterium | reverse complement strand
TTCAAGAGTGGGCGCAACGGGTCGGCCAACTCGGCCGTCGACACCGTCGCCGTGGGCGGCGCCGTCACCTGGACCTGGGCCTATACAGGCAACGTCCCCCACAGCATCGAGTCGCTGGGCTCGCCGAGCTTTGCGAGCAGCACGATCAAGACCGGCGACGGCAGCACGCATCAGGTCAAGTTCACCACGGCCGGCAGGTACCAGTACGACTGTGCCGTTCACGGCACGATGATGTCAGGGACGATCGTCGTCCGGTGAGCGCGAGCCGACGCAAGCCACCGTAGGTCCCCGCCGCCTGAGAAATCACGACATCAGCGCCCGGGCGTGGTGGCCGTCCTCCTGGTCGCACTAGTCGCCGGTTGAGGAAGGCATGGCCCCCGGTGCCCACCCGCCGGAGACCGACTATGCGATTCTCGGCAAGGGACTCCAGGGGATCGTCGCGGACCATCGCGCCGTCCGTTATCTTGTGCCCACGGATCAGGCTGGCGCCAAGGGGCCTCGGCGTGCACCCCGGGGGTGAGCAGGGCGACTTCGCCCCTGCAACCGGCCGGCCATTCACTCTTCAGCTGCGACAGAAGCATGGATGACTCCCTCTACTTCACCGAGCATCATCTTCAGGTGCGCGAGATGGTCCGTGAGTTCTCCCGGACTAGCATCGCCCCGGTGGCGCGCGAGCTGGACCGGACGTCCACCTTCCCCTGGGACAACATCAAGGCGATGGGCGAGCTCGGGCTCCTGGGTGTTCCCTGGAGCGAGGAGCTGGGCGGGGCCGGCATGGACCAGTTGTCGTACTACATCACCATCCACGAGATGGCCAAGGTCGATGCCAGCCACGCGCTCACCATCAGCGCCCACACCAACCTCGGCACCTCGCCGATCGTGGAGTTCGGCACCGAGGAGCAGAAGCAGCGCTACGTCCCGCTCCTCGCCTCCGGTCGGGTGCTCGGCGGGTTCGGCCTGACCGAGCCCGGCGCCGGCAGCGATGCCGGAGGCACCGCGACGACGGCCGTCGACAAGGGCGATCACTACCTCCTCAACGGCGCCAAGATCTTCATCACCCACGCCGGCGTCGGCGAGATCTTCTCCGTTACCGCGCGCACCGAGCCTGGCCGAGGAAACAAAGGCATCACCAGCTTCATCGTGACCAAGGACACGGTGGACCTGGCGCAGTGCCGCGCGCTCGGGGTGGGGCACGCCGAAGATCTGGCCAAGACGCATGGCGTCCGGGCGGGCAAGAAGGAGGACAAGATGGGCTGGCGGGCCAGCGACACCCGCGAGCTCATCTTCGAGGACGCGGTGGTGCCCAAGGAGAATCTGTTGGGCCAGCCCGGCTACGGCTTCATCAATTTCCTCAAGACCCTCGACGCGGGTCGGATCGGCATCGCGGCGCTCTCGCTTGGCATCGCGGAGGGGGCCTACGACGAGGCGCTCCGCTATGCCGGCGTCAGGAAGCAGTTCGGGCGCCTGATCGGCAGCTTCCAGGGCATCAACTTCCAGCTCGCCGACATGGCACTCGAGATCGAGGCGGGCACCCATCTCCTGTATCACGCCGCCTGGCTCAAGCAGAACGGCAAGCCGTTCAAGAAGGAGGCGGCCATGGCCAAGCTCTACTGCTCCGAGCTGGCCATGCGCACCACCACCAAGGCGGTGCAGATCTTCGGCGGGTACGGCTACACCACCGAATACCCGGTCGAGCGCATGATGCGGGATGCCAAGGTGTGTGAGATCGGTGAGGGAACCAGTGAGATCCAGCGACTGGTCATCGCCCGTCAGATCCTGGGACAGATGGTCGACTGAGTTGCCCTAAGATCCACCGTCACATATATTTGGCGCCAGGAATGACGCGCCACTTCGCGGAATGCGGTGTCTTCGATCGAGGGGCACGCCCGCCGGGGCGGCGCGTTTGCCTGTCCCAAGCCGTGCTCGCGTCGGTCGTTGCGCCAATACATGAGGTCCGAGTCCGCGGCCGGGTGGTGTGCGCCTGGAGTCCGGACCGGATGTTCTCGTGCGGAGCGGGGCCCGAGCCGGCTCCCGCCCCTATCAATTCCAGCATGCCGCGGCCATTCGATCCGGGAGCGGGCGGTTACCGCCTCCGCCGCGGCTGAGGTCAAGCACTTTGAAGCGCGAGATCCTGATCAACGGGAGCCAGCGGGAGACCCGCCTGGCCATCCTGGAAGACGATCGGCTGGTGGAGCTCCTGGTGGATCGTCCCGACCATCGCCGCACGGTGGGGGATATCTACCTCGGCCGGGTCGAGGCGGTCCTGCCCGGCATCCAGGCGGCATTCGTCGACATCGGTCAGGAGAAGAGCGCCTTCCTGCACGCGTCCGATCTGCTCGAACCCGACGAGGACGAGGAGCCGGAAGAGGATCCGGAGGAGGAGACCGAGCCGGTGGCCCTGGCGGAGCCTGCCGATCCGCCCGAGGTCGAGGAGAACGCCCCCGAACGGAAGGCAGGCTGGCGCGGCCGGGACCGCCGGCGGGGACGGGGCAACGGCGGGGGCTCGACCGAGCGCGCTCCGCAGACCGAAGCCAAACAGCGCGAGATCTCGCCCCGGCGCGCGGTACCCAACATCCAGGACATTCTCAAGAAGGGCCAGACCCTCCCCGTTCAGGTCACCAAGGAGCCCATCAGTACCAAGGGCTGCCGGGTCACCGCCCAGATCTCCCTGCCGGGCCGCTTCCTGGTCTATATGCCCTACGCTTCGAAGGTGGGGGTCAGCCGGAAGATCGAGAGCCGCGAACAGCGCGCCAAGCTCCGGGAGATGGTCACCAAGCTGCTGCCGAAGGATTCCGGCGGCGTCATCGTCCGGACCGTGGCTGAGGGGATGACCGAAGAGCACTTCCGCCGGGAGATCGAATCCCTTCTCGCGCTCTGGAAGAAGATCAACCGCAAGAAGACCTTCGTGCGCCGAGCGCCGGCGCTGCTCCAGCGTGAGACCAGCCTCACCCGGGGAATCATCCGCGATCTCTTCAGCGCCAAGGTGGATGCGCTGCACGTCGACTCGAAGGAGCTCTACAACGAGATCGAGCAGTATCTGAACCAGATCGATCCCGACCTCCTGAGCCGAGTGCAATTCTACACCGAGCCGACCCCCCTCTTCGACAAGTTCGACATCGAGTCCGAGATCCGCGACCTCTTCAAGGCCCGGGTCGAGCTCCCCACGGGCGGCTCGCTCATCATTCAGCCGACCGAGGCGTTGATCAGCATCGACGTCAACACCGGCCGCTATACCGGCAAGAAGGACCCGGAGAAGACCATTCTCCGCACCAACCTCGAGGCGGCCCGGGAGATCGCGCGCCAGATCCGGCTGCGTGACATCGGCGGGATCATCGTCTGCGACTTCATCGACATGGAGACTCGGACCAACCGGGAGAAGGTGCTGCAGGAGCTTCGCACCCATCTCGGCCGCGACCGCGCCCGCACCAAGGCGCTGGCCGTCTCCGAGCTGGGACTGGTCGAGATGACCCGACAGCGGGTCCGGCCGTCGCTGTGGCACTCCATGACGACCGACTGTCCCACCTGCGCCGGTACCGGGCGTGTCTTCACGCCGGAGGTCATGGCGCGGCGGCTGGAGCGGGCGCTCAAGCGCGCGGGCCACGAGCACCGGGAGCGGCAGCTCACCGTCCGGCTGCATCCGGAGGTGGCGCTCTACCTGTTGGAAGAGGAGCCGCGTCTGCTGCAGACGCTCTCCAAGCTCACCAACCTCGACCTCGAGCTCCGGGACGACCCGATGATACGGCTGGACGAGTTCCGTCTCATGAGCCGGCCGGCCGGCCGGGACGTCACCGACCTCTATGCCGTAGCCTGATCGGCCTCCTGCCGTCCCTTGTCACAAGCGCTGCCGCCGTATATGTTTGCAGGCTAACGTCAGACCACCTCAGTCCACGGATTCCTCATGTACGCGATTTTCCGAGCCGCCGGAAAGCAGTTTCGAGCGGAGAAGGGCAAGACGCTGCGTCTCCCACTGATGGAGGCCGCGGCCGGCTCCAAGATCACCTTCGACGAGGTGCTGCTCTCGTCGGACGGTGACACCATCCGGGCCGGGGCCCCGCTGGTGGCCGGCGCCAGGGTCGAGGCCGAGGTGGTCGGGGAGGGCAAGGAGCCCAAGATCTATGTGTTCAAGTTCAAGCGGCGGAAGAACTACCGCCGCAAGACCGGACATCGGCAGCGCTACACCGAAGTCCGCATCACCAACCTGACGTTGGGCTGAGGCAACCATGGCACATAAGAAGGGCGTCGGCTCCAGCCGCAACGGCCGAACCAGCAATCCCCAGTTTCTGGGCGTGAAGCACTTTGGTGGCGAGCGGGTGGTGGCCGGGAACATCCTGGTGCGGCAGCGTGGGACCAGATTCCATGCTGGCAAGAACGTCCGCCGGGCCAACGACGACACGCTGTTCGCGCTGGTGGACGGCGTGGTCAAGTTCGAGTACCGAGACAAGGACCGCAAGAAGATCTCGGTCTATCCCGTCGCCGAGACGGCGGCCGGCTGATCCAGCCATCCATCGGAGACCGAGTAGCGAGGGGGCGCGGCTTATGCCGCGCCCTTGTCGTGTGAGCTTATCATTCGGGCTGGACCACGTTGACCGGGAGGATCCGATGACCAAGTCCCGCCTGTTCGACCGGCTGAATCAGGAGCTCGAGGCGTTCGGCAAGAAGGCGCAGGCCGCACTGGATGAAGGCAAGCTGCAGATCGAGTTGCTGCGGCTCCGGCGCAAGCAGGACAACGCGGCGCGGGACCTGGGCTTGGCGATCCACCGGCGGGAGCGCGGCGGCGAGGTCGATCAACGTCGGGTGGATGGCCTCCTGGTGCGGCTGGATGACCTCCAGGGCGAGATCGCCCGCCTGGAGCAGCAGGTGGCCCAGGCTCGAGAGGGCCGCCGGCAGGCCACGGCGCCCGAGACGACTCCCCACTGACCCGGATCAGGTCCGGGACACCTCATCGTTTCGCGCGGCCAGCGTCACCCGAATGCGATCGGGATAGTTCCCGCACAGGCCGTCGACGCCGAGCCGCACCAGCCGCTCCAGGTCCCCGATCTCGTTCACGGTCCAGGCCACCAGGGTACACGCGGCCTCATGGACCCGACTCACCAGCTCCCGGTCGACTTGACGCCAATCCTGCCACAGCGTGGTGGCACCGACGGCACGCATGGCGGCCACCGGGTCGTCGTGGCGGTCCGAGAGGAGAATGCCGCGGCGCAGCCCGGGGCGCGACTCCCCCAGCCGCCGAATGATCCGGTGATCGAAGCTGTGCACCGCGTACCGATGCGGCGCGGGGCCTCGATCGATCGTCTCCATGAGCATCTGGTCGTGGATTCCGGGCAAGGTCTTCACCTCCACCCACACATCGCGATCGCCCACCAGCGCGAGAATCTCCGACAGCAGGGGCAGCGTCTCCCCGTTGGGGATGCGAACCTGACGCGCTGCGGCTCGGGTGAGCAGCGCGATGGGGCCGACGCCGGGGATCTCCGGGTCGTGGTGGACCACCAGGGTACCGTCCTCGGTGGCGTGGACGTCCAGCTCCACCCCGTCCGCGTCGAGCATGACGGCTCGCCGGAAGGCGGCGCGGGAGTTCTCGTATTCGTAGCCGGAAGCCCCGCGGTGGGCGATGACGCTAGGGCGTAACATGGGGCCTAAGATACTGCGGCTTAACGAAGTCGTCCAACCGACGTCCACCGGTTCCGGATGAGCGCCTCCACGACGCCAGAGCGGACGGATCTCGAGCTCGTCGCCGCATACCGCGGCGGCGACGAGCGGGCGGCCACCGAGCTGGTGCGCCGCCACGCCGGCGCGATCGGGCGCTTCCTGTACAGCTCCGGCGCGGGCCCGAGCGACCTGGACGACCTGGTACAGGAAACCTTCTTCCGGGCGTTTCGCCGATTGAGCGGCTGGCGGGCGGAAGCCTCCTTTCGAAGCTGGCTGTTCTCCATCTCGGGCAACCTGCTGCGGGACGACTTCCGCAAGCGGAAAGGGCGTACCGTGGTCTCGATCGACGATCGTGACGTGCCCGACCGGGCCGATCCCCACGCCGATCTCGCCGCCAGCGAGGCGGCTGAGCGGCTTCGCGAAGGGCTCGCGAGCCTTCCCCCCGGTTGCAGCGCGAGGTGTTCCTGTTGCGAGTGCAGGAGGGCGGCGACTACCAACAGATCGCCGCGGCGCTCGGGACCACGGCGGGTGCCGCGCGGGTCCACTACCACCACGCGGTCAAGCGGCTCAAGGAGCTGGTACAATGACCCCATGCCAACAGCTGTCCGATCGGATGCCGGCGGTGGCGCTCGGCCGTTCCCGCTGGAGCGCCGCCGAGGAGACGCATCTCGCCTCCTGCGTGGACTGCCAGGCGGAATGGAACCTGGTCCGGACCGCCGGCCGCCTGTCGGCCTCGTCGCCGGCCCTGGTGGACCCGGAGGTCACCAGCGCCGCGGTGCGGCGGCGCCTGGCGGATGAGCGTGCCAGCAGCCGGAGGATCCGGCGCTGGACACTGGTGGGGCTGGGCGTGGCGGCCGCCGTCGCGGTGGCGCTCTGGACCGGACGCCCCGCGCCGCGGACACCGATCGCGACGCGGCCAACGGCGCCCACCGCGTCTCCCGGACCGACAAAGCGGCCCGACTCGGTGGCGAAGGCCGCGGCATCCGCGCCGACACCGGGTCCGGTGGCTCGAGCGGAGTCGCCCCGGCTGGACCTGGCGGTGCCGGGCATCGATGAGCTCTCCGACTCCGACCTGGACGCGCTGCTCCATGCCATGGACGAGCCCCTCGCGGGCGCCTCGACGTCTCCCGAGGATGACGCTGCCTTGGGCGACCCCGACGACCGAGCGCTCGCGGGCGCCCTCACGGTGGAGGAAGGCTGATGCGCCGGCTCGTTCTCGGTTGCGCCGCGCTCGCGGCCCTGTACACCACGCCGGTCCTGGCCCAGGAGCCGACCGGTCCCGCCCCCCGGCGGGAGGAGCTCCGCCGTCGCCTGGAGGAGCGCTTCGCCCTCCGGGTGCAGGAGGAGCTTGGACTCTCGACCGACCAGATGTCGCGTTTGCGCTCGACCAGTCGCGAGTTCGCCGGCCGCCGGCGGGAGCTCGAGGCGCGGCAGCGGGAGCTGCGCCGCGCGCTCACCGAGCAGCTGCGGCCAGGAGTGGCCGCCGACAAGGATAGTGTGGCCAAGCTGGCCGACGGATTGGTCGACCTGCGGGTGGACTACGCCAGGACGTTGAAAGACGAGATGACCCAGCTCCGGGGGTACCTCGATCCGGTGCAGCGGGCCAAGCTGCTGGTGTTTCGTGAGCGTCTCATGGAGCGGGTCCAG
>JBBSHB010000139.1:0-7400 GCA_038253515.1 Gemmatimonadales bacterium | reverse complement strand
GCGGGGCTCCCGCGGCCGAGCATCGTGAAAGTCCACGATGCCGAGGATCCGTGCGTCGATTGAGATCTGGTCGCCCTGCAGTCCGAACGGGTACCCCGAGCCGTCCAATCGCTCCTGGTGTCCACGGATCATCCCGGTGATATCCCATGGGAACACCACCCCGGCGAGGAGATCTGCTGACCACAGGGGGTGACGCTCCAGGATCACCTGGTCGTCTCCGGTAAGAGGCTCAGACCTGCTCGGCAGCGCGCTGGGGGTTCGAAGCTTGCCGATATCGTGCAGGTAGCCCCCTATCCGGACTCTCGCCTGCCCGGCCTCGTCGTGTCCGAGGGCACGTGCCACGGCGGAGGCCCGACTGGAGACTCGCTCCATGTGCTGGAAGGTGGGAAGATCCACTGACCGGACCAACTCACCCCAACTGCTGACAACAACGGGGTAGGTTCCGGCCGCCATCTCGGCTATCCCCATGCACGGCTTGAGCCGGCTGAGTTCCCCGGTGGCCTTGGCAAGAAGGTCGAGTGCCTCATCGATGCGGCCGGTCTGTCCATGGAGATACGCGAGTTCGCGCATCGCCTCGGCCTCACTCAGCGCGGAACCGGAGGCGGAAGCGAATTCGACCGCCAGCCGAAGTCTGGTTCCCGCCAAAGCGAACTCTCCCGCCTGGCGGCAGATCCTCCCGAGCATTCGGTACGCGTCTGCCATCTCCGCAGGCGCGCGAAGCTCGTCGAAGATGCAAACGGCCGATTCCGCAGCGAGACGGGCCTCTTTGAGCCGCCCCAGAGCCGCAAGCACCTCGGCGTGATTCAAGACCCCGAGACCGTGCAGATGCCGGTCGCCGGTGCGCTCCACGAACTTGAGGCTCAGCCGGAAGCAGCGATCGGCCTCGACCCACTGCTGTCGCTCAGTGTTGATCACGCCGAGGTTGTGGTACGCGATCGCACAGCCCGGCTCGTCCCCCGCCGCCGTAAAGGCGTGGAGCGAACGCTGGTAATGGGCCAGGGCCGCCGCATGGTCGCCCTGAATGCTTCGTACCGTGCCGAGATTCTGTTCGATGCGCCCGCGGAGCTCCGGGTGGATACTCGGAAAGCTCAACGCTCGCGAGAAGATCTCCTCGGCGACCTCGTAGTTCTCCTCCACCAGCTCGAAGCCCGCCCTGGTGTTGAGCGCCTCGGCGGTCAGCGCGCCGTGCCCGTGGCCCAGCGCGACCTGGTAACTCCGGTCGCACAGGACGCGAGCCTCGCCCCACTCCTGGCGACGATGGCGTGCCACGGCGAGGCGACGCAGGGCCTCGGCCAGAACGGTGTGGTCGCTGTGCTCCTCAGCCGATCGTATGGCCACCTGATACGTGCTGATGGCCTCTTCCAGGTGACCCTTACCGTCGTATTGTCGTGCCACTTGCAGAAGTACGTCGGCTGGAGATCCACTCGAGACCGGCGCGACCCCGACGCCGGTCTCGGCATCCTGTGCCTGGTTTACCACGCGACGGCGTAACGGGAGAAGTGCGCCAGCGTCCCGGTCACCTGCTTCGCGATGAGATCGTCGACCGAGAGCACGTAGGAGAGGATCGACAGGAGGTCCGTGGTGTACGCGATGCGCTTGGGAAGCAATTGACCGACGAGCGGGCAGTTCGCGTAGCTCAACGTGAGCGTTGCCGGCTTGCCGGCGGTGAAGGTCAGCCCATCCGGGGAGAGCCGGACGGAGTTGACGGTGCCGACCGGCGCTTCGGCTGCAATCAACACCGGCGCAGCCAGCGCGCCAGCGGGGATGGTGAGCGTGTGCGGGCCCACGGTCAGAGTACCACCAGAAGGGCCGACGGTCTGCTCGGTCCTCGCATACGGTAGCGGGTCGCAGGCGAGAAGACCGCTGCCGATGCCGGTACCGAAGAGTCCGCCGCCGGGGCTGCCCAGTACGGCGGAAGCGGGCTGCTCGGGCATGAGACCACTGGGCCCGTCATCGCCTGAGGAGCAGTTCACGAGGCTGAGCGCCGAGACCAGAAGCAGGGCGGCGACAAACTGGGTGCGTTTCATGACTGCGCTCCAGGGTTGAAGTGGACTCGTTGTGCGACGTTACCGCGGCACGGAATTCCGGCCGCCGCCCGGCTCGACTGGGGCGCTCGTGCCAGCGATTGCGCTGGCTACGCCCCAGTCAAGCGGTGGACGCGGATCACCGATGTAGCGGCTGTGTGTGCAGCACGGACTGTACCGCTGATTGTGAATGGTGCGGAGAGCAGAGCAAGAGCTTGCACGCCGCCTTAAGGCATGGCGGCTACGGGTGGTTGGATCGTAGGATCGAACCCTTGTCACCCCCTAGTTTTCGTTCACCGCATAAGTCTATTAGACACCAGGGACTGGTTCCCGTGGGATGCCGCCGCGGCGCTGGCGCAGATCGCCAGAGTCCCGACGGCCACCTTGACGCCTGCTGAAGCGGAGTCACATGGCCCAGATATCCACGATTACCTGTCCTTCCTGCGGGCGCACGACCCGGGAAAGCATGCCGCTCAATGCCTGCGTCTACTTTTGGCCATGTCCGCACTGCGGCGTCGTAGCTCGGCCAAAGCCAGGGGACTGCTGCGTGTTCTGTAGCTATGCCACGGCGGTCTGTCCCCCCAAAAGCGGCGGAGCGTGAGAGCCTCTCCTCGTCGCCGCCCCAGGCTCTATAGCTCGAGCTCCCACGCCTGCCCGACGAGCTCGGGCCCATAACTCCGGTGAGCCTCCTCGTGAACCAGTCGGAAACCTGCCCGCTCGTAGATCCGGCGAGCCGCGAGCAGCACGCTGTTGGTCCAGAGCGTGATCTTCCGGTACCCCACCTGTCGGGCGAAGCGTATGCATTCGTCCACCAAGCGGGTGCCCAGCCCCAACCCCCGCGCCGCCGGCTCGACCAGCAGCAGACGCAGCTTCGCCACCCGCTCCGGCTCGTCGGGGTGCTTGACCAGGAACACGCAACCGAGGATCTCGCCATCCCGTTCGGCGATCCAGCAGCGCTCCCGCTCGGGGTTGAACCGTTCGATGAAATCGGCCACGACCCGCGCCGCCAGACCCTCGAGGTGTTCGTCCCACCCGTACTCCTCGGCGTAGAGCACCCCGTGCCGGTGCACCACCCAACCCATGTCGCCCGGCCGGTGTGAGCGGAGGAGATACGGAGTGGCGGGGTCGATCTGCTGATCGGGCCCGGTCAGCGTGTGCTGGATGCGTTCCATGGCGCTCACCACGTCCCGCTGGGTGTCGGGCGGCAGGCGGTGGAGCATCCCGGCAACCTGCTGATGCGCCCGCGAGTCGAGCGTAGAGAAGACCTCGCGCCCCTTCCTCGTCAGCTCGAGGACCCGCTGTCGGCGATCACCCTCCGAGAGTTTGGTCGAGATGAGGCCCCGCTTGATGAACCCGCGGAGCAGGCGACTCAGGTACCCGGGATCGAGTCCGAGGCTCTTCGCGATCGCACCGGCTCTGGGCTCTGCTCGGTGTGCCAGCTCGTAGAGCACCCGTGCCTCGGTGAGCGACAGGTGGCTGTGCAACAGCTGGTCGTTCAGGAGCCCGATCTGCTGGGTATAGAACCGGTTGAATCGGCGGACCGCAGCGACGCGTCGGTCGGAAGGGGGGTGCGCCATCGGCTCCTCGCGGCGAGGGAGGCGGATGTCCGAGCGGGCAGATAGTTGCTAAAGTCAACTATCTGGTCGGCCTTGTCAAGCCGGCTGAGGCAGCCCGCTCAGCGGGAGTGCCACATCCGGCGGATTCGGCGGGGTCAGGGCTCTCCGGCGCCTCTGGTGCCTTCAGGGGCTCGGCGGACCGGGGGCTGAGGCGGAACAGCGGCTTCCCGGTCGGCCGTTCGGTGTATTGCCGCTTCCAGTAGCCCATCACCCTCTCGCTGGTAAGGGGAGCGGCCGAGGCTGCTGGCGCGAGCACGACATGGGGAGTCCTGGACCGCGAGGTAACTGCCTGGAACCCTCCCCACAAGAGGGTTTAGAGGACAGAACCCAGGCTAAGGCCTCGGTCCCGGGGCGGCTGTGACCGCGCTAACACTCCCGGGCTCACGTCGGATCCCGGCCGCCCGGGCCTCCGCCCCACCGCTCGCGCCGCTCCTGTTCCGCGCGCTTCCGCTCATCCGAGCGCCACGTGTCGTAGCGCTTCCACTGGTCCTTGCCGAGGAAGCTCTTGAGCGCCTCGTCGAAGGTCTTCTGCCGGCCGGCCGCGCCAGGGCGGGACCGACGAGTGCCGTGGCCGCGAGGAAAACGAAAGTCGAAGTGAGGGGTCGCATGGTGACGTGATCTCCAGCGGGCGGATGGGTCGGTCGGGTTGACGAGGGATATACATCCGGCGTTCCCGCCACGTTGGGCATTGCCCTATCTTTCTTCCTCCGCGCGACTCTCACCTCCGTGAGGCGTTGGACGGAGCATAACGGCGCGTCACCCCGTGAGGCGGCACGCGGTTCACCCTTCACCGGACCTGCGGCATGGACCCGGATCACTACTACCGCGCGCCTGACCTGGCGCGGTTCGGCGACGTCGGCAAGGGCGCGCCCGAGCTGTGGGAGAAGTTCCGCGCCTGGTACGACGCTGTCTTCGCCGAGGGCGCACTCTCCGCCCGGGAGAAGGCGCTCATCGCCCTGGCCGTCTCCCACACCGTCCAGTGCCCCTATTGCATCGACGCCTACACCACCGCGTGCCTGGAGCACGGCTCCAACGAAGAGCAGATGACCGAGGCCGTTCACGTCGCCGCGGCGATCCGGGGCGGCGCGTCGCTGGTCCACGGGGTCCAGATGCGCAATCACCTCGAGCGGCTGGGAATGTAGATGGCCCTTCTGCCCACGCTGCTGCGGCAGCGCCATCCGCTCGCCGCCGGTGAGGCGCAGCGCCGGTTGCTCGCCGCGCTCCCGCTCTCCCGCGGCTTCGAGGCGGCGCTCACGGCGAGCGGGCTCGAGCCCCTGCACCCGACCGGCACCGACATTCTGCAGCTCAACGTCGGCAAGCGCTGCAACCAGACATGCGGCCATTGCCACGTCGACGCCGGGCCGGACCGGACGGAGATGATGTCCACCGAGGTGGTGGACACGTGCCTCCGGGTGCTGGCACGCTCCGGCATCGGGACCCTGGACATCACCGGCGGTGCCCCGGAGCTTCACCCGGAATTCCGCCGAATCGTCGAGACCGCTACCCGGCTCGGCCGCCGGGTGATCGATCGCTGCAATCTCACGGTCACCCGCCTGCCCAACTACCGGTACGTCCCTGGCTTCCTCGCCGAGCACCGGGTCAGGGTCGTGGCTTCGCTGCCGTACTACCAGAGCCGGCAAACCGACGCCCAGCGCGGCGACGGAGTGTTCGATGGCTCGATCGCCGCGCTGCGTGAGCTCAACTCGCTCGGCTATGGCCAGCCGGAGAGCGGCCTCGTCCTCGACCTGGTGACCAATCCGGTCGGGGCCTTCCTTCCCCCGGAGCAGTCCGCCGCCGAGCGGGACTGGCGGCGGGAGCTCGCGCGGCGGCACGGGGTGGTGTTCAATCGGCTGCTCGCCATCACCAACATGCCGATCAGCCGGTTCCTGGATCATCTGGAGCGAAAGGGACAGACCCAGGCCTACCTCGAGCGGTTGGTGCAGGCGTTCAACCCCGCCGCCGCCGCTGGGGTGATGTGCCGGCACACGCTGTCGGTGGGTTGGGATGGGACGCTGTACGACTGCGACTTCAACCAGATGCTGGAGCTCCCGGTGTCTCCGCCCGCCGCGCGTCACATCCGTGACTTCGATCCGGTCGCGTTGGATGCACGCGAGATCGCGGTAGGGCCGCACTGCTTCGGCTGCACCGCCGGCGCGGGCTCGAGCTGCGGCGGCGCGGTGGCGTGAGCCGGGCCCCATGGCCCGGAGCCGTCGGGCCATGTACATTTTCGCCATGACGACCAGCCTCTCTTCTTCCAAGCAGCCCACCGCCCAAGGAGCCGGCGTGCCCACCATCTGGCTCGACGGCGAGTGGCACGAACGGGACACCGCCACGGTGTCGGTCTACGATCACGGCCTGCTCTACGGAGACGGTGTGTTCGAGGGCATCCGGATCTACGGTGGGAAGATTTTCCGCCTTCGGGAGCACCTCGACCGGCTCTACGACTCCGCCCACGCCATCTGGCTCACCATCCCGATTCCCAAGGACGAGATGGCCGCCGTGACCGAGGAGGCGGTGCGCCGCTCGGGAATCCGTGAGGGGTATATCCGGCCCATCGTGACCCGGGGGATTGGAGATCTCGGCCTCGACCCGCGGAAGTGCCCGCGGCCGTCCGTCATCATCATCGTGGACACCATCAAGCTCTGGCCCGAGGAGGTGTACGAGACCGGGCTCAAGGTAGTGACCGCCGGCACGCCGATCCCCCAGCGCGAGTCGCTCTCGCCCCGGGTCAAGTCGCTCAACTATCTGGCCCACATCCTCGCCAAGATCGAGGGCATCCAGGCCGGCGCGGACGAGGTGCTCATGCTCGACAGCAGCGGCAGCGTCGCGGAAGGCTCGGGGCAGAATCTGTTCGTGGTGAAGCAGGGGAAGATCCGCACCCCGGCCGCGTACGACGGCATCCTCAAGGGCGTCACCCGCGACGTGATCATCGAGCTGGCCGTCCAGACCGGCTACGACGTGCAGGAGACCACCCTCAACCGCTACGACGTCTACACCGCCGACGAGGCCTTCTTCACTGGCACCGCGGCCGAGGTGATCGCCATTCGCCAGGTGGACGGAAGGCTCATCGGCGCCGGCAAGTCGGGCCCGGTGACGCGCGACCTTCGCGCCCGCTTCCAGGCGCTCGTCCGGAGCTGACCACGCTCCTGTCGATCGTCATCCCTGCGCTCGACGAAGCGCCGCGCCTGCCGCGGCTCCTGCAGGATCTCACCTCGCTCACCGTTCCGCATGAGATCATCGTGGCGGACGGCGGCTCCTCGGATGGCACCGTGGAGCTCGCCGCCGCTCGGGGATGCGCGGTGGTCCGCTCGCCGCCCGGCCGCGGTCGCCAGCTTCGCGCGGGCGTGGCGGCGTCACGCGGTGAATGGCTGCTGGTCCTCCATGCGGACGCCCGCCTCTCCGCCGGCGCGCTGGCCGAGGCCGAGGCCGCGCTCCGGCGGCCGGGCCTCCGCGCCGCGGCCTGGCCGCTCGCGATCGACGGCGCCGGGATCTGGTTCCGTTGCGTCGAGTGGGGCGCGACCCTGCGCTGGCGGCTGTTCGGCCTCGCCTATGGCGACCAGGGACTCCTGGTCGCCCGGAGCCTCTACGACGCGGCGGGGGGTTACCCCGACACCAGCATCCTGGAGGATGCCGCCCTGATCCGGCGTATCGCCCGGCTGGCGGTGGTCCAGCACTTCCGCATCCCGATCCTGGTCGATCGGCGTCGGTGGAGCCGGGAGGGGCAGGTGCGCGCCACGCTGCGCAACTGGGCGCTGCTGGC
>JBBSHB010000138.1:0-7449 GCA_038253515.1 Gemmatimonadales bacterium | reverse complement strand
GGTGGGTCACGACATGAACGACACGGGGTCACCGCACCCGCGCGTGTCTAGCTGCGCCGGCCGGCACGCCTGACGAACACAGCCGATGCGCTGGAGAAAGCCGCCCCTATGGCGCCGAGCACCCAGCACGCCGTCCGCGAGGTCCCCCTGCCCGCCGCGCTCCGGGCGACGGTCACGGTGTCGATCGACGTCGAGGACTGGCACCAACCGCGCGACGCTCGTACTCCGCCAGGGACCGCCGCATCTCCTCGGCGATCTTGCGCTGCTCGCCGGCGGCCTTTTGGGCGACTTCGAGCAGGCGGCGAACCGCGCCAACTTCGCTGCGCGCCCGCTCCGCCTCGGCCCGGAACGATTCCACATCCGACCGGGTCTCATCCGCCGAGGCCGCGGTAGTGTCCGGACACTACCTCTGCGGTACACCCGGCTGCGAGCCTGGGGTCTCGCAATCTGCGCCCCGACATGGCGGGGAGCGGGGGGGCTGACCAGGGATCCCCCCGGGGGCACCCGCCCCGCCCCACCTAATACTCGTCTGCCCTTCTCCGATACTACGGTATGGCCCCCTGTGGGCCAGCGCCCTTTGGTCCGGCCCGGCACTTGCTTTGAGATTCTAGCGCAAGCGCCTACACACCGAAGCAGCCACGGAGGAGAAGGGCGATGAGTCAAAGCGATGGACGGCCATGGGAAGGGGACGACGATCTTCCCTGGGACACACCGGACTCGGAATGGGAGTCCGCGGACTCGGAGGTGTGGCGGGGGGATGTACATTTGGGGGACTGGCCGGAGAGTCTCGCCGGTCCGGAGTACTGGCTCTACAAGAAAGAGGACACCGATGAGTGAGTTCGGCTCGCCGAAGCTGGAAGCATAAGAGGGACCGACACGCTCGGTCCCTCACGCTTTTTGTGGTTCCACGTTCACCAGCACCCATACTCCCCTCCCCTATTGAAATCGCCTTGCTCGAACCCCTTGTCAGGACACGACATACACTGTCTTGACAGCAACTAAGCTGTTGTTATCTTGAATCTTACGTTGGGTCGTGAAGGGGACTGGTCGCGCTGCGACAGGTGGTTCCCATCGGAAGATCTTCGGCTCTCTCACCCCGCGACATCCGCCCTGCTCCGATCCGATCCGCACGCCCCCAGAGACGTCGGAAGACCGGAATCCAGTGGCGACATCACGGGCTCAGAGGCTCGGCCCACGGAGGGACCCCGACCATTCGGGGCAAGGGAATCGGAAGCGGACCGCGCCAACCCGCGCGTCCCCACACGTAATCGGATGCAGGAGAGTGAGACGATGTCAGAGATGAGCTCGAATGCCGTTGAGGTCCCGGCCGCGGTGCCAGCGCCATGGGATCCGTTTCAACTGATGGACCGGATGGACGAGGAAGCCCTCGGGAAGGAGCTCGAGGGGGTGGCGAGCACCGACCTGGTGTACGTCGTGAAGGAAGGCGGCCAGGAGGTTGTCGGGCTTTCCAAGACCGGTGTAGACGAGTGCTGCATGGCGCTCGTCTCGCAAGGGCAGGTCATTCGGGAAGAAGATCTCCAGTACGAAGTGATCGGTGAGGGTGAGGATCGGGAGGGACTGTTCAAGGTGAAGGCCGCCCGGTTCGCGGTGTCACCCGCCGGGCAGGAGGTCCGCCTGGACCAGGTGATCGGGGTGAAGCGTCAGCCCCTCTACTACGAGCCGGCCCAGCTCCAGCTCGACTCGCGGGTCCCCAGCAAGAAGTACAAGGGAAGCACCTACCGGGAGCTGCTCGGCAGCGACGAAGGCCGGGACTACCTCGGTTGGATGGCGGAGAACTTCGGTGAACTGGAGATTCGCGACTTCGTCCGGCGGATCCTCGCCGGCGAGGAGGTCGTGGCCCAGCGCGGCCGACAGCTCAACCCGCACTGGTACGAGGCCGGCGCCATGAAGGCGGCGCGCAACGCGCGGTTCCGCCTGATCCCGGGGAACCTGCGGGCACAGGTCATCGCCAGCGCCCGGCAGGGAGGGCAGGCACGGGTCGTCGAGGCGCGGACCGGCACGCTTCGTGGTGTCGCCAAGGCTGCCCCGGCCGTTCCGACGCCGGCCCCACAGCCGCCGCTGGCGGAGGCGGTCAGCCGGGTCGGCCCGTATGCGCCGACCGAGAAGCAGGTCGCCTTCTACCAGCGGCTCGCGGAATCGCCAGTGTTCGCCGAAGAGGAGCGGAAGCGGGCGCTCGACTGGCTCGCCACCAAGGCCACCCGGCAGACCATCAAGGACCAGATCGACTGGCTCAAGCGGCAGGTGGAGACCCGCAAGGCCAATCGGGCAGGAGAGTCGGCGGCGTGACCGCTGGCTCGCACCGCGGGGACGAGCCAGGCTCGTCCCCGCGGACCCTTCTTTTCACCAAGACCGCCGGCTTCGCCAGACCGCAGACTCCGCTATCTGATCTCACGCAGCCGTCGCAGCTCCGGCACTCGCAGCGCGGTGACTGCGACGACCGCCAGCGTCACCATCCCACCCAGCACCACTGACGGCACGGTTCCCAGCAGCTTCGCTGCGACCCCCGACTCGAACGCTCCGATCTCGTTGGAGCTTCCGATGAAGATCGCGTTCACCGAGGACACCCGGCCCAGCAGATGGTCGGGGGTGAGCACTTGGAGCAGGGTGGAGCGCACCACCACGCTCACGGTGTCGACCATGCCGCTCATCACCAGCAGTCCCAGGGAGAGCGGAACGCTGCGCGAGAGGCCGAAACCGATCATCGACAAGCCGAAGCACGCGACGCTCACCAGCAGGGTCCGTCCCGCCCGCCGCAGCGGCGGCCGGTGTGCCAGCACGAGCGACATCACCACGGCGCCGGCTGCCGGCGCCGCCCGAAGCACGCCGAGGCCCTTGGGGCCCACATGGAGGATCTGATCCGCGAAGACCGGCAGCAGCGCCGTCGCCCCGCCGAAGAGGACCGAGAACAGATCCAGCGCGAGCGCGCCGAGGACCACCGGCTGCCCCCGGACGAAGCGCACCCCTCCGGCCAGACTCTGGAGCACCGAGTCGTCCGACGGAGGCGGCGTCTTGGGCACGTGGTCGATCCGGGCGATCGAGACCAGCGCGATCAGCATCAGCCCGACATCGACGGCGTACGCCGCGGTCGCCGTCCCGAAGCCGTAGATCAGCCCGCCGAGCGCCGGACCCAGCACGGCGGCGAGTTGCCAGGTGGAGCTGCGCCAGGTCACCGCATTGGGGTATAGCGCGCGGGGCACCACCTCGGCGCTCAGCGCGGTGCGCGCCGGCTGGAGGAAGCTCCGGGCGATGCCGCTGAGAAAGATCACCAGGTAGATCGGCCAGACCCGGCCGGGATGAACCAGCCCCGGTCGAATGGTGAAGGTCAGCAGCGAGGCCGAGCAGATCAGCAGCGCGATCAGCGCGATCCGCGCGATGGCCAGGCGCCGCGACCGATCCGCCACGTGACCGGCCGGCAGGGCGAAGCCGATGAACGGGATCGCTTCCGCGAGACCGATGAGCCCGAGCGAGAGTGGGTCGTGCGTGAGGGCGTAGATCTGCCAGGCAACCACCACGGCCTGGAGCTGGGTCGCGACGTTCATCGTCAGCAGGCTGACGATGAACCAACGAAAGTTGGGAATCCGGAGCGAGGCGTACGGATCGTGGCGCGGGCGAGGGAAGTTCATCGGGGCGCAAAATAGCGCGTTTTGCAGACCGCGCCGAAATTTGCCGGTGCCGCTCGGCAAGCCGCCGCTTTCGCTGGCCACAACCCCCTGAGCCGCAACGGCTTGGGATTGTTTATCCGGCGGCCCATTTTGTGCTTCGTTCCCCACTGATTATCGGCCCCACACCCTTCTCCGCAAGTCGACATGAAGCGATCGCTGTTCCTTTGCACCGCCCTTCTGGGCGCTACGGCTTGTGCGGCCGGCATTCCGCCCGCGCCGACCGCGGCGCCGGTCGCTGCCGCGGTGCAGGACTCGCTCGTCCCCGTGGTCGACCTTTCCGCTCTGACCGGGGAAGCCGCCGCCGCGGACGCCGTGGTGCTGAACGACCTGGCCGCCACCGCGCCCGACGCGGCTGTCGTCCCCGCCTTTGACGCCCAACACGTCCGCTGGGACATCGACGTCAGGACCTACGCCAGCCATCCCCGAGTGCAGTTCTACCTCGACTACTTCCAGGGTCGGGCCCGGTCGGGGATGGAGGTCTTCCTGGCCCGAGGTGCCCGCTATGAGCCGATGATCCGCCGGCGATTCGAGGCCGAAGGGCTGCCCGGCGACCTCGGTTACCTGGCCCTGATCGAGAGCGGTTACTCCAGCGAAGCGGTGAGCCGGTCCAACGCAGTGGGCATGTGGCAGTTCATGCGGGGAACCGGCCGCGGCTACGGCCTCCGGGTGGACTCCTGGGTGGACGAGCGGCGCGACCCGGTCAAGGCGACCGATGCCGCCGCGCGTCACCTGCGCGATCTGCGCCAGCGGTTCGGCTCCCTCTACCTCGCCGCGGCGGCCTACAACGCAGGCGCCGGCAAGGTCTCGCGCAGTCTCGGAAAGCTGGAGTGGGATGCTCCCGCCGAGGGGGACAGCGCCACAGCGGACAGCGCCACGGCGGAGGCCGCCGACACCCTGGCCGAAGAGGATGACAGCACCCTGGCGGAGGCCGACTCGACCAGTGAGGAGCTGGACATCGCCGCGGATATCAACAACGTGACCAGCGACGCCGCGTTCTTCCGGCTCGCATCCACCGACCTTCTCGCGTCCGAGACCCAGGACTACGTGCCCAAGCTGATCGCGGCGGCCTTGATCGCGAAGGAGCCCGGGCGCTACGGATTCATCCCTACGGCGAACCCACCGTTCGCCTACGACTCGCTGGTGGTCACCGACGCGACCGGGCTCGACGTGGTCGCCCGGCTGGCCGGAACGAGCGTCGCGGAGATCCACGAGCTCAACCCCCAGTACCTCCGGCTCGCGACTCCGCCCCATTCCCTCATGGTCATCCGGGTTCCGGCCGGCTCCGGCCCGACGGTAGCGGCCCGCTACGCCGTACTTCCGGCGAGGTCCCGGGTGCACTTCCTCTCCTACGCTCCTTCGCGTCGCGAGCGGCTCACCTCGGTCGCGGGCCGCTACCACCTGCCCGTGAGCGAGATCCGCTCGGCCAATCCTCGGCTCGGCCCGAGGTGGGCGGCGAAGGGCACGCGGCTGGTCATTCCGGTGGTCGCCGTTCCGTCCCGATTGGCCATGCAGGCCACGGGGACGATCGGCTCCACGCGAGCGCACCGGAATGGCGCCCGGGGCGTACACCGGGTGCGGCGCGGGGAAACCCTGACCGGGATCGCCCGGCGGTACCGCGTGTCCGTGCTGGCGCTCCGCCGAGCCAATGCCCTCCCGCGCGATGTCTTGCGTGCCGGGATGCGGCTTCGGATCCCAGGCTGACGCTTTCACCCTTAACCGACCCGTCAGGATCCCATGTCCGCCGCTCTCAGCGCCGCCGCCACCAGCCCGACCGCCCCAACCGCTCCAATTTCCAGCCGCGCGGCGATCGCCGTGCTGGGCACGATGCTCTTCCTCATCCTGGCCCTCACCGTCCTGCTGGTGCATTCGACGTGGGTGAACCCGGCGAGCGCGGCGGAGATTCCCACCGCGGTCGACCAGAGCATCATCGCCCAGCGTTGACCGTTCTGGGTCGTAGCCTCGTCGCTTTCGCGGTCGCTTTCGCGTCCGTGCCCGTCCAGGCCACGCCGCGGCTGGACGGTGCGGTGTCGGGGTACGCCGCGATCGGTCGCGAGGCCGGAGACACCCTCCACCCGACGGCACCGGCCGCGCCGGCGGCCCCCGGCGGGGGCCGAGCCGCACTGGACAGAGGCGTCGTCATCGAGGGCTATCTCTCTCCCCGCGGCCTGCCGCCCTTGCGGGGACAGGTGCTGGTGACCGATACCGGTCTCGTCTTTCACTCCGCCGACGAACGCATCCGCGCCACCTTCCCGTTGATCGGTCCAGTGCGCCAGTCGGAGGGACGGCGGTGGCGTGCACCGGCCGTGTCCCTGGCGTATGCCACCGAGCGCGACGGCCGGATGGTGTACCTGTTCCGGATCGACGGAGCGGTCTTCGAGACCCGGGCGCCGGGACCGCTGCTCGAGGTGGCCGGTCATCCGGCCTGGCTGGACAGCCTGGTGTCGCGCGAGTGGACCGTTGACGGACCGGTGGTGAGGCCGGGCGACACCGCGGCGGCAAGCCGGTCGGTACAGGCGCTCGCCGAAGGTGCCTTTGCCGACTCGCTGTATTCCCTCTTCGGGCGGCCGAGCCGCCCGTTTGGCCTGGTCGGTGACCGCGGTCGCGGCGCGGGCCGGATCGGCGAGTACATCGCCTCCCGCGATTCGCTTTCGCTCGACCCCTGGCGCATCGGCAGCGAGGCCCAGTTGCGACACACCTTGGCTCACGAGCTGGCCCACCGCTGGCAGGCACGGGCGCCCGGTCAGTTCGCGATCCTGTGGCAGGGGGTGCCGCCGATCCAGGACCCGCGACGCTACGGGCACGAGAGCGTCTCCGAGCACCAGGCGGAGGCGGTCGCCTTTGCCGTCCACTTCCTCCAGACCACCGCCACGGCGGAGCCCACCGGCGGGTCGGCCGAACTACTGGATCACTACGAGCTACTGGTGCCCGGGACCAGCGTCATGGCGCGCTACCTGGCGCTGCAGCCGCTCTACCGCCGGCATCCACTCCGCAAGCTCCTCACCACCGGGCGAGTCGACTAGCCCCGGCGTTCCCCGTCCGACCGGCGCGGGACACAGAGGAGCGGGTCTGTGTTGCGGCGCACGGCGGGCCCTCGGTCGATCGTCTATCTCTCAGGCTCGACCTCTGGGAGGAGACGATGACAGTCACCCTGCAATGCCTCCAGTGCGGCTTCCAGTTCACCGTGACCCTCCCGCAGCCGGAGGCGGCCGGGACGATCGCGGAGTCGATCTCCTGCGGCCACTGCCGGTGCCGCAGCTGGGCCCCGGCCTGAGGGCGGCCGGACTCGGATGCCCTGGGGAGACACGGCGGGGGTCGAACCGCTTCTCCTGCTCCGTGTCGTCGCCGCGGGCGGACTCGCCGCGGTCATCGGCTGGGAGCGGCTCACGACGGCGGCCTCGATCTGGGCAACCGCCGCCATCGGAATCGCGGCGGGTTCGGGCGCTACGTCCTGGCCCGTCGGGACGACCCTTCTGCTGGCGCTGGTGCTCCATATCTTCCCTCGGATAGAACGGCGGTGAGCGGGCGCGGACCGATCTCCCCGTTTGGCGGCGACGCCGCCGCTCGCTAGATTTGAGCCTCCTTCCTCAACCCGCAGGGCCATGACGAGCCGAACGCGCTTGATCCGGGCCGCTTCTCTGGCGATGGCATGCCTCGCGGCGGGGCCGCGGATCGCGACCGCCCAAGCGTTCGCCTGGAAGAGCGGCGCCATCTTTTACGGCGACAACACCGAGTTCTTCAATCCGTACCGCACCGGGCAGACCGTCCT
>JBBSHB010000137.1:0-7562 GCA_038253515.1 Gemmatimonadales bacterium | reverse complement strand
CGCGTCCACCATGGCGAGAGCATCGCCGCGAGCGGTGAGCGCGACCGGCGCCACCTCGTGCACCTCGATGAGCAGCGTACCCGGCACGTGATGCCCGACCTCGGCGGAGGCGACCCCCGGCAGCGCCAGCACCCGGCGCGCGAGGGGCGCGGGATCGTCGAATACGCTGGCCTTGGACGAGAGCCGCAAGGCGGCGATCACCTTGGACGGTTCAAGATACTGCAATCCGGTGATCTCCACCCGCCTCACGCGGAAGAACTCGAGCTCGCGGAGGAGCGGAGGTGCACCGAGCCAGACAGCCGCGCCCAATCCGGCGGCGCCGAGCAGCTTCTTCGCCGAGCTCAGGCGCCCAGCCACTGAACCAGCTCGGGGCCGACGCGGGTGATGTCACCCGCTCCGAGCGTGAGGACCACGTCGCCCGGCTGCAGCGACTCGAACACCTGCCGGCCGATGGCGGCCCTGGCGGGCTCGAATCGCGCGTCGGCGCCGGCACGCCGCGCGGCGTCGGCCACCTGCCGGCCGCTCACGCCCGCGATCGGCTGCTCCCGCGCGGCGTAGACCTCGGTGACGAATACCAGATCGGCCTCCGCCAGCGCCGCTCCCATCGCCTCCCCGTGCGCTTCGGTCCGGGAGTAGAGGTGCGGCTGGAAGACCGCGACCAGTCGCCGACTGGGGAACGCCTGCCGAGCCGCGGACAGGGTCGCCGCGAGCTCCGAGGGATGGTGCGCGTAGTCGTCGACCACCGCCACGCCGCCGTGCTCCCCCAGTCGCTCGAACCGGCGCCCCACACCCTCGAACGCGGCCAACGCCTCCGCCGCCGCCGGCAGGTCCCCCCCGAGCGTCTCGACCGCCGCCAGAGCGGCCACGGCGTTCCGCAGGTTGTGCACGCCGGGCACCTTGAGCCGGAGCGGCAGCGCGGCGCGGCCCTGCCAGGTGACCCGCGCCTCGGTGCGGTCGGCCCGCTGGACCACGTCGGAGATCCGAACTTCCGCGTCGGCGGCGAAGCCGAATCGACGAGCGCCGCTCCGGAGCCGGCCCGCCACGCGGCGAGCACCTGGATCGTCGGCGCTCACGATGGCGGTCGGCGCCCGCCCGGCGAACTCCACGAACGCGTCCTCCAGGGCGGCCAGTGAGCCGTAGCACTCCAGATGATCGGGCTCGACGTTGTTCACGATCGCCACCGTGGGGTGGAGCGTGAGAAAGGCCTTGTCGAACTCGTCCGCCTCGACGACGAAGAGCTCATCGCTCGCCAGCCGGGCATTGCCACCCCAGGCGTTCACCCGCCCGCCGGCGATGCCGGTCGGCGCCAACCCCGCGGCGGTCAGCGCCTCCGTGGTCATGACCGTCGTCGTGGTCTTGCCGTGGGTCCCTGCCACCGCGACCGACCGGGCATTCCCGATGAGCGCCGCGAGCGCCTCCTTCCGGGGCACCACCGCGAGACCAAGCGCATGCGCGCGTTCCAGCTCGGGATGGCCGGCTACCACCGCGGCCGTCACCACCACCGCCCGCACCCCTTCGAGGTGCGCAGGATCATGCCCCTGGAAGATGGGCACGCCCATCGCGGCGAGATCGGCGGCGCCGCTGGGATCGGCATCGCACCCGCTCACGAGCACCCCGCGTCGGACGGCGATCAGCGCGAGCGCGCTCATGCCGGCGCCGCCGATTCCGACAAAGTGTACGGGACGGCTATCCGCGGGATTGAACAAGTTCATGATGGATCAGCTAATGTAAGTAGTTGCTGCGAGTTCTGGAAGTCCGCCGGTCAGCGCAGCAGCGTCGAGAAATTCGACACTATCTCGTCAGCGGCGGCTGGCTTCCCGCGGGCCAGCGCCCGCGCCGCCATCACCGATCTGGCCTCGCGATCGCTCAGCAACCGGTCGATCGCCACGCCCAGCGAGACCGGGGTCAGCTCCTTCTGTGCCAGCGGGAACGCCGCGCCTGCCTCTGCCAGGACCTTGGCGTTGTAGGTCTGGTGGTCGGCCGCGGCCGTCGGGAGCGGCACCAGGATGCTCGGCAGCCCCCAGGCGCAGAGCTCGGCGACGGTGATCATCCCTGCCCGTGAGACCACCAGATCCGCCACCGCATAGCCATCGGCCATCGGATCCAGAAAGTCGATGACCCGCACGGCCGGCGGCCGGTGGAAGCCGGCGAACTCCTCGTGCGTCCCCCGACCCGTCACCCAGAGCAGCGCGGTGTCTCGGGCACCGCCGGCCTCGAGCCATCCGGCGACGGCACGGTTGATCGGCAGCGCCCCTTGGCTGCCACCGGTGACCAGGACCACCCGCCGCGTGGGATCGAGTCCGAACCGCTCGAGCGCCTCCGCGCGGCGCGCGGGGGTAGGTGGCGCGATCGGGTTGCCGGTGTCGAAGACGGTCGTGTCCCGGCCGAAGCGGAGCAGCCGTCGCGCCTCGGGGAGGCCGAGGTAGACGTGACGGACCCGGCGGCTCAGCCAGCGGGTCGCGAGCCCCGGATAGGCGTTCTGTTCTTGAATCGCGGCCGGCGTGGCGTGGCGGGAGGCCCACCAGACCACCGGTCCGGAGGCATAGCCGCCGGTGCCCAGGACCGCGAGCGGTCGCTCTTCCTCGAAGACCCTGGACACTTCCCGCATCAGGCGGCCCGCGATAAGCGGCCAGCGTGCGTTGCGCCACCAGGCGTTCCGGTAGATCGGCTCGGCTGGCAGCAGATGAAAGCGGAATTCGCGGGCGGGAAGAATCCGGGCTTCGACACCGCGGATGGCGCCGACCAGCACCGGCTCGATCTGGGGCAGCCGCTCGCGGATGGCGGCCGCGATTGCGAGCGCCGGCATCAGGTGACCGCCGGTGCCTCCGCCGGCGATCAGCACCCGCCTCATGGCGCTCCTGTCACGCTGAGGGCGCTCGGTCATCGGCGGGGCTTTCGCCTCGAATCGGGCCGGGCCCGCTCGTCCCGCTCGTCCCGCGCTTCATCGTCCTCGCGGGCGTCCCGCTTGCCCGGCGCCGGCCTTCCCCTGAGCCGGCCGATGTTGATCAGGATGCCGGTACCGAGCAGGGAGATGACCTGACTCGACCTCCCGTAGGACATGAACGGCAGAGTGAGCCCCGTCGTCGGCATCAGTCCCAGCGAGACCGCCATGTGCATGAAGGCGGTGAGGCCGATCGTGGCGGTGAGCCCCACGGCGAGGTACTGCCCGAAGGGGTCCGCGGCCGTCTTGGCGATCCGAAACCCCAGCCAGCAGACGAGGGTGAACAGGAAGACGACCAGGCACACGCCGGCGAAGCCCCATTCCTCGCCGATGGTGCTGAAGAGGAAGTCCGAGTACGCGTACGGCAGATACCCCAGCTTCTGCTGTCCCATGCCGAACCCGGTGCCGAAGACTCCGCCCGAGCCGATCCCGACCAGGGACTGGTGGATCTGAAATCCGGCTTCGGTGGTGGCGTCCCCCGGGTTGAGGAAGGTGAGCAGGCGCGCCAGGCGGTACTGCGCATCGCGGATCTGGTGGAAGACCAGGATGACGCCGACGCCACCCAGCAGGATGAAGTGGCCGATCTTGGCGCCCGAGGTGAAGAGCACCAGGCCGCCGAGCAGGGCCACCAGCGTGGCCATCGACAGGTTCGGCTCCAGCAGGATCAGCAGCGACACGAGGCCGAGCACCACGATGAACGGCACCACGCCCTTCCGGAACTCCCGCACCTGCACGCCCTTCTTCGATGCCAGCATGGCGCACCAGATCACCACCGCCAGCCGGGCCAGCTCCGACGGCTGAAAGTTGACCGGGCCCAGGGCGATCCACCGGCGGGCCCCGTTGAGCGAGGGCGCGATCTCGCGGGTGAACGGGAGCAGCGGGATCAGCAGCAGGCCCACCGTTCCCAGGAGCAGCGGCCAGGCGAGCTGCCGCCACCGGTAGTAGTCCTGCCGGGAGGCGATGAGCAGCAGGATCCCACCGAGTGCCGCCCCGCTGAGCTGTCGGGCGGCGAACCCGACGCCGACGTTCTGCCCCTTCATCGTGACCAGGCTCGCCGCGCCGTAGGTGGCCGCCACGCCGAAGGCGAGCAGCACGACGGTGACCATGCCAAGCAGGCGGGTCTCCCACCGAAGCTCACCGGGATGCCGGACCGCGCGCTCGATCACATCGCCTCGACGGCCGTGCGGAACCGCGCGCCCCGCTCTTCGTAGTTCCGGAACATGTCGTAGCTCGAGCACGCGGGGGAGAGCAGCACCGCGTCCCCCGGCTGGGCGAGACGTCGAGCCGTCGCGAGCACGTCATCGAAGTCCCCCGCCGGTACGACCTCCACCCGGCCGGCGAGATCCTGGCGCACGATGGGCCCGGCTTCGCCGTACGCCACGACGGCGCGACAGCGGGTCCCCATCCGCTCCGCCAACCGGGTGTACGGCTCGCCCTTGTGCCGGCCGCCGAGCAGGAGCACGAACGGCCGGTCGATCGCCGCGATGGCGACTTCGGTCGAGGTGACGTTGGTGGACTTGGAGTCGTTGATCCAGAGCACGCCGTCGACCTCGCGGACCGGCTCCACCCGGTGAGGAATCGCCCGGAAGCTGCGGAGGCCCTCGGCGAGCCCCTCGCGCGGGCAGCCGAGCGTGTCCGCTACCAGCGCGGCACAGAGGGCATTCGCCACGTTGTGGTCGCCCAGGAGAGGCAGCTCGGCCCGGCGGAGCACGGGCTCATCCCCCAGCATGAGATGGCCGCCGGCCCGATCGAACCAGCCGTCGGCCCTCCGCTCGAGGGAGAACCGGAGGTGACGCCCGGGGACGCCGGCCGTCATCGCCTGCACCGCGGCATCGTCGGCGTTGGTGATCCACACCGATTCCGGCCCGGCGTTCCGGAAGAGGAGCGCCTTGTCCCCGTAGTACTCCTCCAGGGAGTGATAGCGATCGAGATGGTTGGGCGCGAGGTTGGTCAGCACTCCGATGGCGGGCGCGAGGTGCGGCGCGTCGTGCAGTTGAAACGAGCTGAGCTCGAGCGCCAGCCATTCGGGGAGATCGCTCGCCAGCGCCACGTCGGAGAGCGGCCGGCCGATGTTGCCGGCGGTCTCCGCCCGGATCCCGCCGGCGACGAGGAGGTGGGAAATGAGCGAGGTGGTGGTGGTCTTGCCGTTCGTGCCCGTGATCCCGATGCAGCGGGAGCCCCGCAAGGCCAGAAAGCCGATGTCCACTTCCGCGTAAATCTCGCGTCCGTTGCGGCGCGCCGCCGCGAGCGCGGGCACGTCCGGCGGCACGCCGGGTGACACCACCACCGCGGCAGCGCGCCCGATCCGCTCGAGATCGTGGCCGCCGAGGTCTACCGCCGCGCCCGTCTCGCGCAGCCGGGCGGCCCACTCGTCGAACACCGGGCCGCGCCCGCTGTCGGACGCGTAGACCGGAATACCCCGGCCTCGGAGAAGTCGCGACGCCGCGACGCCGCTCTTTCCCAGCCCGACCACCGCGATCTCCCGGCCGCTCTCGCGCCATTGGGTGAACAGATCGGCTCCCGGCACGGTCAGCGCACCTTCAGGGTCGAGAGCGCCACGAGCGCGCAGAAGAGCCCGAGAATGTAGAAGCGCGTGACCACGGTCGTCTCGGCCCAGCCGAGCTTCTCGAAGTGATGGTGAATCGGCGCCATCCGGAACACCCGGTGACCGTCCGCATACTCCCTGCCCCGGGTGCGCTTGTACCACTTGTAGGTGCCGGTCTGCACCATCACCGAGATGGCCTCCGCCGCGAAGACGCCGCCGATGAGCAGGAGCAGGAACTCCGCCTTCAGCAGGATGGCGACGGTGCCGAGGGCGCCGCCGATGGCGAGGCTGCCGGTGTCGCCCATGAAGACCTGCGCCGGGTGCGCGTTGAACCAGAGAAAGCCGATCGTGGCGCCCATGAGCGCCGCGCAGAACACCGCGAGCTCTCCCGCCCCCGGCAGGTAGAAGAGGTAGAGGGAGCTCGTCATGTCCACCCGCCCGAACAGATAGGCGAAGATGGCGAACGCCGCCGCGGCGATGCCGGCCAGCCCGGTGGCGAGACCGTCCAGCCCATCGGTCAGATTCACCGCGTTGCTGCTGCCGGTGATGACCAGGGTGACGAACACGACGTAGAGCCAGGGAGCGAAGTTGACGACCAGATATTTGAAGAACGGCAGTGAGGTGGCGGTCGCCGGGATGGTGTCGCGGGGAACGACCGGGAAGAACGCCAGGAACAACCCCAGCAGCAGGCCGAAGCTGACCTGGCCCGCGAGCTTCCACCGGGCCACCAGCCCGCGGGACTTTCCCTGCACGATCTTGAGGTAGTCGTCCAGAAACCCGATGCACCCCATCCACAGGATCGACAGCATCGCCACCACGACGAAGCGGTTGGTGAGCGGGGCCCAGAGCAGGGTGGGCACCACCGTCGCGAGAATGATGACGAGGCCGCCCATGGTGGGTGTCCCGCGCTTCGACTGGTGGCTCGCGGGGCCGTCGGCACGAATCACCTGTCCCACTTTCCGCGCGCGCAGCCGGCCGATGACCGGTGGTCCTACCACGAATGCCAGCAGGAGCGCCGTCACCGTCGCGCCCGCCGCTCGAAAGCTGATGTAGTTGAAAAGGTTGAAGATGATGTACGTCTTGCCGAGCGGCGCGAGCCAATGATAGAACATCGGTCCTCAGCGTGGGGAGTTCGCGCGGGCTGCGAGCGGTGGAAGTATACTTTCGAGCAAGGGGGTAAATGAAGACATCGCGGGATGTCTGGAGGTGTGTGCGCAGGGGACGCTGCTTCGGGCGCATAAGCGGCCACTGTGCCGACGGCATAGTGGAGGCGGACAACGCCATCAGCGAACGCCGGGGGCGAGATCGGACCCAGCGGCGTAGCACGGTGCCGAGGACTCAGCACTGGAATGCCGGTACCGACGAGGATCGGCACGACAGTGAGCGGGGTTCGTGAAAGAACGTAGTTGTGCTTCCTCGCGACGAAGAGCCGCCCAAACGTGCACCGAAATCATACGTCTTCCGGCCCCAGACGGTCGTATCGATAGACCGGCAGAAGTCTGCCATGCCGTAGTCGCCGGCAGTATGCGGACGATCGAGCCACGCCACGTCGCCTTCAGGACGGCCAATGTAAGCGTCCGCACTCGTGGCCAGGCAAGCGATGATTCGGCGTGTCGGCGTCCTCTGTGCCATGCGTCGGGGACCAGTCATGGCAAAGCTCCTGAGTCCTTGTGGTCTATCGGCGCTCGTCGTTCAGGGCCGCGGCCGGAGCCGGCGATTGCGCTCGAGCGCCTCCGGCACCCCGCAGGCGACACCTCCAGTTCAACCCAGCGGTACCGCTGCATTCGCTCCAGCGCCTCCACGAGCTCGTCGAACACCTGGGCGGCCGCAGCGGTCTTCCGACGGAGCCCAAATCTCTGCTGGCCGGTGTCGCAGATCGCCTTGAGCAGCTGGATCTCTTCCGGCGTCACGGTGCGGCCTCGGGTGGCTTCTTCACGTGGTTGGGCTAGGGGCATCGTCAGAGGCTGGCCCGTGATGTGCACAACGGATGCGCTGGGGGCCTTCCTATCGGGGTATACGCTATCGCACAATCGGAAGGAAGCCGGACCAGGCCGCCGCCATTAGGGAATCTCGACT
>JBBSHB010000136.1:0-7630 GCA_038253515.1 Gemmatimonadales bacterium | reverse complement strand
TCCCGATCGAGCGCCGCCAGGGTGGCCGCGATCGGGCGGCCACCCCGGATCACTTCCTCGGCCCGTTGATAGAGCATGGTGGCGATCAGCTCACTCTCCGGCACCTTGGGTAGCGGCACAGTCCGGTGGAGCTGGACCCAGAAGGCGGCGAGATTAGCGCTGTCGGCCAGGCCGGAGCGCTGCCACGCGTCGATCCGGGCCGGCAGGTCCCCAGTGAGCCGGGAGACGGCGAGCTGCTGCTCGGGGCGGGAGAGAAACTCCACCAGTCGCCACGCCGCGGCCTTGTGACCCGAGGCGCGGAAGAGCACCAGGCTGGATCCGCCGGCCATCGAGACGCCCGAGGAGTCGCCGGTCGGCCCCGGGAGGGGCGCGGTGCCCCAACTGTCCTGCAGCTCCGGGGGGAGCCGGCGGTGGAACTCACCCAGGTTCCAGGGGCCGGTGATCCACATCGCGAAGCGCCCGCGGGCAAACTCCTGATAGGGATTGGCGATGTCGTTGTTGCCGAGGGGCGGGGCCAGGCTGTCGCGGAAGAGGCTGACATAGAAGTCGAACCCCCGACGGAAGCTGGGGTCGGCGAAGGCCCCGTAGCGGCCGCCGTCCCGGAGGATGGTCGAGCCGCTCTGCATCCCCAGGACCATGGGCTGGACCCACTCGTTGGTGGGCAGGAAGATCGGCCACCGGCTCGGGCCCATCTGGACCCGCAGCACGCGCATCGCCTTCACCCAGCCGTCCCAGCGCTCCGGCATCCGGGTGTACCCGGCGCGGGCCAGGATGTCCTTGCGGTAGAAGATCACCCGGGTATCGACGTACCAGGGCACACCGAACAGGGTGTCGTCGAGCACGTTGGTGTTCCAGATCCCGGCGAAGTACGCCGCGGAGTCCACCGTCCGGGACGAGGCGACCCACCGGTCCAGCGGCTCCAGCGCGTCGATCGCCTTGAACTCGGCCACCCAGGTGTTACCAAGCTGGGCGACGTCGGGAGTGGCGTTCCCCACGAACGCGGTGAGCAGCTTCTCGTGTGCCGCGGTCCACGGTATCTGCTGCACCCGGACCCGCACGCCGGGGTTCTCCCGCTCGAATGCCGGCACCAGTTCTTGTACCACCTCCCCTTCCTGGCCGACGGCCCAGAGGTGGAGGGTCACGCTCTGGTCCTCCCCGGGAGCACGGCTGCACCCGCCGAGCAGGGCCAGCGCCAGGAGAAGAGTCCGGCGGCGCACTCTCAAGGGGAAGCCGGTACCTGGTCGAGCCAGCCGCCGGTGAAGCCGGCACGCTTGAGCCCGCGCACGATATGGGGGTTGCGTCGCATGTACCGCCAGATGAGGCCGGTCCGGTAGTTCTCCACCATCGCGAGGATGGGGCCCTGATCGATGCCGAGGTAGTCGTCGTCAAACCAGCCGCGCCCCGGAACGACTCGCCCCTCCTTCGGCACCACGTCGGTGGGGAAGCTCGGGTTGTAGGCATCGAGGAAGCCGTACCGGCTGAAGAGCGCGTCGCCTTCCTTCTCGCGCATCGCGACGAGCATGGGGAGGGTAATCTCGGGCGCGAACGGGAGCGACCCGCCGGCGGCGGCCGGAACAAGCGTCCCGTCGTCCACCACCTCGGTGAACGACGCGCCCCGCGAGGAGCTGTAGGAGATAAACCGCCGCTGCCGGCCCCCCACGGTGAGGACGGTGTCACCGGGGCCGTCGGAGGCGGTGAGTCCCCAGGCGTTGGGCCCGTATCCCGACCATCCCATCGGGTTGTCGAGGGCGTAGCTCCGCTGCGCATACGTCGCGCGGCGCGAGTTCTCGAAGTAGTCGATGCCCTTCTCCCGCATGTATCTGTCTTGGATGCCGCGGAAGTCTACCCAGACGTGCGAATACTGGTGGCCGAAGAGCGGCGCGAAGCCGACGTAGTCCTGGCCGTAGAATTGCCCCCACTGGTATTCACGCAGCCAGGCGTCCCACGCGTCCGGCTCTACCGGATAGGTGGGCGACCCGAGGGCGAGCACGTAGACGATCATGCCCTCGTCGTACCCGGTCCAGTCGTACTGAATGAATCCCCTGCCGGGATACCAGCCGTTCGACACGGCGGGCGGGCGGGCCTGGGCCCACTTCCAGTCGACGCGGCGGTAGATCGAGTCGGCCAGCTGGCGGATTCTCGTCTCCTGCGCGTCGGCGCCGTCGAAGTACGACTGGCAGAAGAGCACCCCGCCCAGCAGCAGCGCCGTGTCGATGGTGGAGAGCTCGATCTCCTGGTTGAATCGTTGCCCCGAGCGCATGTCGAGGAAGTGATAGAAGAACCCTCGATAGCCGGTTATGCCGCTCTGCCCGTCTCCCTGCGGCGCGGTCCAGAGGAAGACGAGGGTGTTGAGCACTCGCTCACGCGCCTGGGCGCGGGTCACGTAGCCGCGCTCGACCCCGATCGGGTAGGCGGTGAGGGCGAAGCCTACCGCCGCGATGCTGGAGAACGAGGGGGTCGGCCACCGGTCGGGAGTGAGGCCGTTGCGCGGGTCGCTGCGCTCCCAGAAGAAGGCGAAGGTGCGCTGCTCGAGGGTGTCCACGAACGCCGTCTCCCGGACGGACGGCGTCGGGAGCGACGGGCCAGTCGCCGAGGAGCAGCCCAAGGCGGCCAGGACTGCGGCGATGAGCAGCAGAGGGCTTGCCGAGGCAGCAGTCCTGAGCGGCCGCAGCGAGCGAAGGAGCCAGACCCTTCGCGCCCTCAGGATGACAGCGTGCATCGGCATTCCTGCTCCGGCGCGCTCAAGAACGGGGTCTCGGAATGAACAATCGGCCCCGGGCTTTGAACCACGGCAGCGGGGCGCCGGCATCGACGCCCCGCGGCAGCGAACGGTTACTTAGAAGCCCCACTCCACGCCGAGCTGGAACCGGCGTGCATCGGTGACGACGCCGCGGGCTTTCCCGAAGTTGAGGCTCGTCGGGTCCCCGGTGTCGAAGTCACCGAGGTTGGCGCGGTTGAACACGTTGAACGCGTCCACGGTCACTCCGAGGGTGGTCCGCCCAAGGTTGGGGAAGTCCTTGCGCAGCCGGAGATCGACGTTTCGGTAGGGGAAGATGCCGCCGGGCACCGTAAAGCCCCCGCGGACGAAGGAGCCCGGCGCGCCGAACCGCAGGTTGCTGACGTCCTGGCGGATCTTCCCCCCCAGCGTCACCAGGCCGCTGAACTGGATGCCGAAGAGATAGGGCACATCCATGATCCAGTTGGCCACCACCCGGTGCTTCTCGTCGTTGGCCGGGTGCTTCGGGATATTCGTGTTGGGGAAGGCGAACCCGTCGCCCACGCCGTCCACCCCCTGGACGAACCGCGTGGTGTAGGTGTACGTCAGCCCCGCGCCCCAACCGAACTTCTCGCTCGGGCGGTAGCTCCGGTTCACCTGGATCTGCAGCGCGTCGTACCAGGTCTTCACGTCATTGGTGGTGAAGAGGAAGTTGCGGAAGCCGTGGGCCCCGAGGTCGAAGCTGGTGCAGCAGGAGCCGTCCGGGTTGAGGCCGAAGTTGGTCCAGTTGTACACCAGCCCGTTCACGCCGCGAACGGCGGCGTAGGTAGCCGAGACCGCGAAATCCCCGAGGACTTGGCGGATACCCACGTTCCACTGCCTCGACTTGGGCGGCTTCGCCTTGCTGTCGATCAAAAAGGCCTCCGGGACGCCGAAGGTACCGGCGAGGGTGGCCAGCGTCGCCTTGTCGGCGGTCAGGTACGAGTCATTCCAGGCCACCTGGCCCGGGGCCGGGGCCGAGTCGGGGTGGGCGAAGTCAACGAACAAAGTCGGATGGCTCAACTTGATGGTCTCGTCGACGGCGAAGAGGTCGAACAGCGAGCGGTCGTAGTAGATGCCGAAGCCGCCGAAGATCGTGGTCCTGTCATTCCGGTCGAGCGCGTAAGAAAACCCGAGCCGCGGCTGGAAGGCGCCGTAGAACGGTTTCCGCTCGTTGCCGGTGCTGATGTACCGGCTCAGGTCGATCGGTGTCGGCATCGAGTCGTTGTAGCGGGTGAGGGTGTCGACCACGTTCTGCGGCGTCACGTAATCGTAGTTCAGCATGTGGGACTCGTAGTCCCAGCGGATCCCCAGGTTGAGGGTGAGCCGCTCCACGGGACTCCAGTCGTCCTGCAGATAGGCGCCGATCTGGTTGTTGTTGGTGTTCAGGAACGGATCGCCGATGCCGAGGACCAGCTGGTAGGGGTTCCGGAAGGCGAACGCCTGACCGTCTTCTGCGCAACCGCAATTTGTCACGGTGTCGGCGTACGCGAACTTTGGCGTCCCGTCGTTGTCCTTGAACACGTTGTATTTCGCGAAGTCGAAGCTGGCGCCCACCTTGAAGACGTGCTGCCCCGCCGCCTCGAATCCGGAGTAGGTAAGGTCGTCGCGGAAGCCGAGCCGCTTCTGAATGAAGTCCTGGCTGCTCAGGAAGCTGCCGAGTTCGTTGTCGTTGTTGTCGAACTGATAGATCCGCCCCGCCAGGCCCGGGGTGTTAGGGAACGGGAACCGGCGGAAGCGCGAATAGTCCACCTTCGCTTCGTTGAGCCACGGCCCCGAGAAGTAGTTGTATTTCAGTTGCCCGATGGACACGTTATTGCGGTAGAGCAGCGCCTCCTGGAAGGATTTGCGGTCGCCGAAGTCCCGAATTTCTCTCTCATGACGATTGCTGAAGCTCAGCTCCGCCGAGGATTTCGGGTTGACGGCGTAGCTCAGCTTACCGAAGAGCAGCGTCTCGCGGAACGGCGCCTGGAAGTTGCCGTTGTACTGGGTCAGGTTGACCGTATCGAGGGCCGGGAACATCCCGGTCGGCGGAGGTGTGAAGTTCACCCGGTTCGCGCGGTTCTGGTAGTTCCCCTCGTAGGACCCGAAGATGTGCAGCTTGTTCAGGATGATCGGACCGCCCGCGCTCAAGGCGACCAGGGAGCGGTTGTAGTCCGGCTCCGTGAACGTCGACGGCGTTCCTGTCACAGTGGCAATGCTGTCGGCGACATGCTTGTCCGCGCGCTGGAAGCTGTCCAGCGCCACCAGCCCCTTGCTCTGATAGCCGAATAACGCATTTCCGCTCCAGACGTTGCCGCCGGACTTGGTGGTCGCCGTGATGACGGCACTGGAGGACTTCTGGTACTCGGCCTTGAAGTTCTGGCTGATGACCCGGTACTCCTGGATGGCGTTCCGGGGGAAGGGATTGCCCCGGCTGTTGTCCTGGCCGGCGATGCCGCCGCCCGTCAGGTCGTTCTTGAGGCTGGTGCCGTCGATGAAGAGGTTGACCGCGTTCGCGCCCTGGCCCCCGGCCTGGAACGTTCGGGTGTTCCCGTTGATGCGATCCTCGGTGACGGTGACGCCGGGCGTCAGCGCCGCCAGGTCGAGGAAGTTCCGGCTGGGCGTGGGCAGTCGTTCGATCTGCGCCTGGCTCACGTTGGTGGCCACCTCCGAGGTCCGGGTTTCGACCACCGGCGCGGCCACTGCGACGACCTCGGCAAGCTCCACCGCCGAGGTCGCAAGCCGGAAGTCGATCGTGAGCACCTGGCCTACCTGCACCTGGGTCTGGCGCGCCTCGGGCGCGTTCCCGATGCGGCGGACGGTGAGCCGGTAGCTGGCTGGCGCGAGGCCGGCCAGCGAATAGAAGCCGCGGGTGTTGGTGGCAGCTGTGCGCTGGACCCCGGTCGCGGTATTCAGCGCGACCACCTCCGCTCCGACGAGCGGCGCTCCGGCGGAATCGCTCACTGTGCCTCGTACACTGCCCGTGCTGGTCTGGGCAGAGACCCGTCCGGGCGGCAGCACCGTCGCGGCCAGGACCAGCGCCCAGCAGCCGTGGAGGACAAAGCTCATCTTCATGGTGGGCCTCACAGGGAGGAGGTGGTGAAGGGGGCTGGCCCGGTTGTCGGCGCGGTCGGCCGCGACGCGGGGACGGCTGCGCCGCAGGAGCGCCGGAGGACCAGGGTGGTGGGCAACGTTTCCGCGCGATGCTCGTGCTGGTCCTTGTCCCGCACGGCCGCGAGGAGGCGAAGGGTGGCGTGCTCGCCGAGCGCGCTGATATCCACGTGGACCGACGAGAGCGCGGGATCCAGGTAGCGCGCCATCGGGATGTCGTCGAATCCGGCCAAGGCCACGTCGTCCGGTACCCGGAGACCGGCCTCCCGAAGCGCGCTCAGCGCCCCGATCGCCATCGCGTCATTCGCCGCGAAGATCGCCGTGGGCCGCATCTCGCCACGCAGGAGCTTCCCCGTAGCGCGGAAGCCGGACTCTTCGTTGAAGTCGCCGGGCACTTCGAGAGCGGTCGAGGCGATGCCGCGGGTCGCGAGAGCGGCTCGGTAGCCGCGCAGCCGCTCCGCGGCGTCCGCGTTCCCCTCGACACCCTTGATGATCGCGATCCACCGATGACCGAGCTCAAGGAGGTGACACACCATCGCGTAGGCACCCTCGAAGTTCGCCACGGTGATGACGTCGAAGCCGTCCGGCGCGATCGGCGCGCTGAGGAGCACGAGGGGAAACCCGGCCGGAAGGTTGCGCAACGCGGTCTCCGCATCCATCTCGGGCCACATCACGATGAGCCCATCAACTCTGCCACGCATCGAGCGCAACGCCTCTTCGAGTGCGGGGCGATCGTCATGGGAACTGGAAACGAGCAGATGATGCCCGTGCCGCTGGGCCGTCTGGTCGATCCCCCGGATGACTTCGGAGAAGAACTCCCCGTACAAGTCCGGGAGCAGGACACCGAGAGTGCTCGTGCGGTTGGTGATCAGGCTGCGGGCGGCGCCGTGGGGACTATAGCCCAGCCGTGCAGCGACCTCACCTACGCGTCGGCGGGTGGCTTCCGTGACGAGGGCACTGCCGTTCTGGGCTCGGGACACCGTGGCGACGGACACACCAGCCGCACGGGCCACATCCTTGATCGTGGTCATCTGGACCGCCGGAGGGCCTGAAAAGGACGATGTAAACGTTTACATTCGGTGCCGGAATTGTCAAGATGGAGGGGTAGGCCGTCCGCGCAGTCGACCTACGCCGGACGGCCCTCGCTGATGTGTCTACCGTCGGCCCTCACCCCCGGAGCCCGTGCATCAAATCCCATCCGGCTCACGAGCGGGCCGGCGAACAACTTTGGACCCTCATGGTCGCCGGATGGGACGCGAATCGCCTTCGTGGCTGACCGGGACGGCGACGGTGAGATCTACGTCATGAACCCCGATGGCTCGAACCCAACTCGGCTCACCAGCATCCCGGCAGAGGATGTCGCTCCCGGCAGCGACCGGATGATCGCTATTCGGCGAGACCGACGACCTGTCATAACGCTAACGTATGACGCGGGGTTCAACGCTGGATCAACGGGGTGGGCAGACGAGGCGCACGACTACGGGGCGTCGCACGAAAGAGCTGCCTCTCCAGTAAAGGCGAAGCTGATCGTTCGTCAGCAGCGCAGGGTGGTGCAGCTCGAGCCACGTGCGCCCCTCGAAGTGGCCGGGGCCCAGTTCCTCCCGGAGCCGCCGGTGCGCCTGCTCACAGGTCCAGCGCGTCTTAGCACTACTCTGCCACATTCATTCACGCCGCGGCGGCGAGCGTGAGGCCTGGCACTGGCAATGGGGACATCGGTGGAGCACGGCCCGGGTGGCGTGGAGCAGCGCGCGTCGCACGGCCGGCAGCGTGGGCTGGGGCGGC
>JBBSHB010000135.1:0-7656 GCA_038253515.1 Gemmatimonadales bacterium | reverse complement strand
GTTCTCGAAGTGCACTCCCCGAAACTGCACCTCGAGGGTGGCTCCCTCCAACGCGACGCCGTCCCGGGAAACGCCCAGCTCAGCCAGTCGCCCGTCGAGGTAGCGGCAGAGCGCGGGCGGGCGCACCAGCCGCTTGGCCGCCACCGCGCCGATCGAGGTGTAGCCGGCATGGGGAAAGACCCAGAAGTAGCCGTTCATCAGCCGGTCGGGATCGCACTCGACCCGCAGCGGCTCCAGCCGGAGCCCGGGGACGTTGTACTCCGCCGCGAAGTATTCGCGCGGGGAGGGGAGCCCGAGCGCCCGCCGGACGGACGAATCGGCGCCGTCCGCCCCGATCAGGTGCCGCCAGCGTAACCGCCGGTTTCCTGCCCACCCGCTCCGGCTTGCCAGGTCGATCGAGCGAGCCGCCGTGCTGGCACATACCTCCGCCCCTGCCGCCCGGGCCCAGCGGAGCTGCCACTGGCCGAGCGCGCGGCGCGGGATCGTGTGAATCACGCTCAGGTCCGGGTCGAGGGCCCCGGCCGCGCCGCCGGTGAAGGCGATCTGGCCGACGGTCCGGTGTGCCGCCTCCGGCGGGAGCCCGAGCCTCTCGAGCTCCCGGAACGCCTTGAGGGTGAGCCCTCCCGCGCAGGTCTTGGGGCCGATCTCCGGCTGCTTCTCCAGCACCAGGACCTCGCGCCCCGCTTCGGCGAGCACTTGTGCCGCCCGGAGGCCGGCCGGTCCGGCGCCGATGATCAGATGCTCGACCGTTTCCACAGGTCCGACTCCCGAATTCGGCCCGCCGCTTCGGCACGCGCATCGGCCGAAGGGTTGGGCAGCACTCCCCAGCGCCGGAGCAGCGTACGCCCCCGGCGGTACACATCGGACACGACGTGGCCGGCCGGGAGTGCCGTCGTCCGGGGAAGGAGAAAGAAGTGCACGTGGCGCACCCGCTCGCCGTAGGAGGCCACATACACTCGCTCCGGCCGAACCACGCGCTCGACGGCACCGACCGCCGAGCGCAGCACCGGGCCCAGCGCCGCGGCTTCGGGCTCGGTCAATCCGGACAGGGATTCGCAGTGCCGGCGGAGCTTGACGATGAGCTCGCCGGGATCGGTGTAGGGACCGGTGTGGTGCGCGACGGTCCACAGGCCGTCGTCGTACATCACGCCGCCGGGTGCAGTGATCCGGCCGGCGACCTCCTCACAGACGCTGCAGGGTTGGGCGGGCATCGTCGCCGGTCCTCGGGGGTGTGGGTCCAACGGGTAGCCTAGCGGCGACTCGGGCAACCGGGAAGCCCAGGGAGGTGCAATCGCTTGACGGCCTCCGCCGCCGGTCCTACAATTCGGTCTCTCTTTGAGCATCGGCCGCCTTCCGGCGACCAGCCCGCGCGTTCCGCGACCGGGCGCCTCCCCAAAGGTGTCAGTCCAGAGGTATCACTCCATGACAGGTGCTCGCCGGCCGTGTTCGACGGGCTGAAAGCGCGGCTGGACCAACTGCTGCGCGAGCGCGGTCGCACCGACCCGCACGCCTATGCGGCGCGGCTGCGCGAGGCGCTGCTCGAGGCCAAGGTGGCTGTCGGCACCATGCGCGAGGCGTTGGACGGGAGCGAGCGCGAGCTCGCCGCGGAGCGGCGGCAGCTGGAGGACGCCGAGCGCCGGGGCCGGCTGGCTGCGGCGGTGCCCGATCCGGAGACGGTGGCCGTCGCCGAGCGCTTCGCCGTCCGCCACCGGGAGCGCGTGGCCGTGGTCGAGCGCAGGATCCTGGTGCAGCGGGAGGAGCTCGCGCTGGCCGAGCGGGAGGTCGCTGAGATGACGGCCCAGGCCCGGTCGGCCGGGGGCGCCGCGCCGTCGGAGTCGATCGACGCCGCCTGGCGCGACCTCCAATCGGCGGGCGCAGCCCGGCCCGATGAGCAGGAACGGCAGCACGCCGATGCCGAGCGGCAGCGGCGGGAGCAGGCGATCGAGGCTCAGCTCGCCTACCTCAAACGCAAGCTGGGGAAGGATCGGTGAGGGCGACATTCGATCCCTGCCGCAAGGAGCACCTCACGTGACCACCGCCGCCGTCCGCCCCACCGAGTCCGGAAACCTGCCGCGCGACACCCGGTTCTTCGGGCACCCGCGCGGGCTCTCCACCCTGTTCCTCACCGAACTGTGGGAGCGCTTCAGCTACTACGGAATGCGCGCCCTGCTCATCCTCTTCATGACGGCGCCGATCGCCGCCGGAGGCCTCCAGTTCGACGCCGCCAAGGCGGGCGTGATCTACGGCTCCTACACCGCCCTGGTCTACATGATGACGCTCCCCGGAGGCTGGCTGGCGGACCGGTTTCTCGGCCAGCGCCGGGCCACGCTGTATGGCGGCGTGGTGATCATGCTGGGGCATATCAGCCTCGCCATTCCGTCGATCACCACGTTCTATCTCGGTCTCGGGCTGGTGATCATCGGCACCGGTCTGCTCAAGGCCAACGTCGCGACCATGGTCGGGCAGATCTACGCTCCCGAGGACGAGCGCCGCGACGCCGGGTTCTCGATTTTCTACATGGGGATCAACCTCGGTGCCTTGACCGCACCGCTGATCTGCGGCTGGCTGGCGCAAAGCGAGCAGTTCCGGGGCATTCTCGCGGCCGCCGGGATCTCACCCGAGCTCTCCTGGCATTTCGGCTTCGGGATGGCCGCCGTCGGGATGTTCCTCGGCATCGTGCAGTACCTGCGCGGCTGGAAGTATCTGGGCGACGCTGGAATGGAGCCGGTCGCGCCGGAGAACGACGCGGCGCGGGCGCGCCAGCGGCGGCAGCTTCAGCTCGGAATCGTGGCCGTCCTCGCGGTCGCCGGGCTGCTGGTGGCGCTCTCCATGTCGGGCCTCATCCGGATCACCGCCAAGGGCCTGGGGGACGCCTTCGGCATCCTGCTCCTGCTGATCACGGTGGCCTTCTTCCTCTGGCTGTTCCTCTCGGCGCAGTGGACCCCGATCGAGCGCAAGCATTTGACGGTGGTCCTGGTGCTGTTCCTCGGGGCGGCCGTGTTCTGGTCGGTGTTCGAGCAGCAGGGCTCGTCGCTCAACCTGTTCGCGCAGCGCAATACCGACACCAGGATCTTGGGGCATCCCTTTCCCGCCAGCTGGTTCCAGTCGGTCGAATCGGTGTTCCTCGTTCTCCTCGCGCCGGTCTTCGCCTGGATCTGGGTCCGTTTGGGCAAGCGCAACCCGTCGAGCCCGGCCAAGTTCGCCCTCGGGCTGTTCTTCGTCGCGGCGGGATTCGGGGTCATGTTCTTCGCCGCGCGCCTGGCCCAGGCCGGCATCAGGGTGAGCCCGCTCTGGCTGGTGGCCACCTTTTTCCTGCACAGCATCGGTGAGCTCCTGCTCAGTCCCGTCGGCATGAGCGCGATCACCAAGCTGGCGCCGGCGCGGATCGTAGGACTCACGATGGGGGTGTGGTATCTGGCGCTGTCGGTGGGCAGCTACCTGGGCGGCCGGGTAGCGAGTCTCTACGAGACGTTCACGCTGCCGCAGCTGTTCGGCACAGTGGGACTCTATGCCTTGACTGCCGCCGTCGTGATGGCGCTGCTGATCAGGCCGATCCGACGGATGCTGGCGCGGTGACGGCGTAGACCAGCACCTCGCCGATGTCGTCATCCTCGTCGGCGGCCACGGGGCGCATGCCGACATTCTCCGCCACCCGCAGGGCCGGCGTGTTCCACACCGGGGCCAGCGCCCGTACCAGCTTGACCCCGGGATGGTGGAAGGCCCAGCCGATCATCGCCCGGACGGCCTCGGTGGCATAGCCCAGCCCCTCGAACGCCGGGTACATCGCGTAGCCGATCAGCACCGCCCCAGTCGCGTCCGGCTCTCCCCCGAAGGCGACCGAGCCGATCGCCCGCTTGGTGGCGCGCTCGACGATGACCCAGTTCCACCACGGCGCCTCGTCCGGCTGGGCCCGCAGCCGGTCGCGAACGACCGGAAGCGCCTCGGCCATGTACGGCGGCGGGGCGACGGGCCGGGGGAAGGTGGCACCGGTCAGCTCGCGCAGGCGCGCCGCGTCACCCTGCAGCAGGCCTTCGATGGCCTCGAGGCTCAGGGGCGAGAGCTCCAGCCGCTCGGTGCGCACCACCGTCTCGATCATCTGCCTATCCTCCCTTCGGCAACCGTTGCGACGGATCCGCCGGAGCGGTCTTGAAGACCCGAAAGAGATACACCAACGACGGCACCAGCACCACGGCTCCCACGCCCATCGCTTGCAGGACGAGGCGGAGCGTCGCCGCCGGCGCGGCGGTGGCCGCGACGGTGAGATCGGGCGGCACCAGATAGGGGTACTGCGCGACCGCCCGCCCCCACACGATGAATGAAACCTGCACGCCGACGGCGACTCGGGCCAGAGGGTAGCGCCGGAACCAGAGCGTGGCGAGCCCGCCGCAGATCGACGGCCAACGCGGAGCCGCCGGCTCTAGTGATCGTCACGCGGCGAGATGGCGTGGAGGTAGCGACGCACCGAGTAGCGAACGGCCTGCTTTCCCGCGGCGAGGACGTTGCGGCCGAACCAGGCGCCATAGATCTGCTCGAACTCGAACGGCTCGACCGCGTTCCCGATGCGGCGCACCGCGGCCGGGTTCAGCGGGATGTAGTTCGGGTAGCTGTACATGAAGCTCACGGTTCGGCGGTCCTGGGCCACCATGATGATGTCCCCGGTGAGGAGCGCACCCTCGCCGTCCGCGCCCTGGGCCCAGTGGAGGACGGTGCCGCCGGCGAAATGGCCCCCGCAGTGGATCAGCGTGACGCCCGGCGCGAGCTCGAGCGTGGGACCGTCCCAGAACACCACCGGGCGCTCGGGCCGGACCACCCACTGCGCATCGCCGGCATGCAGGTAGATGGGGACGTCGCCCAGTGCCTGGCTCCACTCGATCATCGAGGAGTAGTAGTGCGGGTGGGAGATGGCAATGGCGCGGACACCGCCGAGCGCCCGAATGGCGGCGACGCTGGCGTCGTCCACCAGGCTGATGCAGTCCCAGAGGACCCCACCCTGCGGCGTGCGGACGTGGAGGGCGCGCTGCGCGATTGCAAAGGCCGGCTCGGTACCGATGCCGACCAGCCCGGGCCCCTCGGGCTCGATCTTGTTCCGGTGATCGCGACGAAGCTCGACGAGGGTGGTCCAGAGCTGACCGTTCCAGCCGATGTACTGCCGCTCCTCGGCGCAGATGACGCACTGCTCGGGCGGCAGGACGCTCTCCTGGTACTGTGTGCCGCAGGTGGTACAGATGAAGTTCGGCATGCCCGTAAACTAAGGCGGGCAGGAGTCAGAACGTGTACCGGGCGCCGAGTTGTATTTCGCCAGCGGGTGCCTCGCTGGATTACTTCGCCTGCTCCCCGATCAGCCCGGCCAGCTCTGTACGCACCGGCTCGACCTCCGGTTTGACGGACGGCTCGGGATCGTAGCGCAAGGCGAGGTAGTGCTGGTACGCGCGGATGGCGGCCTCACGATGACCAGCCAGCGCCGCACACCGACCCTCCTCACGGAGGCGGGTGGAGAGGAACCTGGGGTTCAGTCCCATATATCGCCTTCGAGCTGCGGCCTCGGCCCGCGGCCAGTCCCCTTGCTGTTCCCACAGCCGGGTCACCAGGAGATTCGACGCTTCGATCGCGGATGAGGTCACTCCGACCGGGTCGTGCGATTGCAGTGAGTCGACGCGAGCAAGCTTCCGACGCGCGTCCGGCAGATGTGCGGCCGTCGCGTACCAGGCGTCGAGGAGATCGGCGCACCGCTCGTGCTCCTCGGGGAACTGCATCTTTGGGATCTTGGCCGCATCCCGGAGTCGCGCGATCGATGAAGTGGCGGTGCGAAGATCTCCGTGCGCCAGGCGCCACTGCTCAAGGATGCAGATGTCATAGTAGTAGAAGAGGAGGGAATCAGGTTCCGGCGGCGACGGGCTCGCGACGATCTTGGCCGTCTTGCCGGCCGCCTCCGCGGCAGCGGTGGTGTCCCCTCCCCAATAGACCGCGTCATCGATAAGCCACCGAGCCTCCCCGCGGGGATGATCGGATCGGAGCCGCCTGGCCGCGAGCGCCTCCAGCGGTCTGCCTCGGTTCAGGGCGAGATCGTGCGCGAGCGTGCGCACGAATCCTCCGGCCTCGACGGGCATTGGGGCGACTCGGCGCCGGGCGATCTCGATGGCGCGCTGGGCCTCCCGAACTCGTCCTCCCCGCAGCTGCCCGTCCCAGATGACCGTGAGCAGCGTCTGGAAGTTGGCGTGTTCGAGATTCGCATCCCATCGAGCGATCGCGGCGGTGTCGCCCGAGGCCCTGGCCAGCGCTAGACGCTGGGCCGCCGCGAAATCCCCGGTGGAGTCGTGGCGGAGCGCGAGGCTGAGGAAGTAGCGCACCGACGCGCTGTCGCCGGCCGCGAGCGCCAGGGTGGCAAAGTGCTCCAGCGGTTCGGCGTTGGGATTGGTCGCGGTGGCTGTGTCGAGGGCGAGCGATCGCCGGAAGGCGGCCAGGGCCCTCGCGTCCGCATCGGTCACGCCGTGCAGCGCGCCGTCGTGGTAGTACTTGTCCCCCAGCCCGTACCACGCTTCCGGGCTGTCGGGGATTTTCTTCACCAGCTCCTGCATGGCCTGCAGAGTTCCCAGGCGCCCGGCGTCGAGGAAGGTCCGGTCGCGCCAGCTCAATCGAGCTCGTGCCGCCCATGCAAGCCGTAGTCCCCTGTCGCTCTCCGATCCGTCCAACCCGAAAGAAGCGCTGGCCAGGCTCAGCCCCGCGAGGGCGAACGCCGAATCCGACTTCAATGCCTGGTTGAAGCTCTTGATCGCATCCACCCAGCGACCATCGCGCGCCGCGCTCCTGCCGGTGAGGTACGCCCGCAGGGCAGGAAGGGAGGCGCTGGTGAGGCTGGTCAGCTGTTCCGAATGGACCCCCGCCCCGAGCGCCAGCAGTTGTCCGGCGAGCCGGTCCACCAGAAAGGGGAGACTATCGTACAGACCATCCACAGTCGCCTGTTGCTGCGCCCGGCCGGTCGCGACGTCGATCACGGCCGCGCTCAGCACCAGACGCTCGGCGGTGCCCACGATGTTGCCGGTCAGCAGCCGTCCCGCGCCCAGCCGCCGCGCGAGCCGCAGCTTCTCGCCTTCGGGCAGGTCGCTTCGACCCTCCGCAGACGCATTCCACAACCGCATGACCGCACGGGGGTCCACCGAACGCGGGCCCGCCTCTCCGTTGAGCTTCGCCGCGAAGAGATCCACCAGCCCCTCGTGGAGGTATATCAGCGAGGAGTCGCTGCTCACGATCCGGAATGGAACCACGGCCACAAGGCTGGTATCCGGGTGGGTGGCTGGCGCCGACCACCGCCGCAATAACAGAGCCGTGGCGAGCACGGCCAGCGCGATTCCTGCTGCGAGGGCGACCCGGCGCCGGGAGATGCCGCGAATCGGCGCCGAGGGTTGTGCGGCGCTCGGGCCAGCGCCATGCAGTGCGGCAACGAAATCGTCCGTCGTAGCGAACCGGTCGGCCGGCACCTTGGCGAGCGCGACTTCGACCGCCCGCTCGACCGCCGGGGACACTGTTTCCCGGACGGTGCGGAGCGGGGGAACCGGGGAGCTCAGCCGCTTGGCGATGATCGCTTGGGCGGTCGGGCCGGTGAACGGTGGCTCTCCCGCGAGCATCTCGTAGAGTACGCACGCCAGCGAGTAGATATCG
>JBBSHB010000134.1:0-7683 GCA_038253515.1 Gemmatimonadales bacterium | reverse complement strand
TGCGCAAGCCGCACGGACTGAAAGGCGATACCACCCTCTTCCCGCTCACCGACAATCCGGCGACGGTGTTCGCGGCGGGACGATCGGTGTGGCTGGTGGGGCTGGATGGCGAGACGGTCGCGGGACCGGTCAGGATCGAGCGGAGCCGGCCGTATCACCGCGAATGGCTGATCAAGTTCGAGGGCGCCGACGGGCGCGACGCGCTGGATCCGTGGCGGGGGCTGTTCCTGGCGGTGCCTGCGGATGAGCTGGTCCCGCCGGAAGGGGACGAGGTGTACCTCCATGAGCTGGAGGGATTCTCGGTCCGGCTCCCCGACGAGACGCCGCTGGGGCTGGTCACGGCGGTCTACGAGCTGCCGGCCGGGATCATGATCGAGGTGCAGGGCCCCAAGCGCGAGTTCCTGCTGCCGTACAAGAAGGAGTTCGTGCAGCAGGTGGACCGGGGGGCTCGCCGGCTGGTGGTGACGCCGCCGCTGGGGTTGGTGGAGTAGGCTGTCATCCCGAGGAGCGTAGCGACGAGGGATCTTGCTCGGCCGAGTTCGACCCCCGGGTGAGAAGATCCCTCGCTTCGCTCGGGATGACAGTGCTCCGCTCGGGATGACAGTGCGCCGCTCGGGATGACAGTGCGCCGCTCGGGATGACGCTACCGCGCTCGGGACGACACTCCGATGCTGACGATCGACGTGGTCACCCTGTTCCCCGAAGTCATCGCGCCGTTCGTCGCGACGAGCATCCCGGGGCGGGCGGCGGCGGCCGGGCTGGTGCGGTTCAATCTGGTCCAGCTCCGCGACTTCACCCACGATCGCCACGCGACCGTGGATGACTACGCCTACGGCGGCGGGGCCGGGATGGTGCTCAAGCCGGAGCCGTTCTTCGAGGCGGTCGAGAGCCTGGGTCCCACCGGACCGATCGTGCTCTTGTCGGCGCGCGGCCGCCCGTTCGAGCACGATGACGCCGTCCGCTTCTCGCTGGGCGAGCGACTGACGCTCCTCGCGGGCCATTACAAGGACGTCGACCAGCGGGTGGCCGATGCCCTGGCCACCGACGAGCTCTCGATCGGCGACTTCGTCCTCTCCGGGGGTGAGCCTGCGGCGCTCTGTGTGCTCGACGCCGTGGTGCGGCTGCTGCCGGGCGCGCTGGGAGACCATGAGTCGGCCGGCACCGATTCGCACTATGACGGGCTCTTGAGTCCGCCGAGCTACACCAGGCCGCCGGTGTTCCGGGGGCTGGCGGTGCCCGAGGTTCTCCGCTCGGGCGACCACGCCGGGATCGCGGCCTGGCGGCAGGCCGAGGCGGAGCGCCTCACCCGGGAGCGGCGGCCCGATCTCTGGGCCAGGTACGCCGAGGCCGATCGTGACATATTGTAGGGGCGGTATGGCGGGAATCATTCACCAGGCGCCGGGACGGCGAGGAGGGTCTGACGATGGAACGATTGGCAGAGGTGGCCCGTGAGGGCTTGCGCACGGACATTCCTGCATTCGAGCCGGGAGACACCGTCAAGGTGATGGTTCGCGTTCGGGAGGGGGACAAAGAGCGGCTGCAGGCGTTCGAGGGACTGGTGATCGCGAAGCGCGGCGGCGGCATCAGCGAGAACTTCACCGTCCGGAAGATTTCCGCCGGCGTCGGGGTGGAGCGCCTGTTCCCGCTGCACAGCCCGACCATCGCCTCGGTCGAGCTGGTGCGCCGCGGGCAAGTCCGCCGCGCCAAGTTGTACTATCTCCGTGCCCTGAGCGGCAAGGCCGCGCGCATCAAGGAAAAGCGCGAGAGCTGAGCCGATGGCGCCACGCCCGTCGCTCCGTCAGGAGCGGGTGGCCTGGGCGGAGCAGGTCCTCCTGGTCGGGGTAGACGAAGCGGGCCGCGGCCCACTGGCGGGGCCGGTGGTGGCCGCGGCCGTCGTCTTCCCTCCCGAGTGCCGGGTCATCCGGGGGCTCCGTGACAGCAAGCTCCTGCCGGCCGGCGTCCGCGCCTGCCTGGCGGCCCGTATCCGGAGCCGCGCCCTCGGCTTCGGGCTGGGCGCGGCCTCGGCCCGGGAGATCGACCGGCTCAACATCCGGGTCGCCACCGCGCTCGCCATGCACCGCGCTCTCCGACGATTGCTCCGCTGCCCGTCACTCGACGCTCGCCCCCACCGCATTCTGATCGATGGTCTGCCGTTGCCGGAGATCGGCTACGTCCACGACGCCCTGGTGGACGGGGACGCGCTCTGTCACTCGATCGCCGCCGCGTCCATCCTGGCCAAGACGGTGCGGGACTGTCTCATGCACCGCCTCGCCGCGCACCACCCCGGCTACGGCTGGGAGACCAACGTGGGGTACGGCACCCCGGAGCATCAGGAGGCGCTCCGACTCCGAGGTCCCTGCCGCCATCACCGCCAGAGCTTCGCGCCGGTGACCCAGCTTCACCTGCTCTGAGCTCCCGGCAACTCGATCCAGTCAGGCCGCGGCGGCCAGGGTCCAGGCCGCGCACCGCCCGTCGAAGCTCTCCGCCAGCAGCAGGGCGACCGCTGCCCTGGGCACCAGCGGCTCCAGTGCCACGGTACAGGCCGGCAGCGACGGGTCGGGGTGCCGGGTGTTGAGCGTGGGCGGCACCATCCCATCCTGCAACGCGAGGACGGCGGCGACCGTCTCGACCGCGGCACTGGCGCCGAGCGAGTGCCCCAGCGCGGGCTTGAGGGAGGTGAGCGGCGCGTCCGGGAGATCGCCGCCCATCAGCGCCGCCAGTCCGGCGCACTCGGCCGCGTCGTTGAGCCGGGTGCCGGCCCCGTGGGTCTTGATCCAGCCGATCTGCCCGGTGGTGAGCCCGCCAATGGCCTGTCGCGCTGCCTGGGTCACGCCGCGACCGGTCGGATCCAGCCCGGTCATCCGGTAGGATCCCCGGCTCCAGCCAGTTCCGAGGATCACCGCCAGCGGGGCGGCGCCTCGCCTGGCGGCATGCTCGGCCCGCTCCAGTACCAGCGCTCCGGCACCTTCCCCGAGCACCGTCCCGCCACGATCCAGATCGAACGGTCGGCAGACCCCGCCCAACATCCGACTGGGGGTCAGGATGCCACCCGCGGCGAAGGTCGCCAGCACCGTCTCGTCCAGGGGGCATTCGCCGCCACCCGCCACGACGACATCCGCCCGCCCGGCCTCCAGCCGCGCCACTGCTTCGATGATCGCCATGGCGGAGGAGACGCTGCCGGCCGAGATGTGAAAGACCGCTCCCTCGACGCCATGGGTCCTGGCGAAGTCGGCGCCTCCGGCGCCAGGCATGAAGCGGAGGCCGGCCGGCCGGCTGGATCCCGCACGCGACCGGTCGCGCTCCTGGGGCAGCACTTCGCTCAGCGCACCCAGCGAGCTCCCTTCGATGACATCGCAGCGGGATGGATCGGGCGGCGCGTCGGTGAAGCCGGCACCCCGCCAGGCCTCCTCCGCGGCGGCGGCGAAGAGACGGGCGCTTCGGTCCAACAGGCGCGCGGCGCGGATCCGCGGGGGCGTGGGGCACCTTCCCACGCTCCAATAGGACGACGGCAGGGTGGCTACTGCGCTGCGCTGCTCCCTGAGCAGCGTCCGTAGCGCGGGCGCGCCGTTCCCCGCCGCACTCACGGCGCCCATACCGGTAATCCAGATCCCTCGCATCGCGCTCACCTGCCGCCCTCCCTTTCGTGGCGATCCGTCCGCTGCCAGTGCACCTCCAGCGGTGGCAACACTGCCTGGAGCGGTCAAGCAGAAGTCAAGCGCCCGAACCGGGGCCGGCATTAATTTCCGCCATGCCCTCCCGTATACCCCGTGTCCTCCTCGCGCTCCTGGGCGCTGCTCCTGGCCTTGCCGCTCAGTCCAATGCGGAGCGGGTGCTCAACGGCTGGTACACTCCCTCCCACGACTTCGATCTGCTCCACCAGCGGATCGAGGTCCGCAACTTCGACTGGGACTCGACCGCCTTCGACGGTCGGGTGGTCACCACGCTCACCTCCCTCAGCCCCGGCCTCGATACCATCCGGCTCGACATGGATCGGAGGCTCGAGGTCCGTGCCGTCACCACCCCGGGCGGGGCGCTGCGCTTCGATCGCCCGGGCGACACCCTCGCCGTCCTGCTCGAGCACCCGGCGGGATTCGGGGACACGGTGCGGTTCACCATCGACTATCACGGACGGATCGAGCAGGGCCGGGGGCTCTACTTCTTCAAGCAGGAGCCCGGCCTGGCCCACCGGCCGCAGCAGGTCTACAGCGGGGGCGGCACCGATGGAAACCCGCGATGGATCCCGACCTGGGGAGCGCCCAACGACAAGGAGACCTGGGACCTCCTGGCCACCGTGCCCGCGCGCCTCACCGTCGTCTCCAACGGACGGCTGGTGCGCGACCGACCGGCCCCCGGCGGCATGCACACGGTGCGCTGGTCGCAGGAGAGGCCCGCCTCGACCTACCTGATCTCGCTGGTGGCGGCCCCGCTGGTGAAAATCACGGACCGCTGGCGCGGCCGTCCGGTCGAGTACTACGTCTACCGGGAGGACAGCACCCGGGCCCGCCCCCTCTTCGGCGTGACGCCGGACATGATGGAGACCTTCAGCCGTCTCACCGGCGTCCCCTACCCCTGGTCCAAGTACGCCCAGACCACCGTGGCCGACTTCATCGGGGGCATGGAGAACGTCAGCGCCACCACCCTGGTGGACTGGCTGCCCGACGCGCGAGCCTTCCAGGATCGACCCTGGTACCTCCAGTCACTGATCCCTCACGAGCTGGCACACCAGTGGTTCGGCGATCTGGTGACCACCGAGAACTGGGCCAACTACTGGTTGAACGAGGGGATGGCCGAATTCATGCCGGGCCAGTACTGGGGCGCGAAGCAGGGGCCGCGCGCGGAGGAGGACTACTACCTGGCGGAGTACGGCGAGTTCATCCTTCGGGACGCGCGGCGCCGCACCCCGCTGGCCAGCTGGAACTCCAACAACGTCTATCCCAAGGGCGCGCTGGTGCTGGAGATGCTGAAGCAGCATCTGGGCGCCGAGCCCTTCTGGGCCGCGATCCACCTCTATCTCACGCGCCACGCCTACGGCACGGCGACCAGCGACGATCTCCGCCAGGCGGTGCTCGACGCCACCGGTCAGAGCCTCGAGTGGTTCTGGTCGCAATGGATCTATCGGGCCGGCTATCCCGAGTTCGCCGTGTCCGCCGCGTTCGACTCGGCGGCCGGCGCGCTCAGCCTGACGGTCCGGCAGACCCAACGGGACACGGCCACGGCGGACAGCAACGGTTTCCGCTTCACCACTCCGGAGGTATTCCGGGCACCGGTGACGGTCCGGGTCGGTACGACCGGGGGAGACGTCGTGGCCCGGGCGACGATCGATCGGCGGGAACAGACGATCCGCATCGAGGGCCTCCGCGGTCCGCCGACCATGGTGGTCTTCGACGACGAGGACGCCGTGGTGAAGGGTCTCACCTTCGACCAGCCCACGGCCTGGCTCGCCAATCAGTTGGCGCGCGCGGATCGGTTGTGGAGCCGGTTCTGGGCCATCGAGCAGCTCTCCCGGCGACGCAGCGACACCACCGCCGGTGCTGCCCTGGCCAGGGCGGCGCGAGGTGCCGACTACTTCCGCACGCGGGCAGAGGCGGCCGCGGGGCTGGCCGGTTTCCCGCCGGCGCTCGCGCTGCCCGCCCTGGCCGATGGCGCTCGCGATACCTCGGCCCAGGTACGCGAGGCCGCGGTCGGCGCGCTCGGCGGTGTGGGTGGGGATCGGGCGTGGGCGCTGGCGCGGGCGGCCTGGAGCGGCGATCCGAGCTACGCGGTGCGCGCCGCGGCCCTCACGGCGCTGGCGCGCCTCTCGCCCGGCGGCGCCCGCGAGGCCGTGCTCGCCGGACTCTCCACCTCATCCTACCGTGACGTCATTCAGAACGCTGCCATCGCCGCCGTGGTGCATCACCCCGACTCGGGTCTGGTGCGGGCGGTGGCGCGCCTGGTCGGCGCACAGCCGCTGCCCACCACCGCGCTGGCCGTGCTTGCGGCGCGAGGCGACACGCTCGCCCGGGGCGCGCTGACCGAGAGCATCGACGATGAGCGGGCCTGGGTGCGCACCTGGGCAATCGACGCCTTGGAGGAGCAGCTCGACCGGGAGGACGCGCTGGCCCAGCTCCGCGCCGTGCTCCCGGGCGTCCGCCGGCCCGAGGCGCGCTCGGCGATCGGTGAGGCGATCACCCGGCTGGAGCGCCGTCCGGCCGGGTGAGGTCGAGCCACGACACGATGTCCGCCATCGCCTACACTGCCGCGCGAGCCTCCTTCGGCCGCGGCACGAGCGAGCGGGCGAGCTCGACCACCGACCACTCCCAAGTGATCGGCGACAGCAGACCCCCGGCGCCTTCCAGCAGCAGGACCTCGGCCCCCTCAGCCAGGTCCTCGATGGGCGGCACGCCGTCGGCCGGCCAGCGCCCGTGACCCGGAGGGGCCGAGCCCCTCCAGTCCCTGACCCTGAGCTCGGCGGCCGCGAGGCGAACCCAGGGTCGCGCGGCGCGGCGGCCGCGGCGTGCGGCCGCAGCGACCACTGCTGGACCGATGCCGGCGCGGTGGAGGCGGGCACGCTCCTGGGCCAGCTCGCCCGTGAGAATGGCGTGGTCGGCCGGAAACGTCGTCCGGAGCACCGCGTCCGAGGCCGCTGCAGAGGCCGCGTCGGCGCTCGGGCTCCGCCGCTCGGCCTGGAGCGCGGGGACTCCACACCATGCGGTTTCCCGTGGAGGCTACGGCGCGGCCGGATGGTTGAGCAGGATCTTCTGAATCGTCCGCATCCGCTCGGCGAATTCGAGTGGCGACAGGTCATAGACCTCATCGTCGCCGCCCATGAGAGCGCCCATCGCGCCCGGCATCTCGCCACCGCCGGCCATCCGTACCTCCGACTTCCGAATGAGCCGAACCTCGGTGATATGAGCGACCGGCACCGCCACCAGGCTGTCCGATTGGCGCACGACCAGGGAGTCGCCGTCGAGCTTCACCAGGCGGATATCCCAGACGTACCGGCCGTCGTCGAGCGTCACCTGCCAGCGTTCGTCGGGGGCCGCGCTCTGCGCGGCGGCGAGCGGCACGGCACCGAGCAGGAAGGCGAGGGACCAGAGCGTCACACGGGTCATGAGGGAGGGTCTCCTGCGTGGGTTCCATCCGTCGGGGGCAGTTCCGGGAGCGCCGGTAATATACTGGCCGACGGCGGGCGGCTGAGAGCGCCGCTCTGTCATCCCGAGCGAAGCGAGGGATCTTCTATCCCGGGGGTCGACCTCGGCCCAGCAAGATCCCTCGGTCGCTCCGCTCCCTCGGGATGACAGTCCGGGCCACTCCGTCCGATGACAGTCCGGGCCACTCCGTCCGATGACAGTCCGGGCCACTCGGCCCGATGACCGTCCGGGCCACTCCGCCCGATGACGGTCCCGGCTACTCCGCCCGCGATGACAGCCCTGGCCACCCATGCTCCAGGAGCGCTCGCGCTCCGCTCGGGCTGGGCGGGGCCGGGGTGGGACACGCCAGCGTCGGTGCGTCGGGCAGCGGGGCCGTCTTGTCGAGCCAGAGCGCATACACCTCCCGCCCCGTGCCCGAGGCATCGACGGTGAAGACGCTCAGGCGCTCTCGTCCGGTGCCGGCCGCCACGTCGAGCCGCATGAAGCCGCTCGCGCGCATGGCCAGCAGCGTGGCGGGCCGGCGGGTGACCGGGCTCGTGTGCCCATAGACTCC